>JAJFUA010000224.1 GCA_021372635.1 Desulfobacteraceae bacterium | reverse complement strand
GCTGGCCGCGGCGGCCGTTCTGTATCTGACCGTCGACTACGGCAGCGTTCCCTGGATCGCCCTGGCCCTGGGGTTCAGCTTCGGGCTGTACGGCATGCTGCACAAGGTGATGCCCGTCACTCCCATCACCGGCCTGACGGTCGAAATGCTGCTCCTCTGGCTGCCGGCCACCGGTTACCTCGTCCATGCGGACGCGGTCGGGGCGGGAGCCTTCCTGCATGCGGGGGCCCGGATCGACATGCTCCTGGTGGCCACCACCATGTTCACGGCTTTTCCTCTGCTGCTTTTCAACATCGGGGCGAAGCGCCTGTACCTGTCCACGGTGGGGTTTCTCCAGTACATCGCCCCGAGCTGCTATTTTCTGCTGGCGGTCTTCGCCTTTCACGAACCGGTTTCCCGGGCTCAGATCTGGGCCTTTTGCATGATCTGGCTTGCCCTGGGATGCTACTCGACCGATTCGGTTCTCTACTACCGCTGGGTCGCCGGGCGATTCCGCTGAACCGGAATCCGCAGCCGAACGCTCCCCTTCCCGCCAAAGCGGCTGTTCCTCGAGAAAATCTTTGCGCCGAGCGGCTCCACGGCCGGGGCGGCCCCAACCGTGGATCGGACGTGAGGCTGGCCATCTGCCGAAGGATCGTGGAACGGCACAACGGGGAAATCACCGTCAGGAGCAAACCCGGGGAAGGGGCGACTTTCATCGTCATGCTGCCCGTCAGGCACTCGGAAGGCGAACCGCGGGAGCGGGAGCGGCCGGTCGGCTGAACGCCTTCGCCACGGACGATTCCGGCCGTGTATGTTTTGCAGGTTTCCAGTGTGCGTCAGCAGGGAGAGTTCCTCCTTCGCGAGCGAAAAAGCCTGGAGATACGCAGGGTGTTGCCGGTCACGGTAAGGCTTCCGGCGAACATGGCGAAAGCGGCCCAGAGCGGATTCAGCAATCCCGAAACGGCGAGCGGCACCGCGAGCGCGTTGTAGAAGAAGGCGAAAAACAGGTTTTGCCTGACGGTTCTTGCCGTCAGGGTCGCAAGCGAGAAGGCTCTGAGCATCCCTTCGGGGTCGTCCGTCAGGAGGGCGACGTCCGAGGCCTCGCGCGCGATGTTTTGCCCGCTTCCGGCGGCGAATCCCACGTCCGCCTGCGCAAGGGCCGCCGCATCGTTGATGCCGTCGCCGACCATTCCCACCCGGCGTCCTTCGCCCTGCAGCCGCCGGACGACCGCCGCCTTTTCCCCGGGCAGCGTCTGCCCGGCCCATCGCCCGATGCCGAGTTCCCGCGCGACGCTACCGGTCGTTTCCCGGGAATCGCCGGAAACGAGCCACAGGTCGATTCCCCTGGAAAGCAGAGCCACGACGACGGCTTTCGAGCCGGGGCGGATCGTGTCGCCGAATTCGAAAAACCCCCGCGTGTGCCGGTCCCAGCCGAAAAAGACGACCGTGGCCCCTTCGGCTTCGCGGGAACGGGCGGAACGGTCCAGTTCCGGTGAAAGATCCAGTCCGCGCGCGGCCATGAACGGCCGGCTGCCCACGGAGGTCCGGCCGGACGGCGAGGTTCCCTCCACGCCCGACCCGTCGAAGGAAGCGAAATCCGTGGCTTCTTCGAAGGGGATACGGAGTTCTCCGGCTTTTCGAACAATCGCCTTTGCCAGAAAATGCTCCGAACGCGACTCGATGGCGGCGACCCGCCGCAGGGCTTTCTGCACGCGGCCGGTGCGCTCCGGGCAGGGGAAAACGCTTTCCGGCGGTCCCGCCCCGGGCGTCCCGGTGTCTTCCAGCGGAACGGCGGCAGCCGTCGGCGGATCTTCCCGCAGTACGACGGACCGCAGCGAGAAATTTCCCTCGGTCAGGGTGCCGGTCTTGTCGAATACGAGGGTGTCGAGCTTGCCGATCTTTTCGAGGGCGGTGGGGTCGCGGAAGAGAATCCCGTTGGCCCGGCCGATGCTCACGGCGTTCACTTTGGCCAGCGGTACCGCGATGCCCAGGGCGCAGGGGCAGGTGATGACGAGCACGCTCAACGCCCGGAGCATGGCGTCCTCCCCGGGAGCCCCGCCAAGGAGGAGGACCAGCGCGGTGCCGGTAGCCAGCAGGAGCACGGAGGGAACCAGCCGCCGCGTGACGCGGTCGGCGAAGTGTTCCGTGGGGTTCTTACCCGCCACAGCTTCCCGCATGAGGGCGATCATCCGGTTGAGGAAGGCGTCCGGTCCCACGCGCACGGCGCTGAGACGGAGTTCGCCGTCCAGGAGCAGGCTGCCTCCCGTAACGTCGTCTCCTTCGACTTTTTTGACCGGCCGCGCCTCGCCGGTTACCGCCGATTCGTCGACCGCTGCGCTGCCGCGGACGACGCGGGCGTCCACGGGGATTCCATCCCCGGCGCGGGTCAGAAACTCGTCGCCCGGCCGCAGGGCTTCTGCCGCGATCCAGCGTTCCCCCGTTTCCGAGGGCAGGCGGACCTTGGCCCCGGCCAGCCGGCAGAGTTCGTCGATCCCCCTGGAGACCTTTTCACGGGCCTGCATTTCGATGTACCGGCCCAGCAGCACCAGGACGACCAGCATGGCGGCCGTGTCGAAGTAGAGATGAATGCTTCCCCCGGCGAGCATGAACACGCTGTAGCCGTAGGCGGAGAGGGACCCGAAGGCGATCAGCACGTCCATCGGGAGGCTTCGGTTCGCCAGCCCGTAGAAAGCCCTGCGCAGGATCGGGTAGCCTCCGTAGAACACCACGGGGGTCGCCAGGATCCACAGGGGATAGGAAAACAGCCTGACGGCCCCCTCCCCGAGTTCTTCGATAAAGCCGAAGTAGAGGGCGAAGGAGATCATCATGATGTTCATCGTCAGGATGAAGGATATGCCGAGGCGCAGGAAAAGGTCCCGTTTCTCCTGCGACTCCCGCAGCGGGTCGTGGGAGGAGGAAGCCCCGTACCCGAGCTTCGAGATCCGTTCGAGAATCCGCGCCGGGCTCACGCGGTGCGGCAGGTACCGGACCAGGGCGAGGTCGTTCAGGAAGGCGACGCGGACGTCCAGGACTCCGGCGGTTTTCCGGAGAGTCTCCTCGATCAGCCAGGAGCATGCCGTGCACCACATGCCGCCGATGCGGACGGTCAGATCCTTCGACAGCCCTTCGTATTCTTCCGCTGCGAGGGTACGGGCCGGATCGGGCCGGCGGGCCGTCCCGTCCCGCGGGGGAGGTGCCGCGCCCCGGGCGATGAGGCCCGAAGCGAGGCAGGCTTTGTAGAGTTCCGTTTCCCTGTAGTTTTCCGGTGGACCGTCCGGGCTGTTGTACAGGATCTGGAAGACGTTCAGGCAGCCGGGGCAGCAGAAGCGGTGGACGGCGCCTCCCGCGGCGTATTCGAAGGGCGAGCTGTCCGCGGGAAGCCCGCAGAGGCTGCACGCGCCTGCGCCGGGTCGCCGTTCCTCGCGGGCGGCTTCGGAAATGCTGGAGGATGTCCCGCCGTTTCGGTCATACAAGGATTCCCGCTCCCCTGGTGATGAGCAGCACACCGGAGGCAATGACCAGCAGGGCGGCCGCCTTTTCGCCCAGCAGCCTCACCTTGACGGAGAAGAACGAAGAGAACAGGCCCGCCGACAAGAGGGCGGGGATCGTACCGAGCCAGAACGCGGCCATCACGAGGAAGCCCCGGACCGGATCTTCCGTCGTGGCGGCGGTGATGAGCGCGGCCCAGGAGAGGCAGCAGGGGATGAAGCCCGCGGCGATCCCCAGCGCGATCCCGGTGAACGGGCCGGGGGAGCGGACGAGACCGGGAACGAAACGGGCCGTGAGGGTCCCCTGTGCCTGGAAAAGCTTTACCAGGGGGCGCGGCAGGGGAACGGCCCGCAGCAGCGCGGCGCCGGCCAGGATGAGCAGAACGCCCCCGAAAAGCGAAGCGCCCGTACGCGTTCCGGAAAACAGCCTGCTCAGTTGCGCGACGCCGAGGAGCCCCCCCGCGACTGCCCCCAGCGAACCGTAGGTCAGCAGCCGCCCCAGGTGAAAGGAAGCCTGGTGCAGGAGTCTCCTTCGCCGGCGGGGAACGCCGGAGCCGGGGGTATGCTTTTCGGCCCGCAGCGAGTAGGCCAGTACGAGCGGGCCGCACATTCCCAGGCAGTGCAGACTGCCGATGAATCCGATGGCCAGGACGGCCGACAGTTCAGGTTCCACAATTCATCCTCCCCGGATTTGCCCGGAGTTCGCAAGGGACCGGATGTACCGGACGATTGCCCAGCGGTCGTTCACGGAGACCGTGGCGGCCAGGGGCGGGTGCCGCGCGAAACCGAGGCTGATCTTGTAAAAGAGAAGTCCGTCGCTCTGCTGCCGGACGCCGGCTGTCGTGAGGTTGGCCGGCAGGGGGGCGAAGCTCTGCCCCACCGTTCCGGCGCCGTCCGCCTTGGCGCCGTGGCACTGGACGCAGAAGTAGCCGTACTTTTCCGCGCCGAGCGCCACGGTCTCGGGGGTGGCCGGCGTGGGGTTCCGCAGGTCTTCCGGGTTCGCTTCCCGCAGTTCCTGCAGGCCGCCCCCGATGGGAATGGCCTTTTTCGGCATCTCCGGCATGGCTTCCCGGTAGGTGTTGACGGCTTCGTCGTCCTTCATGCGGGCGTAGTCGCAGGCCGAAAGGAGGTTGGCCGCCAAGGCGCAGAAGGCGCACAACAGGAGAAGTTTCAGAAAACGAAGGAGCGTTTTTGCGTGCATGTCTATGGCCTCTTTACCGTCGGCTGCGGGATCGGAATCGGCCTGGACGGTTCCATGACGTGCTGTTCCGAGACGTTGCCGTCGACGGCGCCTGTCCCCGGCCTTGGGACCAGCCCGGAATATGCCTTGTCGGCGCGGGTCGAATAGGGCGACTGCCCGGGTATGTCCGGGATGACGCTGTAGTCCCATTGCGGGGGTCCCTTGTCTCCGACGCCGAAGTAGAGTACGGAGCCCCAGACCAGGAATGCGACAGCGGCGCCCAAAAGGATCAGCCAGCTTCTCAGGCTCGATCTGGTTTCGTCTTCTTCCGTCCAGCCGCTCATAGAATCTTTCCTCTGCTGCATTCTAGAACTTCGTTCCGTAGAGGCCCGTGTACACCATGTAGGCAACGGCCCAGAGGGATATTCCGATGTATATGAAGATGAGGAACGGGGCGACCGGGTTCTTTTCCGCGGAATGCCCCGTATCCATTTCGTGTCCCTTGAGATGCTCCGGTTCCTCCCGGTTCGTGGGCCGTCGGTACCTGGGATAGCTTCCCCACGCCATGTAGACCAGGATCGCGGCGACGATGCCGAGAAGGACGGCCATCGCCTCGTATTGAAAATCGACCAGGGAGAAGAATCGCATCGTTCAACCTGTACCTTTCGAGCGCCAGTAAAGGATCGCAAGGGGGGCGAGGAGGCACGAGAGGACGACCGCCGCGACGGCCAGGAGCGCGACGGTGTTCCAAAGGGACTTCGATGCGGACCTGGCGGGCGTTTCCGGGAGTTCGTCCGGGAAGGGAAGATACCGCGCCCTTTCCTGGTCGGAGAACTGCCCCGAGCGAAATCCCCAGAGGAACGCCGCCATGCCGACGACAAGACTGATGAACACGAGACCCGACCAGGCGAAGTACATGACGTTTTACCTTTTCTCTTCCATGGGGGGCTGGTTGGGATTCACCCATCGGGGTTCGTAGGCGGCCTCGATTCCCCGCGGCTCGGACCCGGCGTCCGATTCCCCGATGAAATAAGCGGCCACGTAATTCCCGACGGCCCAGATCTTTTCCGATTCCAGTTCGCGTTTGAAATACGGCATGCCGGTTCCCGTGATACCGTTCATGATCTGGTAGTAGAGAATGCCCCCCGTGACGCCCCTTCCCTTGAGGACGGTGAAGTTGAGGGGAGGCGGATAGAGGAAGGGCTGCGCCGGGCCCATTCCGTCACCGATCGGGCCGTGGCAGCCGATGCAGAAGCCCTGGTAGATGCGGTGGCCGCGGTGAAAATCGGCGGAGGAGGAGGGATAGGGGCTGGGAAGCTTCGTCCAGGGTTCGGGAACCATGGAATGCAGCCAATCGACGTTCTTGTCCGGGCCGGCCTCGAACGCCTCGATGGACAGCTTTTTCCAGTTCCGCTGCCGCTCCGCGCGATGGTCGGCCATCTTGTAGCCGAGGCTCTGCTTGTAGGCGATCAGGGCGTTGATCCGGGCGGGACCCAGGAACGCCCAGGACGGCATGATCGATTCGGGCCGGGTGAACCTCGGGTTGATGAAATGGGCCAGGTGCCAGTCGTCGGGGTGCTCGCCGCCTTCCTGCGACAGGTCGGGGCCCGTCCGTTCGGTGCCGATCAGGTGTGGCATGTCCCGGATGTAGTCGCCGGACTGGGCGACCCTTTCCGCCCCCAGGTCCCAGTCGATGTTCCTCACGAACTGGGTGTGGCAGAATGTGCAGCCGTTGTTCACGTAGACGGACCGGCCTTCGTCTTCAAGAGGCGTCCTCGGGCGGAAAATGTCGGAAGGCCGCTCGCCGACCGTGTACCACGGGACCACGACGTGGAAGAG
>JAJFUA010000220.1 GCA_021372635.1 Desulfobacteraceae bacterium | reverse complement strand
CTCCTTGCGCCTGCGCAGCGGGGGGATCTCGATGGAGACGACGTTGAGCCGGTAGTAGAGATCTTCCCGGAACGACCCGGCGATGACCATCTCCTTGAGGTTCCTGTTGGTGGCGGCGATGATCCTTGCGTCCACGGCGATCGGCCTGATGCCTCCGACGCGCATGATTTCGTGCTCCTGCAGCGCCCGCAGAAGCTTCGCCTGGATGTTGCACGTGATGTCCCCGATCTCGTCGAGAAACAGGGTCCCCTTGTTCGCCATCTCGAACATGCCGGGCTTGCCGTGCTTTTTCGCTCCGGTGAAGGCGCCCGCCTCGTAGCCGAAAAGCTCCGACTCGAGGAGCGATTCGGGAATGGAGCTGCAGTTGATCTTGATGAGCGGGCCTTCGCTCCGGTGTCCGAGGCGGTGGATGGTGTTGGCGACGATTTCCTTGCCCGATCCCGACTCTCCCGTGATCAAGACGGTGGAATCCACCTTCCCCACCTGAGCGGCCATCTCCAGGACCCGTTTCGTTTCGGAGCTGCAGGCGACGATGTCGTTGTTCTTGGTGATCTGCTGAAACCGCATCTGCTCGATTTCCGCGGCGTAGATTTCATTGAGCTGCCTCGTTTTTTCGAGGAGTTCCTTGAGGTAGAGAATCTCCGTGATGTCCCGGATATTGGCCACGACGCGCCGGATGCTGCCGTTCACTCCCCAGATGGGTATGGCCGTCGCCAGGATCTTCTGGCCCACCTTGACCCCCCGGGTCATCTCCAGCATGATGGTTATTTTCTTCCGGGCCTTGATGGCCGCCATGACCGAGGATTCCGTGTAGAATTTGTCATTCACCAGGTCCTGGGCGTTCTTGCCGATGACGAAATCCTTCGGAACCCCGCAGATGCGCTCCCATGCGCTGTTGGCCATTTCGATGTTTCCATGGCCGTCCGTGACGAAGATGCCGTCGTGGGAGGATTCGAGTATGTCCTCCAGTCCGCAGCAGTCCTCCTGCCCGGGTATATCCCGGCAGTTGTGGGAGCAAAGGCGGTTCATGGTTTTCCTCCTGCATGTGAAGTGCGTGCAATGCCCATGTTTCCATGCCGAATCGATGCAAAAGAGGATGAAGCCCGCTATCGGCCGGTCGGCCTCGAACTGTTGAAATACCGATGCAAATCCGGTACCATGAATGAAGAAACCAACCCGGGCGGTGCGTTCCAAACCGCTTCCGGAGCATGCGCCGGGCGGATGTGCGGGGAGCGGCGAAACAGCGCGGGCTCGAGCGGGAAAAAGCGAAAGCGCTGCGATCGTGAAAGGAGACTCCCTGCAACCGGGATTCTGATTTGCCGCAGATGTTTTCTATCATGGAGACAATGGGATCACTCAAGAAGTTATATGATCGAAAAAGAAGCAAACCACAAGGATAAAATGCGGATATTATTGGGGACTATATTCCGCCACAACGGCAATTCCTGATTGTTTGCGCAATTGCATAAACTTGCAGGCGGTTCGCTGAATATTCTGGCTATATAATATTTCCTTGTTCCGACAAATTCCGATTATCGTGCGATCGATTCTCGTAGTGGCAACCCGAAGGTGAATCTCCATCGCTTTTGGTAACGGGAAATGAGCCGGGTGGATGCCTGCATAGGCGTTCCCGAAGGGACAAAGACCGAGGGGCAGGTCGCGTTGCAGATCATCCAGGGAGGACCTCACGCGGTGTGCCGTTTCGAAATCCGGCCGGAAGACTTCCGGAAATCATGGGAAGAGGCATTCGTCTGGCTTGCCGACAGCGAATACGAGTGCGACGACAGGCCGTGCTACGAGATCTACCGCAACGATGCGCGGCAGCATCCCGAAGGCAAATGGATCGTGGATATCTGCATGCCTCTGAAGATTGGCAGATGAATGCAAGGTGCCGCCGCATCGAATGCCTTCGATCGATAGAGTAAAGCAAGTTCACTCAAAACCAGCCCCCGTAACCGGAAGCATCGTCTCGCTGCCAGTCCCGGAGCATTGCCGTGCTTCCGTTACGTCGCCCCCTGCCTATCCTCCGAAGCTACCGCCGGGCCGCCGTTTTCGAAGTGAAACTCCATGACATTGCGTCCTGGCCGGACGATACCTGACCCGAATCCTTCCCTGTTTTTTTCCTCCTTTGCATAACGAGCGGTGAGACGCATCATGACAGCCCCGTCCTCTTCAGCCGATTTCCCCTGTGTCGAGGAATCTCAACCGGACCCGATTGCGCATGCACGGGAGGGTCCTTAAAATGCTGAAAACACAACTCAAGCATGGGGGTAGATATGAAAATTCGGAAGAAGACTTTGACGACAGCCTTCGGAATTCCGGTAGCCGACGATCAAAACAGCCTCACGGCCGGCCCGCGTGGACCGGTGCTCATGCAGGATGTTCACCTGCTGGAGAAACTGGCACATTTCGACCGGGAACGCATTCCCGAGCGGGTGGTACATGCGAAGGGAGCGGGGGCATTCGGCTATTTCGAAGCCACCACCAACGTGACGCGCTACACAAAGGCAAGATTCCTCTCCGAGGTAGGCAAGCGCACCGACCTTTTCGTCCGCTTTTCGACAGTCGGCGGGGAGAAGGGATCGGCGGATTCCGCACGGGACCCCCGGGGGTTCGCCGTCAAATTCTACACCGAGGAAGGCAACTACGATCTTGTGGGCAACAATACCCCGGTCTTTTTCATCCGCGATCCGCTCAAATTCCCTGATTTCATTCACACCCAGAAGCGCAATCCGGCCACCAACCTGCCCGACCCGAACATGTTCTGGGATTTCCTGTCACTGACCCCGGAGTCGATTCACCAGGTCACCATCCTCTTCTCCGACCGCGGAACGCCCGCCACGTATCGGCACATGAACGGCTACAGCAGTCATACTTTCAAATGGTACAACGCCAGGGGGGAATACTTCTGGGTGCAGTACCATTTCAAAACCGACCAGGGCATCAGGAATCTCACCCGCGAAGAGGCAAAGCGCCTCGCCGGCGAGGACCCCGACCACGCAACGCGCGACCTGTTCAACTCGATTGAAAATGAAGATTATCCTTCCTGGACTCTCGAGGTGCAGATCCTGACTCCGGAGCAGGCCAGGGACTTCCGCTGGGATATATTCGACATCACCAAGGTCTGGCCGCACGCCGAAGTCCCTCCGATCCAAATCGGCAAGATGGTGCTCAACCGAAACCCGCGCAACTACTTCGCCGACGTAGAGCAGGCGGCGTTCTGTCCCGGCAACGTCGTACCCGGTATCGGGCTTTCGCCCGACAAGATGCTCCAGGGGCGGGTCTTCTCATATCACGATACCCATCTCCATCGGCTCGGCCCCAACTACCACCTCATCCCCGTCAATGCACCGAGACATGCTCCGGAAAACAGCTATCAGCGCGACGGCTTCATGCGTGTGGACGCAAACGGCGAGGGCGGTCCCAACTACTGGCCGAACAGTTTCGGAGGAGCCGCACCCGTCACCGGTGACTCCGAACCTCCTTTCGATCTTTCAGGACAAGCGGGACGCCATCCCGCAAGCCACCCCAACGATGATTTCGAACAGGCGGGGGTGCTCTTTCGAAAGGTGATGACCGACGTGGACCGGGATCACCTGATTGGCAATATCGTCGACCATCTCGGCAAGGCGCAGGAGCGAATTCAGCTCCGGCAGACGGCTCTTTTCTACAAGGCAGACCCTGAATACGGCAGGCGTGTGGCCGAGGGACTGAAGCTGGACATCGGAAAGGTCAAAGCTCTCGCGGGCATGTCGCAGGAGGAAAGAACCGAGGCGACCCTGGCTGTGCGGGTGCCCGAATCCGCCTGATGGATGGCAGGGCTCGGGAGTATGAAATCGACATAGACGGAAGCACAAAGGAAACCCCACAAGATCACCCGCTATCTCCCCGAAATACAATCCATCATCGACCGTGGAGCCACCCGGTTGGGTGGCTCCACGCTGGATCTGAGGCCATCGGGAGTTCGAAGAGGTTCATCGGCCATGTCCGATTGAACCGCTTCGGAGCCTCGTGGCACCCGACTCGTGCACACAACGTCTTGAATCTCCGATCTGCCGGACGGACCGGTTATGAACCCGGCGGCTGTGCGCACATCGATGAAATTTCACACCATATCGTTTACCGAAGCGGCACCCCGGCAATCGCGGGGCAACGTGAAGACGGGCTGAAAACGGTCACTGCCGTTCCGATCATCGCACCACCAAGTGCACACGCGAATAATTTCATATTTACAAAGGAAACCACTGGCACAAGGCCGTGGCGGGGAGTTTCTCCGTTGAATTCGAAAGCGGGCCGGTCTAGAATGGGATGAAGATGGTTGCAGGTACTTGGCCACCTGTACCGCAAGACGCGGGGAATTCAAAGCAGGGGAAATTGCTCGTTTGCTAAAGATACAGGCACTGAATCGAACACCTGGAGCGCCTCGCATGGAGGGCACGTTCGGCATTTGGAAGATCCATTCGAACCCGACGTGCACGGGCACCGTGGGAACCACCCAGACGCGATCGGCCGGAGGTCGTCTCCTCAGGGATCCCACGGCATCGTCGACCTCCACCCTTATGCCCGGTTCCCGGCTGAATCCTTCGACTCTCCCGGCTTCCCTGTCCGTGACGGTTATGGCGGCGCGGGGAATTTCCGCCCGATCTTTTCCGCGGCCAGTGCGCCGAATCTTCCCGCGCCGAGTATTCTGACTTCGCGCGGAGGAAAGATGTCGACAAAGGCCTCGCTCGGCCTGTCTCGAGAAGACATCGTGATTCCGCCTCATAACGGGAAAAGGTTCCTGGCGAGCCGGTCTCGCCATCTACCCTATATAGGCAGTGCAACCGCACAAGTCCACTCCCGGCGCCGGGCAAAACCTACCGGCCCCGGATGCGGCTTCCGCTGATCACGAATCTCTTGACGGACGGGGACTTCCAATCGAAGGCAACCGACGCCAGGCGCAGCAGGATGGTTACCGAGCATCCCACGAGCATGGCATAGTTCGCCGACATACCCGAGTAATACAGGACCAGCAGGACGACGGAACCGACGAGGGCGGCGAGAGCGTAGAACGTGGCCTCTTGAAAGATTACGACATTCTGCCTTGCGAGTACATCGCGGATGAGCCCGCCCCCGGCCCCGGTCAGGATGCCGACGAGAATGGTGGGGAGGATGGCGTGCTGCGTGTGGAGAGCCTTCATCGTGCCGACCCCCATGAACAGCCCGAGAGCTACGGCATCAAGCGCCACAATGACCTTCTCGAGGCGGGATATGACCAGCGTGAAGGCCCCTCCAGCGATGGCGGCGGCGATCACCGTGATGAGATATTTGTTTGTCTGCAGTGTGGCCAGGGGGACATTGAGCAGCACGTCGCGGATGAACCCGCCTCCAAGCCCTACGGCCAGAGCCATGGCAAGGAGCCCGATAATATCGTATTTCTGCTCGTCGGCGTTTTCCACCGCAAAAACCGCTCCCTCGACGGCGCCGACCGCAACCGCAAGAAGATCGAGCCAAACCGGGACCACTACAGTATCCATACTCGCTGCCCTTCCGAATTCAGTGAATCAATCCCACCCTCTCAAGAGGCCAAAAAAACAGTTTAACAAGTTGAACGAGCTGTTTTCAAGGGCTGCCCTGTCATCTCCGGCGTGGACGTGCTCGTCGGCAGGGCGCGCCGCTGCGCGGACGCGGCACGACTACATTACATGGCTCGAATTTTGCAGTATATCAAGCCGCTTTCGAAGGATCCCGGACGATTTCTTGCCCGGCAAAGACATTTATCCGATCTTTTTGACTTTTCACGTTGAACCGGCCCGCACTGGCGGAATTCCGCCCCCAGGCAGGGGCGAAAGGCGGTTCCGCTGAACGGTAAGAGTGGGACGGAACATGTTCTTTAAAACCATGCACTACACTTCCGCAAGATCATTCGCCAGAACCGCCGGGGGGGTTCTGCTGCTGTTCCTTTGGATACTGACCGCTCCAGCCTCCGGCGCCGCCCACGACCCGGACGCCGGAGACCTGCAACTGGACGAAGACCAGAAGGCCTGGATCAGGGAGCATCCCACCATCAGGGCTACACTGGACCCTTTGTGGGCGCCCCTCAAGTTTTTCGACGAATCCGGGCATTCCGTGGGGTATTCCGCGGATATTCTCGAAATGGCCTGCCGTATCCTGGGGATCAAGGTTGAATACAGAAAGGCCAAAAACTGGTCTGAAATCATGCAACTGGCCGGCAGGCGGGAGATCGACTGCCTCCCGAGCGTCTACGTGCCTCCGGAGGCTCGGCGGATGTTTTTTTTCACAAAGACGCAACTCTCCCTTCCCTTCGTCGTCGTGACTCGAGTCGAAACCCCTTTCTTCAAAGATGTCGAAGACTTCAACGGAAAGCCCGTAGCGGTGGTCAAGGGGGATCCGCCGGAGAAAACCATCAGCCTCAATCATCCCAAAATCCCGCTCGTGAGGTTCCCCAACCTCTCCGAAGCCCTCAACGCCGTGTCCTCGAACAATGCCTACGCGGTCATAGACAGCCTGCCGGCCATTTCCCACATCGCAGTGAAGAAAGGCTACCATAACCTGAAGATCGCCGGAAAGACGGACCATGAGTTCGATCTTTCCATAGGGGTTCGAAACGACTGGCCCGAGTTCATACCGATTCTCAACCAGGCGCTGGCCGCCATCCCCTACGTCGACAAGAAGGCATTCTACGACAAGTGGCTGGAAATCCGCCTGGATCAGCCGGTCGATTACTCCCTGGTCTGGAAAGTGTGCGGCGTCGCGGGCCTTCTCATCGCGATCGTATTCCTCTGGAACAGGATGCTGGTGCGGGAAATCGCCAAGCGGAACGCCCTGGAGGACAAACTGAGGAAAGCCCGCGAGGAGGCACTGGCGGCAAAAGAACAGGCCGAAGCCGCGAACACGAGCAAGTCGGAGTTCCTCGCCAATATGAGCCATGAAATCCGGACCCCGATGAACGCCATCGCGGGGTTCATCGAACTCCTCGAAGCGCTGGTCGAGGGACCTCGGGAGCGGAAGTATCTCAACGCCATCAAGAGCAGCAGCCGGACGCTCCTCACGCTCATCAACGACATCCTGGACCTCTCCAAGATAGAGGCGGGAAAGCTCGACATACAGGACGCTCCGATGAGCCTGTCCCGTCTTTTCGAAGAGTTGCGGACAATGTTCGCCTACAAGATGCAGGAAGGCAACCTCGAATTCTCAATGGAAATCTCGCAGGATGCGTCAACCAGCCTCGTCATGGACGAGGTGCGGCTCAGGCAGGTGCTGATCAACCTGCTCGGCAACGCCATCAAGTTCACCGAAAAGGGCTTCGTACGCGTAAAGGCCTGGACCGTCCCCTCTCCGGACGACGACAGCAGGGTCCAACTCACGATAGAAGTCACCGACTCCGGCATCGGGATAGCCCCGGAAGACCAGGAACGCATTTTCAACGCCTTCGAGCAGAGGGAAGGCCAGTCCAGCAGAAAATACGGCGGAACAGGACTCGGGCTGACCATATGCAGGAAGCTGGTCGAGGCTCGAGGCGGGCGGCTCGGCGTTTCCAGCAAAATCGGAAGAGGTTCCACTTTTACCGTACAGCTCAGGGATATCCCGATCAGCACCATCGACGTGACCGAAAATTCCGGCAACCGGGATTTCTACCTCAAGCAGATCGATTTCAGACCGGCCAAAGTCCTGGTCGTCGACGACACCGACTCCAACAGGGACTTGATCGAGGAAAGTTTCAGGAACTCGAATCTGTGCTTCTATGGCGCGAAGGACGGCGAGGAAGGCCTCGCCATGGCCAGGAAGCTGCTCCCGGATATCATCCTGATGGACATACGCATGCCGGTGATGGACGGCATCGAAGCCGTCAGGATCCTGAAAAAGGACGAAAACCTGCGCCGCATCCCCGTCATCGCCCTCACGGCATCCGTAATGGAGCATGAAAAGCACGGGATGGAAGAACCCTTCGACGGCTACCTGCTGAAGCCGATGAGCAAAAGAAGGCTTTTCAAGGAACTCTCCAGGTTCCTCGTCCATTCGGTCGTACGGACGGACCAGCCCGAAGACGCGTCGCAGCTCACGGCCCCATCCCTTTCGCCGGAGGCCAGCGCGGCACTGCCGGAAGTCCTGGAACTCCTGCGGGGGGAAAAACGGGATCAGTGGGAAGCCGCCCGGAAAGGCGGCGATTTCGAACTCGTGAAATCCCTGGCCTCCGACCTCTCGGACCTCGGGAGAGACAAGGGCATCCCGCAGCTCGAATCCTACGGGAAAGCGCTCCTGCAAAGCGCCGAAGAATTCGACATCGAATGGATGGAAAGGCACCTGAATGCCTACGAAGAACTGCTGAAAAGCCTGGAGAGCCGCCATGAGTGACGTTAACCGCAATAAGCTCGGCATACTGATCGTAGACGACACGCCCAGGAACATACAGGTCGTCGCCGGTATCCTCAACCGGGAAGGATACAGCCTGTTTTTCGCCACCGACGGCAGGAAGGCGCTCGAATTGGCCGGGAAGAGAACCTTCGACCTGGTGCTCATGGATGTCATGATGCCCGGGCTGGACGGCTTCGAAACCTGCGCACAACTCAAGCGGATGCCCGGCTACACGGACGTCCCGGTCATCTTCCTGACCGCGAAAACCGAGCCCGGCAGCATCCTCAAAGGCTTCGAAGTGGGCGGGGTCGACTACGTGACCAAGCCGTTCCATTCCAGCGAACTGCTCTCCAGGGTGAAGGCCCACCTGGGGATACGCGCCCTCACCAAAGAACTGCAGGAGACGAACAAGGTCCTCGAACACAGGATGGATATCGTCGACCGCTTCGTGATGATGCTGAGCGTCAACAGGGAAGGGGTCATCACGTACGCGAGCCGCGCGTTCTGCCGGGCCGTCGATTGCGACCGGGAGGA
Source organism: Desulfobacteraceae bacterium (assembly GCA_021372635.1). GTDB lineage: Bacteria > Desulfobacterota > Syntrophobacteria > Syntrophobacterales > Syntrophobacteraceae > JAJFUA01. The sequence goes on along the minus strand of JAJFUA010000220.1, from coordinate 3,580 downwards.
ACTCGTCGGCAAGAACCTGCGGGATCCAGCCCACTCCGACGGCCAGTGCCGCATCATCGAGGACATCTACGAACTCGTCCTGAAAAACGGGCGCTTCGACGGAGAGATCCGGAGCAGGACTCCGAACGGGACCGAACACTGGTTCGGCGTGAACGTCTTCTACTTTGCCGAGGACATCAAGGCGACCGAGTACAAGATCATCATGGAGGACATCACGAACAGGAAGATCGTCGAAAAGCAGTCCATCACCGACGACCTGACGGGCCTTTACAACCGCCGGCACTTCAGCCGGGTGTTTCCGGAAGAGATCGGCCGCGCCAGGCGGGACAGCAAGATCCTCGCCTTCGCCATGCTGGATGTCGATCACTTCAAGCTCTACAACGACACCTACGGACACGTGAAGGGGGACGAAGTCCTCGTGGGCGTGGCGAAGGCCCTGGAGACCGTCATGAAGCGCTCCGGGGACCACTGCTTCCGGCTCGGAGGCGAAGAGTTCGGAGCCGCGTACATGTCGAATTCGACGGAAAACGCCCTCGCCATGGCGGAAAAGCTGCGCCAGGCCGTCGAAGACCTCCGGATCGAACACAAAGAAAACGAAGCGGGTCCCTTCGTGACCATATCGGTGGGCGTGCACCTCGTAGATTTCTCCACCGCCCCGGCATTCGACGAAGATTCGGAAGCATGGTACCGGAATGCCGACAAGGCTCTGTATTCCGCCAAGCACGGCGGAAGAAACCGGGTCTCCATCTACTGTCCCGAAGAAATCCTGGATTCCGGCGGGCCGTCCGCGCCGGCGGAACTGCCGGCGGATTTCGGCGCCTTTCCAGGCAGGCAGCCGACACCGGGCTATCACGAGTCGTAAAGAGTCCTCCGGCAGGAGCGGCCGAGAATCGTGCGCAGAATCCGATGATAGCGGAATACAAGAAAAATTACCGGTACGTCACCCTCTTCCCCGGTGAATACTATGCTTCGGGCCAAAACGTGGCGATCTCCACCGTCCTGGGATCGTGCGTCTCGGCATGCCTCTACGATCCCGTCAACTGCATCGTCGGCATGAACCATTTTCTCCTGAGCTACCGCAACCGGGCGAGCAGCACCCGGATGCTCTACACAAGAGCAGGCTCCTACGGGGTCCATTCCATGGAACTCCTCATCAACCGCATGCTGCGGCTGGGAGCGGACCGGGAAAATCTGCGCGCAAAAGCCTTCGGCGGGGCTTCCGTTCTGAAGGCCGTGTACGGGCACGACAGCTTCTATCGGGTCGGCGAAGTCAATGCCCGGTTCATCCGGGACTTCCTGGCGAATGAAGGCATCCCGCTGATTGCGGCGGACCTCGGCGGAGACCGGGCGAGGCTCATCCATTTCTCCGCCGACGACGATTTCGGCGTGTACGTCAGGAAGAACAGGATCAGGGACCACTCCAGGCTCATCCAGGAGGAGAGGAAACACTGGAAGAAAAGAGTGGAGGCCCAGGAAGAAACCGCTCCCCAGGTGGATCTGTGGCTGTGAACCGCCGCGCCGGCGTCAGGAAAGGGCGAGCATCCCGTTCATCACAATGTCCCTGAGGTACCCGGCCTTGAGATCGTTCGTGGCGTAATAGTCCGCCCCCAGGTCCAGCGCGAGGTTACGGGCCAGGTCCGCGCGCATGAACCCCGATTTTTCTTCCGTGTCCACCACGATGAAGTCGATATGCCCGAGTTCCTGCAGCAGCGTGCAGCAGCCGGCGACCTCTTCGCGGACGGGCATCCCGGAAAGGCCGTGGTTGGCGCGGCCGTCGCTTACGACGACGACCAGGAAGCGGGTGTGCGGCGCCTTGAAACGGGCGTTTCGAACCAGGTTGTGCGCCGCAAGCAACCCGGCGCCGAGAGGGGTCTTCCCGCCGACCGGCATTTCCCGTAGCCTGCGGGCCGCCAGCTCCACGCTGGACGTCGGCGGGAGAACGACTTCCGCGCGGTCTTTCCTGAATGCGATCATCGCCACCCTGTCCCGCTTCTGGTAGCAGTCCATGAGGAGCGACAGCACGGCCGCCTTGGTCTCGACCATCCGCTTCCGGGCGCCCATCGAACCGGAACAGTCCACGACAAAGACAACGAGGTGCCCCATCTTTTTTTCCCTCTGCCGGTAGCGCATGTCCTCGCGGCGGATGATAAGGCTGCCGGTCCTCCCCCGCGCACACTGCCACGGGGCCGCCGCGCGAAGCGTGGCGTCCACCGCGATGTCGTTTTCCCTGGGCCTGAGGATGCTCTTTACATACCTCCCGCCCTTGCCGGCGTATTTCGTACCGGTCCTGCGGCCACTCTCCCTGCGCTCCAGCCTGTCCTTCCGAAAGGCGATGCGCCGGACCCGGAACGGGTCGCCGGGCGCAAAGACTTCTTCTTTCGATTCTCCCTCCCGCGGGGGGCCTGCGGAAGGCGGCGGCTCATCTCCCCGGCTCTCCGTTTCCTCCCGTTCCCCGGGGTTTCCTTCCGTCGGCTCCCGGCCCTTTTCGTCATCTCTTCCGTCCTGCGGCTCGTTTTCCCGTTCCCGGGGCCGCTCCCTCTCCTCCGGGCTCCCGGCGGTCCGGGCCCTGTGCGCCAGCACCAGGGGCAGGACTCTTCGAACGTGAACCTCCCTTACCTCGCGGCAGCCGCACAAGGCGGCATAGGCCACGGCCGCCCGCTGCAGCACGACGTCGGCCCGGTGGCCTTCCACGAAAGATTCCAGGCAGCAGCGAACGATCAGTTCCGCGGTTTCCCGGGACACCTCGACTTTCTGCACGAGAGTCCTCGCGGCCTCGATTTTCAGCCGCAGCTTCCGATCGCACCGGGCAAACCGCCCGGGATCGCCGCCGGTCCCCAAAGCCCGCTTCAGGACGCGCACCCTGCCGCTCTTTTCGCGCAGCGACTCGAACCGGCAGCACAAGCCGAACCTGTCGATAAGGTGAAGGGAAATCGCCCCTTCCTCCGGGCTGGCCGTTCCCAGCGGCCACGGTCCCCGGGAACTCCCCTCACTTCTTCCCGATACCGTTGCGTCAAGCGTGCGATTTCCCGGTCGAGCGACAATCTCAATTCCCCCCTTGAGGGGGGCATGGGGGTGTTTTCTCCAAGGCCTCAAGTACTTAAAAACCAACATCCCCCTTTGTCCCCCCTCAAGAGGGGAATGGGAGCGCTGGCGCACCGGCATTGTCCCTATTTCAACGGCATTGGCGCCGTCTCCCCCGGGACTTCCCCCGTCTCCGCGCACCCCGAAGCCGTTCAATATCAGCTTCAGCACCTCGCTCCCCAGGAGGTTGACGTCGTCGATGAAGAGCACGCCGTTTCGGGCGCGCTCCAGCAGGCCGGCCTCCCGCGGTCTACCCCCCGAGCGGACGGCGGCCTCCAGGTCGATGCCCCCCAGGACGGCCTCTTCCGTGGCGTTGAGCGGAACGTCCACAACCCTCTCCCCCTCCGGCAGGATACAGGCGACGGAACGCGCGAGCGCGGACTTGCCGCTCCCCTTTTCGCCGAGAAAAAGGACCCCTCCGATCCCGGGATCGACGAGATTCAGCAGAAGCGAAAGCCTCGCGGCCTTCAGCCCGACAAAGCCGCTGAACGGCATGTAC
>JAJFUA010000334.1 GCA_021372635.1 Desulfobacteraceae bacterium | reverse complement strand
CTGGACGGTGAATGCCTGGTACTTGCCGTAGAGGGTCCCGGTGGGAATGTTCACGTTGGCCTGGTCGATCGCGTCTTCGATGTCCCCGAGTCCGATGCCCATGGAATTGAGGACCCTCGGGTTCACCTGGACGCGGACGGCATACTTCTGCGATCCGTAGACCTGGACCTGGGCCACTCCGTTGATCATGGAGATGCGCTGGGCCATGAGCGTCTCTGCATATTCGTCCACCGCGGAAAGCGGCAGAATGGGGGAACTCAGGCCCACGTAAAGGATGGGCTGGTCTGCCGGGTTCACCTTCCGGTACGTGGGCGGCGAAGGCATATCGGTCGGCAGGAGGCGCTGCGCCGTGGAGATGGCCGTCTGAACGTCCTGCGCCGCCGCGTCGATGTTGCGCTCCAGCGAGAACTGCAAGGTGATGCGGGTCACCCCGAGGGCGCTCGTGGAGGTCATGGAATCGAGGCCGGCGATGGTCGTGAACTGCTTTTCGAGCGGCGTGGCCACGGAGGCGGCCATCGTTTCGGGGGTGGAGCCCGGAAGGTTCGCGGTCACCTGGATGGTCGGGAAATCCACGTTCGGCAGTTCGCTCACCGGCAGGAGGCGATAGCCCATGACGCCGAAGAGAAGGATCGCGGACATGACCAGGGTGGTCATGACGGGCCGGCGGATGAACAATTCCGTGACGTTCATGGGTTCTTCCCTTCGCCGCCCTTCTCCGAGCCGTCCACGAGCTTCACCAGCGAGCCGTTCTTGAGCTGCAGATGGCCGTCCGTCACGACCTTTTCACCCGGAGCGACCCCGTTTTCGATGACGACCTCCTCGTCGAGGCGGGAACCGACGGTGACCTGCCGGTATTCGGCTTTCATGTCGGCTTTGACCACGAACACATATTGCCCCGCCTGACCGAACTGGATCGCGCGGGACGGGACGACCGTCTTACCGGCCTGGCTCGCGAGCGTCACAGTGACATTGACGAACTGGCCCGGCCACAGTTTCCGGTCCGTGTTGAGAAAAATCGCCTTCATCTGGATGGTGCCGGTGCTCACGTCCACCTCGTTTTCGATGAAGGTGAGTTCCCCGGTTGCGGTCAGCGCCGCGTCGGCGGGGATGCTTGCTTCCACGACGAGCTTCCGGCCCGCCATGTGCTTTTTTACCTGCGGCAGGTTCCGCTCGGGGATGGAGAAGGCCACGTACACGGGGTCCACCTGGTTGATGGTCACCAGGGGTTTGTCGTTGTCGATTATCTTGATGATATTGCCGCGGTTCACCCTGAGGCCTCCCGTCACGCCGTCGATGGGAGAGTGGATGGTGCAGAAGGAAAGATCGAGCCTGGCGCTCTCTATCGTGGCTTCATCCGCGCGTACGCTCGCCTCAAGAGCGTCGAAGTTGGCCTTGATCGTATCGAACTGTTCCTCGGTGACGTAGCCTTTCTTGACGACGGAGCCGTATCGTTCGACCTGTTTCCTCGCGTTCGCGAGCTGTGCCCTGTCCCTCGCCAGGGCCGCTTCCGCAAGGTGCAGCTTCGCCTCGTAGGAACGGCCGTCGATGGTGAAGAGCCGGTCACCCTGCTTCACTTCCTGGCCTTCCCTGAAGTGGACTCCGGTGAGTTCTCCCTGCACCTGCGCCTTGACGACGACGGTAGAAAAGGCCTGGACGTTTCCGATGGCGCGCAACTGCACGGGCACGGTCTTCTCCGCCGCAATTCCGGCCGTGACGGGCACGGCGGTATTCTTCCGGGGATCTTCGATCCTGGCCTTGCTCGACGCATCCCTGGAGCATGAGACGGCGACGCTGAAAAAAATGCAAAGCAGGACGAGGCATCCCGCCGGCAGGTTCCCGGTGATCTTGCGGGAGCGGGGTTTCCCTTTGGCGTCCGACGACATGTTACCCTCCGAGGCGTCCTTGACTTTCCTGAATGATTACCGATGGGATGGCATTATAACCTGTTTTGCAGATTTCAACCGTTTACACGGCGGATTCCTTTTCGAAGCCGGCAGGGGCCTGCCGTAGCTCACCGGATCGTGGTTGCGCCGTTCCCGGGTTCCGGAAGGAAAAGGAAGGCGAGTTTCTCGAGCCGGCCGAGCAGAAGTCGAATTAATTCATTATACCCGTATCGGACCGTTTTCCACGATAAAAAGCTTGGACGGAAACGTTCACCGGTCTTTTCGTCCGAAGCTCTTTGTTAACTCTCATTCCCATGGAAAAAACGTCGGTGATCCCACATTTTTCCATTGGACAATTTTTATGGATTGGAGTAGCAATGAAGGCGAAGGTAGGGAAAATAATACGAAATCCCGCCCGCTTCAGATTTTTTGGGCGCGCATGCGCAGGAGGGGGTCTGGAGCATCGCTGGAACGGCTTTCTTTGTTGAGTGAGAACAGCCGTTAAAATAAGCGCTTCCATACGGTTCGATTATTATTAAAAAAAGAAATCGGTTCCTGCCGGCGATGCCGGAAGCTTCGCGCCGGCGGCGTTCGGACGCATGCGGAAGAATGCCCGGCGAGACCATCGACGGAGCTGCCGTCGATCCCGCCGGGGTGAATCCATCGGTTTTGTTTTCGATGTGGGGGGCTGGAGTTTCTCGGGTGTTTATCCGGGTTATCGAGAGGGGGGCGAGCACCGGGATGGGCAAGATCATCTATCCGTTCGGTTTTTCCGAGGGTTCGGAGGATTCGGCCGACGAGCGTTCGGCCGGCGCCGATATGAGCAGGCAGGAAATCAAGAGAATCGTCCGCAGGCTGGACACTCTCCCCGCGCTGCCGGGAGTGGCGAGCAGGATTCTGCGGATGCTGACGGAAGAGGAACCGGACGTGGACGAGCTGGTCCGGCTGGTCGAATCGGACCAGGCCGTGACCATGAAGCTCCTCAAGATGGTTCATTCCGCCGCCACCGGTGCGCGGATCACTTCCGTGCAGAGGGCCATCCTCATCCTCGGCTTCTCGCAGATCCGCTGCACGCTGCTCAGCCTGACCATTTCCGAATCCCTCGTCAAGACTCTGCGCAGAACAAGCACCCAGGAACAGGTGGCGCTGTGGAAGCATTGCCTGGCCTGCGCGGTGTGCGCGGAGATGATCGCGGAGCGGGTCTGTCCGAACTACCGGACGGAAGCCTTCGTGGGTGGCATGGTCCACGACGTGGGCAAGCTGATCCTGGAGGAGAGCCTCCCGGAAAAATACGCCCAGGTGCGATCGCTCCATTCCGAGGAGGGGATTCCCTGGATCGAGGCCGAACAGCAGGTTCTCGGGGTCGACCATGCCACGGCGGGCAAGTGGCTTGCCGAAAAGTGGAACCTGCCCGAAGTCATGGTCCAGGCGATCTGGCTGCACCACCATCCTCTGAGTGCCCTCCTGGAACTCGATTTCGTGAAGTACAAGGAAGTGATTCTCGCCGTGAACCTGGCAAGTTCCCTGGCCCACAACGTCATGGCCGACTCGCCGGATTCCTATCAACCGGGGGCCATCGACAGGGAGATCGCGGAATATCTCCGTTTGAAGCCCCGGGACCTGAAGGACCTCTCCATAGCCGTGGGGAAGCGCTACAGCGACCGCGCCTCCATCATGGATTTCGAGGAAGACGAGGTTTCCTTCTACTTTCAGGCATTGCAGCGCGCAAACCAGGAACTGGCCCGGCTGGCCTCCCGGGGCGTGCAGATCAGGGATTTCGAGGACGTCATCGGGAAGCTGCATCATCTCCTCGACTTCCAGCTCGACCTGGCGCAACTTGAAAACACGGACGAAATCCTTTCCCGGATCGCCCAGGTGCTCGTGGAGAAGATGGGGAGGAATTACGGAGCCGTCTATTTCCTCGACCGCGGCGCGGGCAAGCTCCTCGGCCGGTACTGGACGGAAGGCAAGCGGCCGCGTTCCTTTTCGCTGTCCCTGGGACAGGACGGAAAACCCGCGACGGAGAATTCCCCGTCCCTCGACGCACAACTGAGCTACCTGATCCGGACGTATCACACGAGGCTCTTCAAGGTTTCCGCCGATCCCCACCGGGTCAACATGCTGCAGTACCAGGAGCCTTACCTGATCGTTCCCCTGTCCATAGGCGGCGAGTCCTTCGGGGAAATCCTCGTGATCGACGACCGCTCCAAGGACGAGCCGGGCCTGTCGGAAACGGACCTCAAGGGCTACGGCTACCTGGCGGCCATCTCCGCCGTTTCCCTCTCCCGCGTGCATGCCGCGGAAAAGGGGCAGGAGATGTCCGAAACATTGAACCGGGCGCTCCTGAAAAACGGACTGATCCTTTCGCAGCTCAAGCAGACCCGGCAGCGTTTCGAATACCTCTTCGAATGCTCCAACGACGCCATCATCCTGCACAATACCGACGGCAGGATCCTCCAGGTCAACCAGCGGGCGGTGGAACTCCTGGTGTACGGCAAGGAGGAATTCGCCGATCTTACCCTCTCCCGCATGCTTCCGGAGTCCCAGGCGGAAGCGGTCAGCAGCAGGCTCGAGGAGCAGTGGCACAAGGAAAACGGAGCCCGCTTCGAAACCCGGCTGCTGCGCAAGGACGGCAGGGAGATCGATGTCGAGATCAGCTCGAGGATCGTGGACGCCGGCACGGGGATGGTCCAGAGCATCCTGAGGGACATCACCAGCCAGAAGGACGCCGCCCAGGCGCTGGCCGCAGAGAAGGAGCGGCTGTCCGTCACCCTGCGCAGCATCGGGGACGGTGCCGTCGCCACCGACAGGGAGGGACGGATCATCCTGGCCAACCGGGTCGCCGAAAAACTCACCGGCTACTCCGAGGGAGAGGCGACCGGGAAGCCGTTCCAGGAAGTCCTCGATATCGTGGACATGCGCACCGGCAAGCATTGCGACAACCTGGTCGAAAGGGTTCTCGATACCGGCGGCATGGTGGATATTCCGGAACATGCGGGGTTCGTGTCCAGGGACGGCGTCGAGCGGAACGTGTCCGCGAGTTGCGCGCCCATCCGGGACAGGGAAGGAACGCTGATCGGTGCGATCCTCGTCTTCCGGGACATCACGGAAAAGCGGCGCATGGAACAGGAGCTGCTGAAGGTCCAGAAACTCGAATCCATAGGCGTTCTTGCCGGCGGCATCGCGCACGATTTCAACAACATTCTCAGCGCCATCATCGGGAACATTTCCCTGGCGAAGGTGTACTCGAAGCCGGGAGACAAGGTGCTGGCGCGGTTGGAGGACGCCGAGAAGGCGTCCCTGAGGGCCAGGGATCTGACCCAGCAGCTGCTCACCTTCTCCAAGGGGGGGGCGCCGGTCAAGAAGACGGCGTCCATCGCCGAGATGATCAAGGACACGGTGAGCTTCATGCTCAGCGGCTCGAACGTGCGCTGCGAGTTCACCATTCCACAGGACCTCTGGCCCGTCGACGTGGATACGGGGCAGATCAGCCAGGTCATCAACAACCTGGTCGTGAACGCGCGGCAGGCCATGCCGGGCGGCGGCACGCTCCGGGTGAGGGCCGAAAACCTTTCCGAGGCCGACTGCCGGACGCATCCGGTCTGCATCGGCCAGTACGTGCGCATCTCCATCGAGGATCAGGGGACCGGCATCGCCAAAGAGGACCTTCACAAAATCTTCGATCCCTACTTCACCACCAAGCAGTCGGGGCACGGCCTGGGGCTCGCCACCTCCTATTCCATCGTTACGAACCACGGCGGGTATATTTTCGCGGAATCCGAGCCGGGCGTCGGGACGACGTTTCACATCTACCTGCCGGCGTCGAGCGGGCACCTGGATACGGAAGATTCGGCGGAAGGGGAAATGACCTCCGCAGGCGGCTCGATCCTGGTCATGGACGACGAAGAGATCGTCAGGCAGGTCATCGGGATGATGCTGGAACACCTCGGCTATGAGGTCGCCTACGCGGTGGACGGCGCCGAAGCCATCGAACTGTATGAGAAGGCCCGGGAGGCGGGCAGGCCGTTCGACCTCGTCATCATGGACCTGACCGTACCCGGGGGGATGGGCGGCAAAGAGGCGATGCAGAGGCTGCTGGAGCTGGACCCCGGGGTGAAGGCCATCGTATCGAGCGGGTATTCCAGCGAACTGCTTTCGTCGGAATCCAGGAAATACGGCTTTTCGGGCGTCGTGAGCAAGCCGTACAAGATCGAGGAACTGAGCGAGGCCGTGAGCAAAGCCCTGAACAGGGGGGCCGGCCGGTAGGGACTCCGGGCCGCCGGAAACGCATGAGAAACCGGAGCGATGAGCGGGGGGTGTCTTCCCCCGCTCATCGCTCCGGTTTTTTTTTGCCCGCAGGCGGATATTGGCTTCGGGATTCCGGCCGCCGCGGCCCGTAAAAGCAGACCGGCCGGCTTTCCCTGAATTTCGTCAGAATATGCAGATAGGTATAAAGAATCTGCCCGGAGGTGCCGATAGTAATGATACGATCCCTGGGCATCCAGGTGGGTTATGCCTTGAGGAAAAACAGCAGTGCCGTTCAGAAAACTGGGAGGCTCGCTCCGCTTTCGGCGGAATAATTTGTTATTTGACAAAATATGAGCCAATGAGACATATCTTCTTTCCAAATCGTTCAGTTGTGATGTATCTCGGCCATTCCGTTCACGTTGGTTGCGCATTTTCAGGTGCCGGGGGGTGTACCTGCGCAGCTTGCGAAAATCTCACAGCAACCGGGGGAGATAGATGAAAAGGTTCCAGATGGGAATCGGAGGCAAGATCTTCGGGGGGTTCATTGCGCTGATCGTTATCGCCATGATCATAGGGGCCGCCGGGTTCGTCAGCCTGAGCCGCTCGGTGGACCTGGGGCATTTGAACGGCTCGGCGCGGGACGTTGATTCCAAGCTCCTGGAAGCCCGCAATTTCGAAAAGGATTTCATGCTGAAAAAGAACGAGGAATCCTATAAGAAACTGCTGCAGTCCATCAACGAACTCGAAACTCTCACGGCCGGGCTGAAGGGCGAGATGGCGGACAGCCGCAAGGCCGACGAAATCGTCCAGGCGCTCCAGGTCTACAAGAAATCGGCGGAGGAGCTGAAAAGGCTCGAAGACGAAGATGCCGCCATCCTCGCGAACCTGCAGGAAATCGGGGCGGGCATAGCCTCCCGGGCGCGGATCGACTCCAACAAGGTGTCTTCGAAGGTCAGCAGGAGCTTCCTGGATTCATCCGCCGAAAGCCTGAAGGCGAACGCCAACAAGCAGGTCCGGTCCGTCGTCGAGGTCGGCTACGACATACTCAAGCATTACCACGAGAAGCAGTTGCCGCAGGAAGACGCCCTGGATGCGATCAGACATCTTCATTTCGACGGGAACAACTACTTCTTCGTCGTGAAGGAAAACTTGACCCTGGCCGCCCATGGGAACAATCCTGAAATGGAGGGGCAGGACTTCAGCAAGATCGAAGACAAGAAGACCGGCGTAACGTTCATGATGCAGGTCGTGGGCGACGCGGTCATGGCGGGGGAATCCACCACCGAATACTACTGGACCAAGCCGGGCAAGGGGGACGAGATCTTTCCGAAGATCGCCTTCGCCAAGTATTTCAAGCCCTGGCGCCTGGTCGTCTGCGCCGGCGTATACGTCGACGATATCCAGGCCGAACTGGCCAAAACGGAAGTGCTGCTCAAGGAAGGACTCGAAAACTACAGCCAGTCGCTGGGCATCAATACGGCGAGCCTGGAGGCCCGGCTGGCCGCGGTGAATTACTTCCTGTACGGAAGAAACCCGGAAGGCGTCGGCGAAGCCCTCAAGTCGATCTCGCAGGCCCAGAACATTTCGGACAAGCTCAAGAATTTTGCCAGTGAGTACCTGGAAAAGTTCACCATGCGCGTCAAGAACAGCGAAACGCGGCAAAAATCGATGGCGCGGATCGAGGAGGCGCAGGCCGGGACGCTGAAGGCCGCCAAAGAGGTCGCCGTGGGGGCTACGGACGGCTACACGTCCGGCGCGTCGAGCAGCAAGAAGATCATCCTGGCTTTCATCCTCTTCGGCGCGGTAGTGGGATTGACTTTCGCCGTGCTTCTCCTGCGGACCATCACGCGGCCCATCATCCGCGCGATACAGGGGATCCGGGAGGCTTCGGACCAGGTGTCGGCCGCCGCGGAGCACATTTCCTACGCCAGTTCGCAACTGGCCGAAGGGGCATCGGAACAGGCTTCCGCCATCGAGGAGACTTCTTCGTCTCTCGAGGAAATGGCCGCCATGACGAGGCAGAACGCGGAAAACGCCGGCCATGCCAACCAGCTCATGAGCCAGTCGCGGATGATCGCCGACAAGGCCAACGAATCCATGACGCACCTGACGGCTTCCATGGGAGAGATTTCCGGCGCGAGCGAAGAGACGCAAAAGATCATCAAGACGATCGACGAGATTGCCTTCCAGACCAACCTGCTCGCACTGAACGCCGCCGTGGAGGCGGCGCGGGCGGGGGAGGCGGGAGCCGGATTCGCCGTGGTTGCCGACGAGGTGAGAAATCTCGCCATGAGGGCGGCGGAAGCGGCGAGGAAAACCGCCAGGCTGATCGAAGGTACGGTGAAAAAGGTCCAGGAAGGTTCGGCCCTGGTCGAGAGGACCAACCGGGAGTTCAACGAGGTTGCGGTGAGCGTCGCCAAGTCGGGAGAACTGGTGAGCGAAATCGCCGCGGCCTCGCAGGAGCAGTCCCAGGGGATAGGACAGGTGAAC
>JAJFUA010000317.1 GCA_021372635.1 Desulfobacteraceae bacterium | reverse complement strand
GTTCCCCGTGGGCGAAATTGACCACGTTCATGATGCCGACCACCAGGGAAACCCCCAGGGCCGCCAGGGCGTAAATCGCCCCCATGACCAGGCCGTTCATGACGGCTAGTGCAAACATGAGTTCACCTGTAAGTTTGTATTTGCATAAGAGGGATGGGGCGCTCTTTGACTCCCTTATCCCGCCTCCTGGATCCCGGACTTCCGGCCGGTCCTTCCGCCTGCGGCGGCAATACCTTTACTTAAGGCAATGCAAGTATTCTTCCGGGCGATGATCCCGACCCCTGGAAGGGGACAGGGGGAGCCCAGGAATGTCCACGTCCTTACCCCCTGGCCCCCGGCCGTCCACTACTTTTTCGACAATTTGCCCGTCGCGGCTTCCGTGGGATAGAGCACGGTCTGCTGCTTGTTCTGCCACTGGATCACCAGCATGGGAGGGTTCCACTGGTGGTAAGACGGGCCGCCCTTTTCGAGCCCGAATTTCGCGGTGCCCCGGGTTACCAGGAGATTCGTCTTTTCCAGGGCGTCCACGAGTTTGTCCGCATCCGTGGAGTTTGCCCGGTTGATGGCGTCGGCGGCGATCAGGATGCTGTCGTAGATGGAGCGGGATTTGTAATCGGTCGGCGGCCCGTTGAAAGCTTTCGTGTAGGCTTCCCGGAATTCGGTCGCCAGCTTGGTCAGTTCGACCTTTTCATGCATCGAGGAGACGAAGCATTCCAGGTTTCCGGCATCCCCGACGTTCTTCCAGTAATCGGGCCAAAGGCTCGGAGGCCCCGCACCGTCGATGATGACCGCCTTGGGGGTGAGGTTCACTTCAGCGGCCTGGGCGACGAAATAATGTAATCCGGTTCCGTAGATATACGCCAGAACGACATCCGGATCGTAGGCCTTGATCTTGTTCAGTTCCGTGTAATGGTCCTGGCTCTTCTGCTCGGTCACGAGGGATTCGAAGGGAATGCCCGCCTTTGTGAGGGCCGCCTTGCTCAGTTCAGCGATGCCGAGGCCCCAGTCGGAGTTTTCCGCCACGATGTAGACTTTCTTGAATTTCTCGCCCACCACCCATTTCACGATGCTCTCGTTCACCACACCGCTGTTGCAGGGACCGGCCCTGAAAACGTGCTTGTAGTTCTTGGCGGTGATCGGGTCGGCCCATGCCTCGACGACGATGAAAGGCACTTTAAACCTTTCGGCGACCTCGATTTCGGCCAGGGCAGAAGAGGAATGACTCTCGCCGAGCACCATGGCCACCTTGTCGCGCGTCACCAGGCGTTCGAAGCCGGAAGCCGCCTTGTCCGGAGCGCCCGCGGTGTCCTCGAAGACGATTTCGAGCTTCTTGCCGAGCACGCCGCCCTTGGCGTTCACGTAGTCGGTCGCCAGCCTGATGCCTTCCTCGAATGCCTTCCCCGTTGCCGCCGCCGGTCCGGTCCGCGGACCCACCACACCCACCTTCACGCTGTCCTGAGCCAGCGCCGGGCCGACTGCGAGGGCCAGGCCCATTACGAGGGCGATCAACCAAAGACTCTGCCTCATTCCTCTCATCTGCCACCTCCATTCGCACGAAGTAGTTGTCCCTCCAGGCCGGCCGAACTGCGCCGCATTGCCCGTCACCCTCCCGCCACGGGGGGGAATAAAACTACGCGGTCTCCCTCCCGCAGCACGACATCCGTATCGGCGGGCCTTCCGTTCACGAGGACCACCCTGGG
>JAJFUA010000301.1 GCA_021372635.1 Desulfobacteraceae bacterium | reverse complement strand
GTACGACGAAGTGAACGAGGCCTTGCCGGATGATCTCGTGTCGCCGGAAAAGCTGGACGACATGATGATGATCTTCGATGAAATGGACATCGAGATCGTGGATTCCGAACAGCAGGTCCAGGTGGTTCGCGAAACGGTCGGAACGGAATCGGACTCCCTTATCGAAGAAGAGGAAGACGATCTGCAGATCGAGGCGGATGCGACGAGCCGCGTCACGGACCCCGTGAAGATGTACCTCAGGGAGATGGGGCAGGTGTGCCTGCTGACGCGCGAGGGAGAGGTCGAAATCGCCAAGCGGATCGAAGTCGGTGAGCGGGAAGTCTTCAACGCCATCATGGAATCCTCCATCGGCATCAACGAGATCATGAACCTGAAGCGAAAGCTCGAAGGCGAGAATTCGCGCCTGAACGAGATTCTGCGGGAAGTGGAAGAAGAGATTTCCGAGGAGGAGGAAGCAGCCCAGAAGGCCAAGGTGCTCGGCATGCTGGAGGAAGTGCAGCAGTTGGACGAAGCCAATAAGATCATGCAGGCGAGCCTGCTCGGCAATGGTCTCACTCCGGAAGAGGCCGCGGAGTTGAGCGAGCAGGTCCAGCAGAACAAGGAGCGGATCGTCAGCCTGCTGAAAGGAATGCATCTCAGCCGGCGCCACCTCGACAGCATCATTGAAAAACTGCGTCAGTGTCTGAACGACATCGAGAGATCGGAGAAGACCTTCGCGGAATGCATAGCTTCTTGCGGACGTCCGTTTCATGAGTTGAAAGCCCTCTTGGAAAGCGGAGACGGGGCCGGGGGGGAAAGGGACGCCTGTGCGGCGGCGGTGGGGATATCGTGTGCCGAGTTCGAGGGACTGGTCCGCAGGGCGGTCGATGCGCGCGATAAGATCGTCCGGCGGGAGATGGAAGCGAAGATGGATTCGAAAACGCTCCGCCAGCTCCTCCGGCGGGTGGAGGACGGGACGGTACGGGCCAAGGATGCCAAGAGCGAGTTGATCGAGGCCAATCTTCGGCTCGTCGTCAGCATTGCGAAGAAGTACACCAATCGCGGCCTCCAGTTCCTGGACCTCATCCAGGAAGGGAACATCGGCCTGATGAAGGCGGTCGACAAGTTCGAGTATCAGCGGGGATACAAGTTCAGCACCTACGCCACCTGGTGGATAAGGCAGGCGATTACCCGTGCCATTGCGGATCAGGCCCGGACGATCCGGATTCCCGTGCACATGATCGAGACGATCAACAAGCTGATTCGGACCTCGCGCTACCTGGTGCAGGAGTTGGGACGTGAGCCAGCCCCGGAAGAGATCGCGGAGAAGATGGAGTTCCCCGTGGAGAAGGTGCGAAAGGTTTTGAAGATCGCCAAGGAGCCCATCAGCCTCGAGACGCCCATCGGCGAGGAGGAAGACAGCCACCTGGGCGACTTTATCGAGGACAAGAGGGTGGCTTCGCCGGTGGACGCCGTGATCAATCTGAACCTGAGCGAACAGACGCGCAAGGCGCTGGCGACTCTCACGCCGCGCGAGGAAAAAGTCCTGCGCATGCGATTCGGCATCGGAGAGAAGGCGGATCACACGCTTGAGGAAGTGGGGCAGGATTTTGCCGTCACCCGGGAGCGTATTCGCCAGATCGAGGCCAAGGCCTTGAGAAAACTGCGCCATCCGAGCCGCCGCAAGGAACTCAGGAGTTTCATCGAGACGTAGAATTCCCCCGGCTGTGCGACCGGGAGCAACAATTCCTGCCTTTCGAGGGGCTGGTGCGCTTATGACGTCAGGGCTACCATTCCCTTTCCGGGTACTGTGACAATATTATTCCCCGTGCGGGGGGCGATCCACGGCATTGCCGGACCGCGAGTGCTTTCCGGAAGGTACTCTTGACCCTTCCGTCCGGGACGCATGGCAGTGGGTTTACCCACGCGGCGGACAGGGGTATGCCGACCGGCCTCGAAGGCAGGGGACAAACGGAATCTGCCTTGATGAGGGTTCTTCAATAGTCTTCATCAGGGCTTTTCACCGTTTTGGGGGTATAATGAACATTCATATGGATAGCCGATGGGTGGAGCGTTGAATGAGCGTGCGCGAAATCGATGAATGGGTGACCCGACTGAGCCAGGAAGAAATGCCGATTCTGACTCGGACGGCCAATTTCATCTCCTCCATCATCGCCCGGGACAGCAGTTCCTCGACGGAACTGGCCCGCGTGATCCTTCAGGACACGCCGTTGACGGCGCGGGTCCTGAGAGCTGCCAATACCATCGTTTTCAATCCGGGAGGCAGAAAGATCAGCACGATCAGCCGTGCCGTGCTGAACCTCGGTTTCGATACGGTTCGCACCCTGTCGCTTTCCGCGGCCCTTGCGGAAGCCCTGTTGAAGGCCTCGCTGGTTGTCCAGGTCCACCGGGAAATGGCGCTCGCTTTCCACGCGGCGGTACAGGCGCGCAAATTCGCCTCGGTGCGCAGTGTCGGCTCGATGGAAGAAGTTTTCATTGCCGGACTGCTCTATCGTATCGGTTACATAGCGTTCTGGTGTTTCGGGGGGGAGTTGGCCGACCGGTTGGACGCCGCGCTGCGAAAACCAGGCGTCAATCCCGTCAAGGCACAGAAGGAAGTGCTCGGGTTCCGCCTGCACGAGCTTTCCAAGAGGCTGGTTTCGGAGTGGAAGCTCAGCGAACTGCTGCAGCAGTCCTATCGTGGAGAAGGCACCACGGATCCGCGCATGCAGTGCCTTGCGCTGGGGTATAACCTGGCGATGAGTACGGAAAGCGGTTGGAAGACGCCCGAAGTCCGGAAGTTGCTGGAGAACGCGAGCCGGTTTCTGCGGATACCCGTCGAGGAGACGACGCAAATTGTCTATGAAAACGCCCTGGACGCAGTCGCGATTGCGGAAGCCCATGGGATGAACGCCTGCGGGAGGCTCATCCCTCTGCCGGGGGCGGAACCTCCGAAGTCGCCCGGCGAAATTGCCGCTCAGTCTTCCGGCCAGTATCCGGAACCGGATCACCTCGTGCAGTTGGATATTCTCCGGGAACTTTCGGCCATGCTGACGGAAAGGCAGATGGATCTCAACATGCTCTTTTCGATCCTGCTCGAGGGAATCTACCGTGGTATCGGCATGGACCGGGTGCTGCTCGCCCTGGTCGCGTCGGACCGCGGAAGCCTGGCCGGCAAACATGCCCTTGGATGGGAGAAGGAAGCCGTGGACGGGTTCAATTTCAGATGGAATCCGCAGATGCGAAGCGTCTTCAACTATGTTTTCGAGAACAGGAAGCCGGTGTGGGTGCAGAACAGGCGGCCGGCGGAAGTGTATCGCCTGTTGTCCGAGGAGGAGAAGGCGGGGATAGGAGCTTCGTCCTTTTTCTTGATGCCTTTGCTCATCAGGGACCGTGCCGTCGGGATCATCTGTGCGGACCGGAGATTGAGCGGGCGGGAACTGGATGACGAAAGCTTTACGAGCTTCAGCTATTTCGGTCAGCAGGGGAATCGCTGCCTGGTTGCCCTGACAGGATGAGAGCGGGCTGAAAAGGGGAAAATGCGGAGGACGGGGCGGGATGCCGCTTCCGGGAGGATGTCCGTCGAGCCGTCCTGAATGGAGAGGTCTCCGGCAGAATTGACTTGACATCCCTCCGGTCCTCTCTTTATATAAGCGTTGCCAATGGGATGGGAGGTCTGTGGGCCCATAGCTCAGTTGGTAGAGCCACCGGCTCATAACCGGTCGGTCCCTGGTTCGAGGCCAGGTGGG
>JAJFUA010000297.1 GCA_021372635.1 Desulfobacteraceae bacterium | reverse complement strand
CCACGAGGGCAAGGTCTTCATGCTGGTCGGCGTGTCCCCGGATCTCACGGGGCGCGTGCACGCCGGGAACCTCATCCGCGAGGTGGTCGCGGAGGTCGGCGGAAAAGGCGGCGGCAGGCCCGACATGGCCCAGGCGGGCGGTAACGTGCCGGAAAAGCTGGACGGCGCCCTCGACCTCGCCCGGAAGATCCTGCGCGAGAAGCTCCGGTAGCAGGCGAATCCCTTGCCGGGGTGCGGGACGCCGCACCCCGGAACATCCCCCAAAAGCGCGAAAGCCCGCTTCCGTCGGTTCGGAAGCGGGCTTTCGCGTCTTATGAATCCAATCCGGGCGCAATGCTGTTGACTCAGCGGTGCCTTCCCATAGGAGCGATCATCACCATTCCCCCCTCGAAGAGGGGAATGGGAGTTGTCACTCAAGGGGGAAAGGGTTGCTTAATGCAGCAGCATCGTGAGGGGGCCTTGGGGATGTTATTTTCTGAAGTTCCAACTATTTAAAATAAACACCCCCTCTTTATCCTCTCTCGATTGGGGGGAATGGGGATCGACAACTCAACAGCACCGGGCTTGCCGGGCGGCTCAGCAGACGGCTCCCGCAATCGCCTTGCCGACTTCCTCCGTCGAGGACTTTCCCCCGAGGTCCGGCGTCCGGGTCTTGCCTTCGGCCAGGACGGTCTCTATGGCCTTTTCGACCATGTCGGCCGCTTCCCCGTGGCCCAGGTGCCTGAGCATCATGGCCCCCGACCAGATCTGCCCGATGGGGTTGGCGATGTGCCGGCCGGCGATGTCCGGCGCCGAACCGTGCACCGGTTCGAACATCGATGGGTGTTCCCTCTCGGGGTTCAGGTTGCCCGAAGGGGCGATTCCCAGGCTGCCCGTCGTCGCGGGGCCCAGGTCGGAGAGTATGTCGCCGAAGAGATTGCTGGCCACGATGACGTCGAAGGCCTGGGGCTTCAGCACGAGATTGGCGCAGAAGGCGTCGATGTGCAGCTGGTTGGCCCGGATTCCGGGGTATCTCGCCGAGGTCTCGTTGAAGACCTGGTCCCAGAAGGGAAGGGTATGGATGATCCCGTTGGACTTGGTGGCGGAAGTCACGTGGGGCCTGTTCAACTTGCGGGCGAGTTCAAAGGCGTATTTCATGATCCTTTCCATGCCCGTCCTCGTGAAGACCGATTCCTGGAAAGCCGTTTCCCTGGGCGTTCCCGTGAACATGCGCCCGCCGATCTGGGAATATTCCCCCTCGCTGTTTTCGCGCACCACGTAGTAGTCGATGTCTCCGGGCTTCATCCCGGCCAGGGGGCAGGAGATGCCCCTGAAGAGCCGCACCGGCCTCAGGTTCACATACTGGTCGAACGAGCGCCGGATGGGCATGAGCAACTGCCAGAGTGAAATGTGGTCGGGGACGTCCGGCTGCCCGATGGCTCCCAGGAATATGGAGTCGCTCTTCGAGAGGGTTTCCATGGCGTCTTCGGGGCACATCCGGCCGTGGGCGCGATAGTAATCGCAGCTCCAGGGGTATTCGAGCCAGTTGAACCCGATTCCGCACCTGTGGCCGACTTCCTCCAGGACTCTCATGCCTTCCGGCATGACTTCCCTGCCGATCCCGTCCCCGGCGATGACCGCTATATTGTAAGTGCTGCCAGCTTTCGCTTCCATTCTCGATCCTTCCTCGGGAGGCTTTTCCCCACTTCGGCGGCCGCCCGGGCATTCCGGGCGCTGCCGCCTGCAATGTTGTCGTTCGCGTATTCCCGTTCAACGGAGCGCCGGAGCGGGTTCCTTCCCGCCCGGGACTTCCTTGAAACCTTCGCGGCCCGGCGTTGCGCCCGGCTGCCGCAGTTCGAAAATGCTCCTGTATAGATCCAGCAGGTCCGTCTCCGGGCCGAAAATCCTCTGAGCCAGGAGCCGGGTCCTGTCCCGGAAGGGCTCGATGTCCGTTTCGATGAACACCGCTCCTTCCCGGATCATCCGTTCCCTGTCGTTCCTCCACATTTCCAGGACCATGGCGGAATATTCCCGCCCGGCCTCCGCCCCCGCCTCCAGGATGGCGCCCCGAAGGTCGGGCCGCAGGTCCTGGAACCTTTCCTCTCCGATCACGATGCAGGCGCGCGAATAGAGATGGCGCGTGTCGGTGACGAAGCGCGCCGCGCGGTGCAGGCCCGAGCGGTAGATTTCGTCCCGGGGCACGTCGGCCGCATCGAACTCGCCGTTTTCCAGGCGGTCCTTCACCTCATGGAAAGCCGCCTCGACGGGGACCGCTCCCACCGCCCGCCAGTGGCGGATGTAAGTGGGTATCGACGGCACCCGGAGCCGCAGCCCCTCGACGTCGGTCAGGTCGAGGACCGGCTTGCGGCTGATGAGCACGCGCGGAAGCCGGAACCAGTTGTCCGCGATCACCCTGATCCCGTGCCTGTCCAGAACGCGGTCCCGGAGCTGCCGGGCGAAAGGGCTTTCGGCGAAAAGCTTCAGGTGGTCCATGTCGCGGAAGAGAAAGGGCATGTTGGTCACGCCGTAGACCGGGTCCACCCGTTCCAGCCAGTCGATGGCCGCTCCGAACATCTCCAGCCGGCCCTCCCGGACCATTTTGAGCTGCTCGGTATCGGACCCGAGCTGCGCGGAGTGGATCACCTCCACCTGGAGTTGATTGCGGGTGATCTCGGCGAGACGGCGGGCGAATTTGAAGTGGGCCCTGACGAGGAAGGAATCCGGCTGGTGGATTCCCCCCAGGCGCATGCGGACGCTCCGGCAAAGATCCCCTTCCTCCCCGCCCAGCGGGGCCGCGTACGTCCCGGACCCCTGGCGCCTCACGACGAGCCCCTCTTCGGCCAGCAGGCGGAACACGTGCTGGGCGGTGTGGCGGCTCACCCCGTACTCCCGGGAGATCGCCATCTCGGTGGGCATTCTTTCCCCCGGCAGGACCCTGCCGGAGAGAATGAGGGACCTCAGCGCCTCGTGTATCCGGCGGTAGCGGGGGGCCGCATCCTGGAGTGTGGGGGAGGGCTGTTTCTGCATATTGGAACTGTCCCATGTGAATATGCCAGGTTGTACGCTCAAGCAGTCATATTTTGTATGCGCGCCCACCCGGAATTTGTCAAGTTCAAAAGGGAGGCAGGCAGGGGCGGTGCGGTGCAAGCACTTCGGCGGGCGGGGAGGGAACCGCGGGCGGCATTCGTCGCTTCCGCCCGCGATCTCCGGAAATCCGGCGTTTCCATTACATGGGACGGCAGGCCGGGAGATTTGCCCTGCGGTCCCCCGGGATCAACAGTCGACCATAGTGACTCCGAGCCCTCCGGTTCCCATCTCGCGGTAAGCCTGGGGGAGCGCCTTTCCCGTTTCCAGCATGGCCATGACGACGCGGTCGAGGTCTTCCCAGTGCTGGGACGTGAGTTCGCTGGTGGCCATGAGGTAGGCGTTGTAGGCCTTGAGCGCGCCGAAGGCGTTGCGTTCGATGCAGGGGATGAGCACGAAGCCGCCCACCGGGTCGCAGGACATGCCGAGGTGGTGTTCGAGGGCGATGGTCGCCGCGACTTCCGTCGCTTCGAGGGAGGCTCCGGTGGCATAGGCGATCATTGCCGCGGCCATGGAGGAGGCGACGCCGATTTCGCCCTGGCAGCCGACTTCCGCCCCGGCGACGGCCGCGTTGTTCTTGCAGAGAAACCCGACGAGCGCGGCCGCGAGAAGCCCTTTGCGCATGGCGTCCTGGGAGAGCTTCAAGTGGTTTTTCATGACGTAGACGACCGCGGGCATGGTTCCGGCCGAGCCGAGGGTGGGGGCGGTCACCGCCAGGCGGCCGGCGGCGTTGCCTTCCGAAACGGCCAGGGCGTAGCTGCTGATCTGCTGCAAGAAGCCGTCCTCTCCCCGTGCGTTCCGGGAGCGCTCATAAATCCGTTTGGCTTTCCGGTGGAATTCGAACGGGCCCGGAAGAAGACCTTCTTCGGCAAGCCCCTGTGTCACGCCGTCCTCCATGGTCTTGAGCACCAGGTCCAGGTGCGCCGTGATTTCGGCGTCGCTCACGTTCATGATGGCCTTCTCGTTTTCGAGAATGATCTCGTGGAGGCTCTTTCCCCGTTCCTCGGCCAGCTTCCTGAACTCCGTCATGCTGCCGTAGGGGTGGACCGGCTTACCCCTTGCAGGCTGCACTTCCCCCTTCCACTGGAAGAACCCCCCGCCCGGGGAATAGTATTCCCTTTCCAGGAGCGGCGTGCCGTCCTTCGCAAGCAGTCTCGCGACCATGGTGTTCGCAAAGGGGTAGTCGTGCTCGATCTTGTCCCAGACGATCGTCTCCCGGCCCAGTTCGAAGGTCCTGCCGTTGATCGCGGTCGTGAATTTGCGGGACTCGTCGGCGAGTTCGTCCATCAGTCGGGAATCGCACGTTTCCGACTTCTGCCCCAGGAGCCCGGCCAGGATGGCCCGGTCCGTCCGGTGTCCCTTGCCAGTCGCGCTCAGGCTGCCGAAAAGCCTCACTTCGATGCAACGCGCTCTCTCTATGGCGTCCTTTGGCAGTTCCTCGACGGATCTCCGGAAATGGTTCGAAATGCGCAGCGGCGCGATGGTATGGGAACTGGACGGCCCCGGGCCGATCTTGAAGAGATCGGTCAGCGAAGTCTGGAACGAACCCCGGGGCGGGCCCGGATAGCACCTCTCCGTCGCCTTGACCGAAAAAGCCGAAGAGGGAATGCCCCTGGCGGACAGCCGGTCGGCTTTCATCAATACGCCTGCGCCCGCCGAGCAAATGCCGGCGAGCCTCAGAAAATTCCGTCGATCCATAAAGCGCTTCACTCCTGTAAAGGTCTGCGTGATTGATCGCCACCGCCCCTGAAACCACTCCAGGCGGCGTGGCCGCGCGCGTTTTTCGCGGATGTGCATCCGTTCGATGCATCACTATCTATCGGCAGCCTTGCCGGTCGGCATGACGGCAAAAGGAGTGCGGCCGGAGGTCTGGACGATTTTTGCGGTCGAGAGCGATCCGGGCGTTTGGATAAGCGAGGGCAGGGGATAAACAGGTTTTTCTGGAATTTAAGGAATATCATAAAAAATAAAAGAAAAACTTAATCTAAACGGCAAATTACAGCGTTGCACTGCAGTAGACCCAACGGGGACTTTCAGACTGGAGTTTCGCGGTTGAATTGTTATTTTCAAATAAAAATCATGACTTGTGCAAAATATTGCGTGATACGCAAGTTGCGTTCAAGGTGAAGGTGTGATATAGTAGCCCTCACATAAACAGGAGGGCTGCCGATGGGAAGGAAGATCAACGTTACAGATGAGATCGAAAGGGCTTTAAAGTTGGCCCGGGGAACAGATAGGGCAGATGATCTCAGGATGGCCCAGTCAGTGATCATGCCCGGGCTTGTGGGGGCAAGTGATTCGTT
>JAJFUA010000281.1 GCA_021372635.1 Desulfobacteraceae bacterium | reverse complement strand
CATATCCGTACAGACCTGTTCTTCGACAAGTGGTCTCCCTACACCCAGGCATGGGTCGATTTCGTCTGCTACATCACCCTGTTCATGCCCGGGATGCTCCTGTTCCTCTACCTCGGCTGGGACTTCGCCGCCGAATCCTGGGACCTGCACGAACGTCTGCTGACCCCGGGGCGCCCCCCCGCATATTTCTATAAGTCAATGCTCCCGCTCGGCACCGCCTTGCTGACCCTCCAGGGCGTCTCCGAAATGCTCAAGAGCTACAAGGTCATCAAGAAGGGGAGGCAGCAATGAGTCTGGAAATTCTTGGTTTGGTCCTCCTGGCGTCCCTGTTCGTGGTGATCATGATCGGGTTCCCCATTTCCTTCACGCTTCTTTTCCTCGCCATCGCCTTCGGGTACGCCGGCATCGGCGAGCGAGTGTTCCACCTGATGTCGTACCAGTACTGGGGGCAGATGACCGAAACGGTCCTTGCGGCGGTGGCCCTGTTCACGTTCATGGGCTACTTACTAGAGAGCGCCGGCCTGATGGACCGCCTGTTCAAGGCCCTGCAGCTGCTGTGCGGCCGCATTCCCGGATCGCTGTACCTGGGCGTCGTCTTTACGGCGGCCCTCTTCGCGGCGGCCACGGGCATCGTCGGCGCCTCCGTCACCATCCTGGGACTCATGGCCGGCCCGGTCATGACCAAGTCCAAGTACGATACCCAGCTTTCCGCAGGCATCATCACGGCGGGAGGCACGCTGGGCATCCTCATCCCACCCAGCATCATGCTGGTGGTCATGGGCCCGGTCATGCAGATCTCCGTGGCACGGCTCTATGCGGCCGCCATTCTTCCCGGTCTCACCCTGGCGGTGGTCTACGGCACCTACGCCATGATCCGCGTCATTCACAATCCCAAGCTGGGACCGCCTCTTTCCGCCGAGGAACTCGACGTTCCCAAGGCCTACCTGATCAAGGAACTGCTCTTCGGCCTGATCCCCCCCGCGGCGCTCATCATCGCCACCCTGGGCTCCATCATCACCGGTTTCGCAACGCCGACCGAAGGCGCGGCCCTCGGCTGCCTCGGCGCCTTCCTCGTCTCCGCGGCCAACCGCAAGCTCAGCATGAAAATGTTGAAGGATTCCCTCTACCGGACAGCCGAAACGACGGCAATGGTCATGATCCTGCTCTGCGCATCCACGTTCATGGGCTCGGTCTTCTCCGCCTTCGGAACGCCGGCGTACATCGCGGAAGTCCTGCTCTCCCTGGATCTTCCTCCGGCAGTCTTCGTGTTCGGCATCCTGGTCGCCTGCTTCATCCTGGGCTGGCCGCTGGAATGGGTGCCCATCGTGGTCATCATCATCCCGATCTTCATGCCGGTTCTCACGGGCCTGCACGTCGACATGATCTGGATCGCCATCCTGATCGCCGTAACGCTGCAGAGCTGCTGGCTGTCTCCGCCCGTCGCCCTATCCGCGTATTATCTAAAGGGCGTCGTGCCGGAATGGAACCTGGTGGATATCTACAAGGGCATGCTGCCCTTCATGGGGCTGCAGGTGGTTGCGGTAATCATTCTTTACCTGTTTCCGGAAATCACCCTGTACCTCCCGCACTTGCTGTTCGACAAGTAGTCTGATGGGAGTGGGCCCGGAAGAATCGCACGGGATCTTCCGGGCCCGGTAACAGATTCAAAGGCAACGGAACGACGATTCACCCCGATCACGGTTTCTTCACATCGAAGTGAGTCGATTTGAGGAGGTTTGCTTGACAGGGAAAGCGAGGGCGGCCGTTATGACGGCTCCCAACAAGGATTTGGAGATTATTGAGTACCCCCTGCCCACTGTGGAAAAGGGCTGCATCCTGGTGAAAATCACCTGCTGCACCATCTGCGGCTCCGACCTCCACACGTGGCTCGGACGACGCAAGTCGCCCATGCCCATCATCCTGGGCCATGAAATCGTGGGAACGATCGCGGAACTGGGAGAGGGAGTGGAGCGCGATTCCGGGGACCGGCCCCTGAAGGTGGGCGACCGGATCACCTGGACGATCATGGACAGTTGCGGCAAGTGCTATCACTGCCGCGAGAAGGGCCTGATGATGAAGTGCAGGGATCTCAAGAAGTACGGGCACGACAGTTGCGCCGCCGCCCCGCACTTCGTCGGAGGCTTCGCCGAGTACTGCTACATCACGCCCGGAACCTGCGTCGTCAAGGTCCCGGACGTCCTGACGGACGAGGAGGTCGCACCGGCCAACTGCGCCCTGTCGACCGTCGTTGCCGCCTGGGACGCCATCGAGGTCCAGCCTTTTGAAAACGTGCTGATCCAGGGGGCGGGAGCCCTCGGGTTCTACGCCGCCGCTCTGGCCAGCCATTACGGATGCAACCGCATCATCGTCACCGACGTGGTGGACGAGCGCCTCGAGTTCATCAAGGCCTTCGGTGCCACGGATACGCTGAACACCAGCGGAATGAGCGAACAGGATATCGCCGACGCCGTCCGGACCATCACGGGCGGGTTTGGCGTGGACGCCGCCATGGAAGCCGCCGGCGTCCCGACTTTGATTCCCCTCGGTCTGAAGTGTCTGAGGACGGGCGGGCGTTACGTCGAAGTGGGAAGCGCTTTTGCCGGCGCCAATTTCACCTCCGACGCGTCCGACCTCGTCTTCAGGCGCCTCACGATCAGGGGAGTCCACAACTACGACACCAGGCATCTGCAGATGGGAGTGGATCTGCTGGCCC
>JAJFUA010000243.1 GCA_021372635.1 Desulfobacteraceae bacterium | reverse complement strand
GGTCGTGCATGTGGAACCTGCCTTATTCTTCCAGGGGTTTCGCCTCGTCGATCAGCATGATCGGAATGCCGTCCCTGATCTCGTACAGAAGCCTGCACTGATCGCAGATCAACCCGCTGCGATCCTCGTCCAGCCGGATGGCCCCCTTGCATTTGGGACAAACCAGTATATCCAGCAACGCCTTGTCGATACTCATTCTTCAGCCTCCGTCGCAGCGCTCAGCGGTTCAGGTACTTGACCTTCTTTTCGATTTCGTCTTCCTTTTCGTCATCTTTTTCCATATCCAGCAACTGCTGATAGCTCTGGATGGTGGCCCGGAGCCTTGTTTCCAGCTGGACCCGGTAGCTCTTGAGTTCGGCGATATCTCCGTGTAGCTGGGCCAGGCGCTGGTGCGCGCTTTGGGAAATCTTCTCGGCCTTCATCTCCGCTTCGGCGATGATCAGCTTCGCCTCTTTCTCCGCGTTCAGCTTCATCTGCTCCACGGTCTTCTGAGCGTTCACGAGCACGTTGCGAATCGTCTTTTCGCGCTCCCTGAACTCCCTGAGTTCCTTGTCACGCTCCTGGATTTCCCGCTGCAGCTCGGCGTTCCCGGCCTTCAACCGCTGGATGTCCTCGGTTGTCTGCTGCATGAACAGATCGACTTCCCGCGGGTCGTACCCCATCAACCGCCTGCGGAAGCTCTTGTGCTGGAGGTCTGTGGAACCGGTTTCCATTGCCTTCTGCTCCCTTCGTCTCTAAACACCGAGACGGATGGCCATTCCCGCGAGGGAAGGAACCGCAAAATAATCCAGGAACATGATGACGAGGATGACGATCATCGGCGAAAAGTCGATCCCGCCGAAATCGGACGGTATGCGCCTTCGAATGTTGTAGAGAACGGGTTCCGTAATGTTATAGAGGAAGCGGACGATGGGGTTGTACGGGTCGGGATTCACCCAGGAAAGAATCGCCCGTGCAATGATGACCCACATGTAGAGCTGGAGCACCACGTGCAGGATTTTGGCCAGTGCCAGGAGTAGATTGGCAATAACGAACATGATCCACCTGCCTTCCGCGAAAAAAGCATCAATAGGAAAACAACCCTCGACTTTTCAACAGTCGAAACTACTGTTTTTCTGGCATCCTGTCAACTTGAACCCATTCGGAAAAATGCTGAGGAACGGGTCGGTGACGATGGGGCCGGAGCCCTCGGAAAGGGTGCCCGGAATCTCCGGGAACGGCGCCGCTTCGCCTGCGGCAGGTTTCATGCCGGGCCGGGTGGTTTTGCCGTTGGCTGCGGTTCGGCCTGGGCGCTGAGAAGTATCCCCAGGCAGAGGATGAGCAGCCCGACCCCTCTCAGGAGCGGCACAGCCTCGTTCAGGACGAGGTAGGCCAGGAACGTCGCTCCCACGGGTTCCCCGAGAACCAGGACGGACACGGTCGACGGGGAGAGAAACCGGAGGGTCCAGTTGAATGTCGTATGCCCGATCAGTTGCGGGATGAGGGCCAGCAGAAGCAGCACGACATATGTCCCGGGCGAAAAGCCGTAAAGGGGGGTGCCCGTCAGCAGCGCGCAGGCGAGCAGGACAACGGCTGCCGTCCCATAGGCGCCGAAGGTGTAGGCGCAAAGATCGGCCGATCGCCTGGCGACGCGCCCGGCGAGAAAATAGCCCGAAGCCATCAGGGCGCCACCCAGGGCGAGGAAATCCCCCTGGAGTGCCCTGGCGGAAAAGGAGAAGTCTGTGCCGGCGACGAGTGTGCTGCCGGCCAGGGTGCAGAGGATTCCGGGAAGGATGCGTTTGCCCGGCCGCTCTTTGAGCCACAGGCAGGAGAAGAGGACGGTAAAGAGGGGCGTGGTGCCGGTAAGGGTGGCGGAACTGGCGACGGAGGTGAAGGACAGTGACCGTATCCACAGGAAGAAATGGAAGGCGAGAAAGACCCCGGCGAGAAGGATGAAGCCGGCCGTCCGGTGGTCGACGCGGTGCCTTCCGGACCTGCGTCCCGCCGCGTAAAACGGGGTGAGTACCAGGGAGGCGATCGTGACCCGGTAGGCGGCGATGCTGATCGACGGCGCTTCGGCCAGCCGGACCAGGATGGAGGCGGCGGAGATGGCTGAAATTCCGAGCAGGACCATGAACCATAAGCGGCAGGGGGATGGCCGTGCGGCGGGTGGTGTTTCTTTCATGCGGCCTTTGTGGGATACCTCCCGGACAGCGCCTGGAATCCAGTGAAATCAGAAACCTCTTGACAGAAACTTACCTTGTAAACTATATAAAAGCGTTTAATACTTCTTCCATGAGGAGGCGAGAGCATGCTGAAGAGCCCTTGTATCAACTGCG
The DNA here is from genome assembly GCA_021372635.1 of Desulfobacteraceae bacterium. Lineage (GTDB taxonomy): Bacteria > Desulfobacterota > Syntrophobacteria > Syntrophobacterales > Syntrophobacteraceae > JAJFUA01. Next base: position 45 of record JAJFUA010000243.1, on the reverse strand, counting down.
ACCGTGCCAATGAAGACAAAAATAAATGTCTGGAGGAGTGCGAGA
>JAJFUA010000230.1 GCA_021372635.1 Desulfobacteraceae bacterium | reverse complement strand
GAACCCGACCCCGAACCTGCCCACCAGGCTTTCCAGCCCTCCCTTTTCCTCCCGGGCCTTCCTGAGGAATTCGGCCGAGCCCGATTTGGCGATGGTGCCGATGTTCTCCATCACTTCTTCCCGGGTCATGCCGATCCCCGTATCGGACACGACGAGCAGGTTCCGGTCCTTGTCGAAGGTGATCCGGATCTCCAGCGGCAGGTCCGCGTCGGCCACCTCCGTTCCGCGGTTGGTTTCGAACCGCAGCTTGTCCAGCGCGTCCGATGCGTTGGAGACCAGTTCCCGTACGAACACCTCCTTGTTGGTGTAGAGGGAATGGACGAGGATATCGAGCAGTTGTTTCACTTCGGCTTTGAATTCGTGTTTCGAAATGTTGCTGTCCACCATGAATATGAAAACTCCTTTCCAGTCGATTCATGCGCTCCGGCCCCGCCCCGGGCGGGATCGAAAGGGATTTCCTTTCCTTGCGCCATTCTGCCGGTTTACGTGTTGTTTGGAGGCCGATTCAACGACAGTGAAGAATAATAAAAGCGTGCCCCGCAATGTCAAGTCCCATGCCGTCCGGAGGCGAGGGATCTCGAGCCGGTTTCTTCCGAGGAGAAAGAAGATGGATTCCGGGGGGGCTGATTGCGGGAAACGCCACATGCGCCGGGTCCGGAAAAAACCGCGTTCAGAAGGCATACCGCAGCTTCAGGGACAGGCTGTTCTGATCCGACCAGACCCTCACCCCGTTCGACCATTTCTCGTCGACGCCGAAGGATTCGTTCACAAAGCGGTGGGAACCCGTCGTCGAAATAGCCAGGAAATCGCCTTCCAGGGCAAGGGAAAGATGTTCCGTGAACCCGGCCTCGAGGCCGATCAACCCATGCCAGGCGTCTCCATGGGTGTCCTCGAACGTGTAGCGGACTCCCTCCCGAAGGAGATGGTGGTCCCGGTTGTGGCCGTCCACGTAAGCCCAGTCGACTTGCAGGCGCACCGCAAGTTTCTTCAGCTTCAAACGGCCGGCGTATTTCCCCAGGTCGAAACCGGCTCGCATGCCCAGAAAGTACTGGTAATAGGTCTGGTCGAAATCGATCGCGTTTCCGACAATGTGGTAAGGCGGAGATAACCCCGTCAGATCGTACTGCGCCCCGTCGTGAACCAGCAGGTTGAGGGACTGGTAGCGGAATCCGGCTACCGGCCGCAAATCGACCCACTCCGGCAGGCACAGCCAGTCCGATACCTTCAGATCGATATCCGTCCCGACGGCATAGCTTGTCTGCAGACGGCACAGCATTTCGCTGTAGATGGTCTTCACGCGCGGGCGGTCGTCGTCGGTCCAGTCCGAATCCTTCATGCGGCCGTCGGTATCCCCGGGTACGTTCGTGAGGACTTCGGCCCCGAGAGAAAACCGCGGGAAAATAACCCGCAGTTCGCCGCCGGCCCACCAGGAATCGAGAGGGAATTCCAGGCGGCTCAGAGGCGCCTGGTAGGGAGCCTCGGGATTGCCGAATTCGTAGGAGGTGTGGCTGCCGATCAGGCGCTGGGTCTTGATGCCGAGAGTCAGGTGCTCCGAAAGCCTGAAGGTCGGTTCCTCTTCCGGGGATGAAAACGCAGGCGATGCGTTCAAAAAAACCAAGAAGGAAATCAGGCAAAGCCCCCCCAGCGCAACGCTTCCCCTCATCCGAACCGTCATGTCCCTCCCCCGTAAACTCCGTTTCGTCATCCTCTCCCCTCCCGCCCCGGACTCAAAAACCTTTCCGAGCCCTGTTGCCTTCCGAGGGGTGTGTTTCCTGCAAGCCTTCAAGCCCTTAGAACCACACCCCTCGATCCCCCCTCGAAAAAGGGGGAAGCTGAAATCGTGAATTCAAAGCATTGCGCTCCGGACTCCCGTGCTTCCGGACGGGCTGTCTATCCGGATACCAGAGGACATGCCCGGGTGCAAGCACAAGATCGCCCACACCGTCTCCCGTGGCGGCGGGGATGTACATACGCTCTTGCATTCCGGCCGATTCACATGTTATTGAATACCACAAGTTATCGCTTTCGCATTGAAAGCTCATGTCCAAGACATCGGGCCCGGACGGTTCACTGGCTGGGGGCCCGGATCAAATCCCCAGAAGAAAAGAAGTCGACCGAAAAGCGAGCTTTCGCGCCCGGGGCGCGGAAATGCACGGCAAGCCCGCCGAGAGCTTGTTGGCGAGAAGAAGCCGGAAATCGGAAAGGGCTCACCCCCTGTCAAGGGAAGCCGTTGCTCCCCTGGCAGGAGATCGACACCGTTGAGGCAAGGACTTTCCCATTTCCCCCGTTTCAGGAGGGATCAAAGGTTTTTAGTTCTTAAGTGACCGAATCATCAGGAAGAACACCCCATCAATGCTATTGAAACAAGCAGCGCTTTCCTATGTGGGCGATAATTCCAATTCCCCGCAGGGGGTTCTTCCAAGGCTTCGAGTACTCAAAACCACCACCCCTTTATTCCCCCTCGAAGAGGGGAGTTGAAATCGTGAATTCGACACGATTGTGCCCCCTTCGAAGCGAAAATCGGGATTGTCGCGCGGGATGAACATCACCTGCTCGACGCAACGGTATAGTGGCAGGGGATGGGCTGGGACGCCGAAACCGGAAAGAGGGTCCCGCCCGCCGGTCGATGAACCAACCGAACCGTTTGAAGACATGGAGGAGGAGAGAACGTCATGAGGAAAAAGGCAATCGCCGTGGGATTGATGCTGATCGCTTTGTGCTTCGGTGTCGAAGTCTCTGCGCAGCAGGTCGAAACCAAAACCGTAAACAAGAAAAAATCGATCGAAAAACAACGGGTCGTGACGGCGAAAGGCACCGTGGAAGCGATCAACCTCGAGAAGCGGGTGGTCACGTTGAAGGGGGCCAAGGGCAAGGTTTTCGACGTCATCGTCAGTGAGAAGGCGAAGAACCTTCCCCAGTTGAAGGTGGGCGACAAGGTGACGGTAAAGTATTCCGAAGCGATGGCCGTGCGGATGATGAAACCCGGCGAAAGCGGCCCGATCTTCGAAAGAGCCGGCGGGGTGGCGGCCGCCAAACCCGGGGAAAAGCCGGGCGGCGTAGCGGGAAGCACAACCAGCGTAACGGCCAAGGTGGAAGCGATCGACAAGAAGCAGCCCTCTGTGACGCTGAAGGGCCCCGAAGGCAAAACCGTCACCATCGCGGTCGAAAACCCGAAGAACCTGAACAAGATCAAGGTGGGAGACCAGTTGGAAATCACCTATACCGAGGCACTGGCGGTTTCCGTGACGGCGGCGAAGACAAAGAAGAAGTAAACCCGCCGGGAAGCTTCCGGCTGCTCTGATGCTGCATCGCAGGCGGCGCCGGCTTCCGGGCCGCGGGTCGACGTGCGGGGAACGGCGGGCCGGCCGACCGCCGTTCCAATCTCCGCACCGGACGCGCCGAACCCCCTGCACGCATGAACCGGACCTGCCGAAGCCGGCCCATGGACAGAGCACGGCTCAGAGGTCCTTCCGGAATGCGGCACCTGCGGCGCAGACGCCTCAAAACTCGTAGATATGGAGCATGAGGTCGGCCCGGGTCACGACGCCGGCAAGCCTGCCGTCTTCGATCACGGGAAGGACGCCCGCCCCGGTTTCCACCATGAGCCGCAAGGCTTCCCTGGGTACGTCGCCGGGGCTCATGACGGGGATATTCCTCCGCATGAAGGACTTGACGGGCGCCTTCCACTGGGCCTCGGTCTTCGCCTTCGCGCATTCCTCCCTGGAGATGGAACCGCAGAAGCGCCCGTCCTCCACGACCAGCACCGTGCGCGAGCGGGAGGCTTCGATCATGGAACGGGCCTCCCGGAGCGAAAGGCTCGGCGGGGCCAGAACCTCCGGCCTGGACATGATATCCCGGATCCATGTCCGGGGCCGGTTCAACTGCTCCGCGACGAATTCCATGACGCGGAGGCGGACCGATTCGGCGTCGTCCGACCGCACCATTGCCGAACCCGCCCCGGTATGGCCACCGCCGCCCAGCTTCCGCATGATCCCCCCGATGTCGATTTCAGGCACTCCGGCACAGCCGATGACCATGCACCGGTCGGAGCAGGCGGTGAAAATCCCGATGGCCGCGTCCAGCCCCTTGATCTCCTTGTACTTGGCAACCACCGAGGAGAGCATGGTCAGGCCGTTTTCCACCTTCATCAGCAGGACCCCCACCTCGTAGCCCCCCAGGTGGTGAGTCTGCGAAAATTCCAGCATCTTCGTCAGGATATCCGTATGACCGCCGTCGAAGGAGGATGAAAGATACGCCGTGGCCACGTTCAGGTCCGCGCCGTTTTCCAGCAGAAAACCGGCCGCGTGAACGTCTTCGGCATGTGTGGAGGGGTACACCAGGTGCCCGGTGTCCTCGTAGATGCCCATGAGGAAGAGTGTGGCATGCATGGGCGAAAAGGCGCAGTCCCGGTCTTTCATCTCCCGGAGCATCAGGGTGATCGTGGCCCCCGACTGTTCCTGGCACTTCCACCCCGGTTCGATGTCCCCCCCTTTCATGTGATGATCCCACAGATCGATGGAGAGGCCGTCCCGGTTTCGGAACAAATCCGGTTGATCCAGCCGCCCCCAGTGGTTCGTGTCCACCACGACCAACCCGGTGACTTTCTCCAGGTCCAGCTCCCTGGCGGAAAAGACCTGGAAGAGATCCCTGTGCAGGGCCAGGAAGTTCTTCACATTGGGACGCAGTTGAGAGGGAAGGACCCCGACCGCCCCGGGGTAGAGAAAGGTGGCGGCCACAAGGGAAGCCAGCGCATCGAAATCGGTATGGGTATGCGTGACGGCAATCTGCATGACTCAATCTCCCCCGGGCATGGAAAAACCGAACGGTACCGCCGTGATCGGTTCAGCAGCGGTTCGGCTCAATATTCCATGAATGCGCCCCCGAGGTCCACTGAAAAGGAAGCCGGCGGCGCGGACCGCCATCGGGGATCGAAGCCATGCGAGGGGAAAAAATAACGGCTTCCGCTGACGTTCTCACATCACTTTACACAAAGCCTATCTTCCAAAGACTAAGCCTGCGGGAAAATGTCGGTTTCACTTACAGTGCCCAAGGAGATGCGTAAACATTGGTTCAGTCTCATTCCAGGCTAAACTGTCCGTTTTTGCCGCGTAAAACAACTTTACGATTCACTCCTCCCGTAGTCGTTCTCCCATGTTTTCCCGCGAGACAACCCCTGTGAGTGAATATTACTATTTCAATAGTTTACTGGTCGCCCAAGTCGTTTTGCTCCTCCTTAGCACATTTATTGCACACATTCTCATATAAAAATTTTTTCGAAAGTGTCCAAACGGAATTTTCACAAGGTCAGAAGGAGGCATGGATGAAAAGGACGGCTTTGATCGCTATGCTTGGGATTTTGTTGGCCTTTGGCGCGGCTGGCGTCTCACACGGGGGGACGATTTCCGGCGGGTCCGGCTGGTTCTCCTGGACTGCGGGCAGTCTCAACGAGGATAATTCTCCCTTCTGGGACGGGAAGTCCCTTGATGCTTCTAAAACGAACATCGGCTATCTGTTGAACGGGTCTCTTGGTGTTGGAACCCCGGGCTACTATGGCAACGCCTCGGGCGGCGCGACGACCTTCACTTTTACCAGGGAATCCACCGACGCCCAGGCAGGTCTGCTGATTGAGATAGCCGGCTGGAAGAACATCAACGAGTTCGGATGGTACAATACCTCGGGCATGGCATCGGAGGTGATCTTCAAGGGAGGAGACAGTGCCCCCAAGAGTGCCTATTTCACCCCATCGGAACACTACGGGTTCTATTTCAAGACGGGCGGAGGCAATACGTACTATACGGGGGGAAATGCTAACCAGTTCGCTGTTTTCTCTCCCGATCACAAGAGCACCTATTACCTGGGAATGGAAGATACTCCCTTTGACAGCAGCGACAAGGATTTCAACGACATGGTCGTTAAGATCTCCGCAGTTCCCGAACCCTGCACGATGTTTCTCGTGGGTTCCGGCTTGATCGGCCTTGCCGCCTGCAGGAGAAGGTTCAAAAGATCCTGAGCATATGATCTTGTGCTGAAACACCATTGAAAGGCAGAGTCACGAAACGCTCTGCCTTTTCTTTTTGCACGGTGCAAACACACCGCGCTTCTCCGCCCGTGTCCATCAAAGCTGCGCAAATTTGATGCGGCAGGCAAAGCAACCGCCTTTTTATCGAAAGCCCCCGACTCCATCCTCTTCATACCGGTGCATTCATTTTTCTCATCACACGATGCCGTCTTCGCAGCCCGCCACGGTTATTTCCACCGGATGGATTGTCTTTGCGGGATCGGTCGTTATCTTCGATGCAGGCTGCGCCGTGATTCCCCGGAAGGCGCACGGGCACCACGGGGCTTTCCGTTCGGAACCGGGGACGATGCACTCCGCCCCTGCGTTTGTTAAGACTGCGAGTGGCTATCAAAGAAAAACTCTTCAGTTTTCCAGGCCAGGAGTGCTATATAAGGCTCTGTTCGCGGGGGATGGGATGCCCCTGCACCGCAAATCCGTCCCCGGTGTGTGTCTCCGCCCCATGGGCGGGCCGGCTTCAGATTTGAACTTCCACCCACTCGACGGAACAGGCTTCGAGGCAGCAGGTTTGTTGGATGGCCGACGCGTTGAAAATACTGGTCCTTCTCTGGCTCGTCAATCTCGCCCCCCCTTTCCTGGCCCATTTGCTCGAAGGCCGGTGGAACGCCCCCCTCGACCGGGGAATCGTCCTCGGGAACGGAGAACCCCTTTTCGGATCGCACAAAACCCTGCGCGGCGTTCTGGCGGGCGTCCTGACGGGCGCGGTCTTCGCACCGCTGTTCGGTATCGCCTGGTGGGCGGGGCTTCTCGCCGGAGCCCTCAGCATGGCGGGAGACCTCCTTTCCAGCTTCGTCAAGAGAAGACTGCGCTGGCCGAGCGGCAAGATCATCCCCGGCCTGGACCAGTGCTTCGAGGGGCTCTTTCCCCTGGCCGTGCTCGCGCCGTATTTTTCCCTCGGCGCGGGGTCCTTCGTCGCCGTCTTTCTTCTTTTCTGCGTGGGGGCTTATACGGGTTCGTGGTTCCTGAGGGAAGTGCTCATGATGGAACCTTTCGAAGACTATCCCCGCCCCGTGCGCACGCGCACCCGGCTGCGGGAATTCCGCTCCTGCCAGATCACCTCCCACTCCTTGAAATATCTGCTGAATTTCGAAAACGCCTTCTACTACCACATTTTCATGAAAACCGTCTTCCGCCTGCTCGGCGTCTATGAAAAGGGAATGCAAAACGCCCTGAAGATCGAAGAGCGCCGCTTCTCTCTGGCCTTTCCCGACCTGCCCGAATCCTTCGACGGGTACAGGGTGCTCTTCCTCTCGGACCTCCACCTCGACGGCCTGGACGGAATCACCGAGGCGGTGATCGCCGCGGTCAAGGACCATCCCGTCGATCTCTGCATCCTCGGGGGAGACTTCCGGATGGAAACGTACGGCCCTTTCGATAAGGCCCTGGCCCGCCTGCGCCGGATCATCCCGCACATCCGGGCAAAAGACGGCATCCTGGCCGTGGTGGGCAACCACGACTGCCTGGAAATCGTGGAACCCCTCCGCAACGACGGGATCACGTTCCTGGTCAACGACTCGATGCCGATCCGACGCGACGGCTCGCAGATCTGGTTCGCCGGCGTGGACGACCCCCACGACTACAAATGCCACGACCTGGGACAGGCGTTCCATGGAATCCCCAGGGGGGCCTTCTGCATTCTCCTGGCCCACTCCAACGAAATTTACCGGGAGGCGGCCGCCTTCCGCCCGCGGCTCTATCTCTGCGGACACAGCCACGGCGGACAGATCCAGGTCCCGCCCTTCGGCCCGCTCTTCACCCACAGCAGCGCCCCGAGAAAGTACTGCGAGGGAGTGTGGCACTACAACGGCATGACGGGATTCACCACGGGGGGTGTGGGTGTTTCGGGGGTGCCGGTGCGGTTCAACTGCCGCGGAGAAGTCTCGATCCTCACCCTGCGCCGCAAGGCCTGAACGAACCCGTCCCGCCGGCCGGCACGCGCCGGCGGGGACTCGATCCCGAAGGTCAGGCGGCGGCAAGCCCCGCGAGAACCTTCTCGATTACGGCATCGAGCAGCGGCCCGTCCACCCCGTTTCCCAGGCGCGCCACGACGATCGCCCTGATGCGGCCGTGTACCGACCGGACGTCCTCAGCGGGTTTCGCCTCCTCCGTTGCCTTCTCTGTTGCCTCCTCCGGCGGCCGGAGGCGCCGCAGGCGGATCCCGAGCCTTGCGGCGCGGTCCCGCGCCAGATCGGTCAGCACCACATCGTCGTGCACGTCGAGGCTGGTGACGCCCTTTTCGTGAAGGTCGTCCATATCCCTTTCCGTGTAAAAGACTTTAGCCATACGCGCCTCGATGTAT
>JAJFUA010000222.1 GCA_021372635.1 Desulfobacteraceae bacterium | reverse complement strand
AAACCCGCCGGGAAGCGGAATCGCCGCCGCGCGGGGTCACCTCCCATTCCAGCCCCTGCACGGCGAGCTTGCGGGTCTGGAACTGGCTGCACAGGTGGGCGTCCTTTTCTTCCATTTCTTCGAAGAGTTCCGCCTGGCGCCGCACGTCGCCGTCGTCGGCCTCCCGGAAGATCCTGGCTAGCCTCTCCGGCGTGAGCCCGCTCGACGGGTAGCCGCTCCAGCGGTCCCGGACCTGGGCGGTCGCGATTTCCCGCATCTCCGGCCGGCGGAGGCCGCCCGGTTCCAGGGGACGTCCCCATGCGTCGAACAGCATGACGTCACTCATCGTCTTCGCCTCTCCTCTGAGACTCGTCGCCCGATCGCGGGTTGCGCTCCGCTCCCGGGCGCGTTCGTTTCCTTTTGCCGGTGGGCGGCGGTTCGCTTCGCCCATCCCGCGGGTCTCTTTTTTCTGTCGGCGTCTCACCATGCTCCGCGGCGCTGCGCCAGGCGCGGTTCGTCCACCGTTTCGTATTCGGGCGGCCCCGATTCGGCCTGGTGAGCCGCGAACCAGGCGAGGGCGCACGCCACGGCGGAATCCCCGTGGCGCTGCAGGCCGTCGCGGCCTTTTCCCCGCGCGTTTGCGGGCACCTTGGGGACTCCCCTTTCCATCCGGACCGAGCGATGGTCGTCGAGGACGTCGGGGTCCCGGGGAAGGCGGATGGACCGGTCTTCGAAGGCCGCCCGGTAGGAGGGCATGTTTTCGACGTACCACCTGTCCGAAAGCATGACCTGGTGGATGCGGTACGACCCGTAGCGCTGCATGGTCACTTCGGCGAGATAGTGCCCGTTCCCCCTGGCGTCGAGGGCTCCACCGGCGAACCGGGGCAGCCGGTCGACGATGTGGAAGAGCACCTGCTCCTGCTGCCGGAAGGGGGCGTTTCGAAGCTCCACGATGAAGGGCGCGCGGTACCGGCGGTTTCCATCCTCCAGGAGCGGCACGATCACCGTCAGGTCTCCGCTCCGCCCGAAGTCCTCCCCGAAATATCCGGCGCGGTTTTCCGGAAGCCCTCCCAGGAGCGGCTCCAGGTGGAGGTCGCACCACTCTTTCGCTTCCTTCCGGCGCACCCCTTCGCCCAGTTCCTCGAAGCCGGGCCGGCAGGTCCAGCGCAGGACCGGGGCGGTCTCGTCCAGGCACGCTTCGATGAGCGCCCTCGGAAAGTAGGTCGCCGAATCCCTCACGGGGATGCAGAAGAGTTCCTCGTCGGCGGCTTCCCCGTAGAGGTCGAGCAGTTCCCTGCGCCATTCGGTTTCCGCGGCGGGGGACCATTCCGAGCCGAGCCGCAGGCAGATGCGCCGGTAGAGCCCTTCCGACAGGGCGTCGTCCAGGGTCGTCCGGTGCAGGCTGTACGGGAGCCTGCCGGAGCGGACGTCTTTTACGAGTTCGTTGAACGGGTTGTCGTCCCCGTTGTGAGTGCTGATGACCGCGACCGCGCCGCCCCACATGAGCAGGGCGAGGCCGGCCTTCAGGAGTTCCGGAAGGTTTTCGTGAAAGGCGGCTTCGTCGATCACCACCTTGCCCTGCTTGCCGCGCAGGTTGCTCGGACGGCTGGAGAGGGCGGTCACCCTGCGCCCGGAAGCGAACCGGATGCGGAAGGAGAGAATGTCCCGGTCCTCGTCTGCCACGAGGATCTCCTCCACGGCTCCCGCGGCCAGTTTGTAGTGCCCGACCCAGAAGGCCGTATCGTTGATGAATTCCAGGGCCATCTCGCGGTTGTAGCCCACGTACCAGACATCCATGCCGCTGCCGGAAGCCGCGAGCAGGGCGTCGACGGCGGCTTCGCTCCAGGAAATGCCGATCCTGCGGGACTTTTCGTAGACCTTGACGTGGTTCGCGTCCCGGGCCCACACCTGCTGGTAGGGAAGCAGGGCCGGGGGCTCGAACTCGTCGGCCGGTCCTGAAACGGCAATATTATCGTCGACTGGATCGGACATCATTGAATCCCCAGGATTTTGCGGCGGATTTCCCGCACCGTTTCGTCGGAAAGGCCCTTCGGGCGGTTCGCGTTGTTTTCCGCTTCCTTTTTCGCCTGTCCGGCTTCGAGCGTTTCCATGAGGTCCAGGGACTGTTTCAGTTCCCGGAGCGCCCCGGCGGAAAGAGTGTCCGGGCGGGCCAGCATGGTCCCGATCTTTCTTTCGACCGCTTGCCGCAGCGCCGCTACGGCTTCCTTGAGCGACGCGAAGGAGGGCTGCCGCTCCTCCGGGATTTCCGGCGGGGCGGGTTCCTCCTGCGGCTTCCCCCGCGCGACGGCCGATTCCAGCTTCGCCACGGCCTGTATGTCTTTCGGGTCGAGGCTCTCCAGGGCCTTTTCCAGCAGGCGCACCCGGAGTTCGACCGTGTTCCGGCGGATGGCCG
>JAJFUA010000217.1 GCA_021372635.1 Desulfobacteraceae bacterium | reverse complement strand
TTCGAGGAGAACGAAGGTTATGGCGATAAAAGTGGCTGTCATCGGGGCTGGTCCGGGAGGCTACATCGCGGCCCTTCGGGCCGCGCAAATGGGTGCGGACGTCACCGTCATCGAGAAGGACAACGCGGGCGGAACCTGCCTGAACTGGGGCTGCATGCCTTCCAAGATCATGGTCGCCGCGGCCGAGATGCTGGAAAAATTCCAGCAGGCGCAGGAATTCGGCCTCAGGGTCGAGGGGAAGGTCGTCCCGGACATGCAGCGGCTGATGGCCCGAAAGCAGAAGATCATCCACGATCAGTCCATGAGGATCCTCGAACTCCTCGAACACCAGCACATCCGTTACGTCCACGGAAGGGGCGTCATCACGCGCCACGGCCTTGCGGCCGCCCACCTGGACGACGGCACGGTCCTCGAAGTCCCCTGGGGCAGGCTCATCCTCGCCCCCGGCACGCGGCCCCTGGAATTTCCGGACTTCCCCTTCGACGGGAAGCGGATCATCTCCAGCAACGACGCCCTGTCCCTCCAGGAAGTCCCCAAGTCCATCGTCATTCTCGGGGGAGGCGTCATCGGGTGCGAATTCGCCTTCATTCTCGCTTCCCTGGGCTCCCGGGTCACCCTCGTGGAAGCCATGGACCGGCTTCTGCCTCTCCCCAGCGTCGATGAAGACTGCTCCAAGGTCATTCAGAGGGAGATGAAGAAGCGCAAGATCAAGTTCATCCTGAACCGTACGGTTCAGAAGGTCGAGTGCAGCGACGGCGGGGTTCGGGTGACCGTCGGATCGTGGCCGCCCGGGCTGAAAGACGCCCAGGAGACCCCTTCCGTCCTGGAAGCGGAAAAACTGCTCGTGTCCGTCGGCCGCATGCCCAACACCACCGGCATGGGCATCGAGGCCCTCGGGGTGAAGCTGGACCCGCAGGGCTGGATCATCGCCGACGAGCGGATGGAGACGAGCGTATCCGGCGTCTACGCCATCGGGGACGCCCTGGGGCCGTCCCGGATCATGCTCGCCCACGTGGCTTCCGCGGAAGGCCTCGTCGCCGCCGAAAACGCAGTCTCCGGCAACCGCGCGATGGACTACACCGTCGTGCCCGGAGCCATCTTCACCATGCCCGAAGTCGCCAACGTCGGGCTCACCGTGCGGCAGGCCAGGGAACGCGGCTACAGCGTCCGCGCCGACAGCGTGCTCTTCCGGACCCTGGGAAAGCCGCACGCGATAGGGGAAATCGCCGGCGAGGCCAAAATCGTGTCCGACGCGGGAACGGGCAGGATTCTCGGCGTCCACATCGTCGGCCCGCACGCCACGGACCTGATCGCCGAAGGAACGCTCGCCGTGAAAATGGGAAGCACCGTGAAAGACCTTGCGGACACCATTCACGCGCACCCCACCGTGTCGGAGGTCATGGCCGAGGCATCCTTCAAGGCGCTGGACAGATCGCTCCACGGCTGAGAAACCGGCAGGGGTTCCTATCCGCGGGCTCCGGCCGCTTTACGCGGCGCCAGTACGGCGCATCATTTCAGAATCAGGCAGAATAACGAGAGAATCGCGGCGGGCCGCCACGTTGGGGCACAGGCCGTCTTTAGTTGCACGATCCAGATAAGGAGGAGAATCCATGAAGGAAATCAGCGAATTGAGCTTTCCGGAAGACGTTCGTTACACCGAGAACCATGAATGGGCCAGGGAACTCGGCGGCCGGAAGATCCAGGTGGGCATCACCGATTACGCCCAGGACCAGCTCGGAGACATCGTGTTCGTGGAACTCCCCGAA
>JAJFUA010000179.1 GCA_021372635.1 Desulfobacteraceae bacterium | reverse complement strand
ACCACACCCAGAGTTTCATGCATCCCCACGGAAAAGGATATGCCGTCCACCGCGCGGACGTATTGCTTCGTCCGGCCGAGGAAGCCGCGGCGCAGAGGGAAATGTTTGACCAGGTCCACCACTCTCAGTATTTCAGACATGTTCGGCCATCCAGCATGCGGCGAGGTGCCCGGGGGAAATTTCCCGTAGCGGTGGCTCCTCCCGCATGCAGACAGGCTGCGCGAGAGGGCAGCGCGGGTGAAACCGGCAGCCCGGCGGAAGATTGAAGAGGCTGGGCACTACGCCCTGGATTTCGTAGAGTTCCTGCGTCTTGCGGCTGGCTTCGGGGCTCGGAATCGCCTGCATGAGCCCTCTCGTATAAGGGTGCAGCGGGCGGTCGAAAAGGTCGAGCGTCGTGGCCTGCTCCATCATTTTTCCCGCGTAGATGACCGCGACCCGGTGGCAGATCTCGGCGATCACGCCAAGGTCGTGCGTGATCATCACGATGGCCATGCCCAGTTCCTGGCGGAGTCGTTCCATCAGTTCCAGGATCTGGGCCTGGATGGTCACATCGAGGGCCGTCGTCGGTTCGTCCGCAATGAGCAGGCTCGGCCGGCACGCCAGTGCGATCGCTATCATCACCCTCTGGCGCAGACCGCCGGACAGTTGATGGGGATACTCCCGGAGCCGGTTGCGGGGCGAAGGCAACCCCACCATGTCGAGCATCTCCACGGCCTTGTCGGTCGCCTGCGAAAGCGATGCCTTCTGATGGATCCGCACCACCTCGATCAACTGGTTGCCTATGGTGAAGACCGGGTTCAGAGCGGTCATGGGTTCCTGGAAAATCATGCTGATTTCGTTACCCCTCATGCTCCGTATTTCCCATTCGGGCAACTTCAGCAGATTCCGGCTCCGAAACAGGATTTCACCACCCGCAAAAACAGCGGGGGGCATGGGCAGAAGCCGTGTTACGGAAAGCGCCAGGACGCTCTTGCCACACCCGGATTCTCCCACAATGCCGAGCACTTCACCCGCTTCGACGTGCAGGCTCACCCCGTCAACCGCCTTGGCGGTCCCCAGCGGAGTGTGGAAATGGGTGTGAAGATCTCTTATCTGCAGAAGAGGGTCGAAAAGCGTACGGGTTGATGCTGGAGTGCGCTGAGCGGCCAAGTTCTAGTCCTGTCCATTTTCATGCTGCGGTGTCTATCCGCCGGAGCATGCACCGGTGTATTTCGGGGCGGGAACAGCACATGCCCGGTAACCAGAAAACGTATATCAAATGCGGAAGAAAAAACGATACGCAATGGAAATATTCCTGTCAAGAATATTCATGCTCTCCCGAGCAGCCTCCGGCAGCGGCGGTGATCGAATCCCTCTCTCCGGCGGAATCCTGGGAAAGCAGTTCCGGATGAGCCATTGTAATTTCAAGTAATTCGAAGCGAATAGTTTAAATGATTAGCCAATGATTAGTACCAGAGAATCGTTACACATCAGGATTCTTGGATGGTATACTCTCGCGACGACGTACCTGGCTGGTAGAATCCCATTCGCCGTCTTTCGTTCCCGGTGCATGGGGGAAAAGGCTTTTCCATTGGGACGGGCAGTGAGGCATCTTCGCCTGCCATCCCGCCGTGGAACGATGAGGATAACCTGGAAGCGCTGTGCATGTAACATAGGGAGACCATGAACACCTGGTCGATTCGAAGGAAGTTTTTCCTGCTCCTCCTGCTTTTCATCCTGCCTTGTACCGGAAGCATCATCCTGTCCGGTGTAGAGCGGCGCAATCACGAAATCAGGGAGGCCGAAGCCAATGCACTGCGCCTGGTGCAAAGCCTCTCCTCCGTGCAGGATCAGATCGCGACGGGCATAAGGCAGATGCTCGTCACTCTCGCGCTTCTCCCCGAAGTGCAACGCATGGACGCCGCGGCCTGCAACGAAGTCTTCCGAAAACTCCTCGACCGAAATCCTTCCTGCTCCGTCATCGGACTTGCCACTCCCGACGGGAACCTGATCGCCGCCTCCCCCGCCTTCACTCCAGGAAGTATCAGCCTTTCAGACCGGAAGCACGTCCGGGATGCCATCCAGACTCTCGATTTTTCCGCTGGAGAGTACATCACCGGCAGGGTCAGCAACGTCAGCTCGATCAACTACGCCTTGCCCGTCATTACCGGAAACGGGGAACTCACCGGTGTCGTCATCGCCGGTTTCAGGCTGGACGAATATTCCCGATACTTTCAGAAGGCAAACCTGCCTGACGACTCATCACTCTCCATCGCGGACCATGCGGGAACACGCCTGTTCCGGATGCCTCAAGGCAGCACCATCCCTCCGGGAAGGCCCCTGTCCGGGGAAGTCATCCAGACCGTCACGGGCAGCCTCGATCACGGCATCTTTGAAAGAATCGGCCAGGACGGCATTCGCCGGATCTATGCGTTCAAACAACTGCGGCTCCGCAGCGATCTGCCGCCGTATCTCATCATGAGCGTTGGGATTCCCAAGGACAGGATCGTCCGACCGGCAAACATCCAGATGATCACGGACCTGTTCGTGTTGGGAATCGGCGCCTTTTTAGCCGCCATCGCCGCCTGGGCGACCGGCCATTTCGCTTTCATCAGGCCGATCAGCGTGCTGGCCGATGCCGCCCGCAGCTTCGGAACGGGAGACATGAAAAAGCGGACGGGGCTGCCCCACACTCCCGACGAACTGGGACAGTTGGCCAAGGCCTTCGACGAGATGGCGTCGCTCCTCGAAACGAGAACCATGGATCACCTTCTGGCCGAAGAGTCGCTGCGGAAAACCCACGACGAACTGGAAGTCAAGGTTTCCGAACGGACTGCGGAACTTGCCGAAGCCAACCGGACGCTTCGCCAGGAAATGAACGAACGCCTGCTTACCGAACGGCGGTTGCGGGAGAGCGAGGAGCAGTACAGGCGTTTCATCGAAACGGCCAACGAAGGCGTCTGGGCCATAGACACCGAGCTTCGCATCGTTTTCGTCAACCGGATCATCTGCGACCTGCTCGGCTATTCCAGGCAGGAACTCGAAGGGAAATCCGTTCTGGACTTTTTCTTCGAAGAGGACATGCCCGACCACAGGGCCAGGATCGCCTGCGCGCAAAATGGCATCGACGAGAAATTCGAATGCCGGTTGCTGCGCAAAAACGGCAAGCCTCTCTGGACGATCATTTCAGCCAAGTCATTGCTGGACGACAGGGGCCGTTACCGGGGCGCTTTCGCCATGCTGACCGATATTACCGAACGCAAACGAATGGAAAAGGCTCTCCAGGAGAGTGAACTGAAGTATCGCACCCTTTTCGAAACGGCAAGCGACACGATCAGCCTCATGGAGGACGGCATCATCGTCGACTGCAACCAGGCAACACTCTCCATGCTCGGCTGCACTGTCATGGAAGAGGTCATCGGCTTTACGCCGGCACACTTTTCACCGCTTCGGCAGCCGGACGGGCGTCTCTCCGGGGAAAAAGCCGCCGAATACCTCGCCGAAACGATCGAAGGCAGGCCCCAATCCTTTTACTGGCAGCATATCCGAAGGGACGGCACCGCCATCGATGTGGAGGTGTCGCTCAACCGTGTGGCGCTGGGCGGCAAAACCTACGTCCAGACGATCTCCAGGGACATCACGGAACGCAAACGCGCGGACGAGGAAAAGCAGAAGCTGGCCGAACAGCTGCGCCAGGCGCAGAAGATGGAAGCCATCGGCCGCCTCGCCGGCGGCGTGGCACACGATTTCAACAACATGCTCGGGGTCATTCTGGGATATGCCGAACTGCTCAAATCGAAGCTCCCTCCGGGCGACGGACTGCTCTGCGACGTGATGGAAATCGAACGCGCAGGGCTGCGGTCCAGGGACATCACCCGCCAGTTGCTGGCCTTTTCACGAAAACAGGTCGTCGCTCCCCGGAAGGTCGAAATCAATGCGCTGATTGACGGAATGCTCAAGACCCTTTCGAAATTGATCGGAGAGGACGTCGAGCTTCGTTTCCTCCCGGGAAAAGGCGCTTCGCCGGTTCTCATCGATCCCGCCCAGGTCGACCAGATTCTCGTCAACCTGGGTGCAAACGCCCGCGATGCCATGCCGAACGGAGGCACTCTGGCCATCGAGACCGCTGCCGTGCATCTGGACGAGGAACGCTGCGCGGAACATCTTGGGGTTCTGCCCGGTGCCTTCGTCCTGCTGACGGTCACCGACACCGGCGTCGGCATGGAAAAGGAGTTGCTCCAGCACGCCTTCGAACCGTTTTTCACCACAAAAGACTCGAGCCGGGGCACCGGTCTCGGCCTGGCGACCGTCTATGGTATCGTCCGGCAAAACGGCGGTTTCATCAGCGTGCACAGCGAACCGGGTTGCGGGACGTCTTTCAAGATCTACCTTCCCCGTTTCACCGCCGGTGCGGAGGCGGAAGAACAGGAAAACGCCTCTCAGCCTCCGGTTCCTTCCGGTTCGGGAACGATCCTGGTGGTGGAAGACGAAGAAATGATCCGTGAAATGACGGCGCTCATCCTGAAAAGACAGGGATATACAATCCGGAAGGCCAGCAACCCAAAGGAAGCCCTGGAGATGTGCAAAAACGGCGAACTGCGGGTCGACCTGCTGCTGACGGACGTCATCATGCCCGGGATGAGCGGCAAGGAACTCGCTGACCGGCTCCTGCAAATGAGGCCGGATATCAAAGTGCTCTTCATGTCCGGCTATACATCGAACGTGGTGGTCAACAGGGGGGTACTCGAAGACGGCCTGAACTTCCTCCCGAAGCCTTTCAGCATTGCAGACCTGTGCCGGAAGGTTGCGACGGTGCTGAACAGCGGCTGATCTTGCCATCGATACGGAACCCTCCCGCCTCACCGGGTCGTCTGCCGCGGCCGGGATTCCCCGAACTCCCGGCCGCCGCCTCATGCCGCATTGCCTGTTACGCAGTGAGGCCGTTCACCCTGGTCGCCTGTCCCGTAGACAGGTCTGGCCCCTGTGCGCAGGCAGAAGAAACGGTACTCAAGGTATTTATCCAACGACCGATAAATTGGAACCTGAAATAGTTTCTTTCCCGGAAGAAAGGATGCTAGAGTGGCTTCAAACAGGGGTTGAGCATTGATTGGCCGGAATCATTCAAGAAGGGGAGAAGATGGATAAGAACATTTCTGGAATCGACCTACAGGCTTACTACTCGCAGTACATGGTTATCATTCAAAAAATCTTCACCACACCTGCTGAATTCTACCGGGAAATGCCGAAATCGGGAGGGTTTGTCGAACCGCTCATTTTCATGGTGGCGATGGGCGTCGTCGCGGGACTCATCCAGACGATCCTGGGTATCGTGGGAATCGGCTCGGCAGGCTCGTTTACCATAGCCCTTGCCTCGATACTGCTCGTACCGGTAATGGTTGTCCTGTTCAGTTTCATCGGTGCGGGAATCGGCTTCCTGATCTGGAAAGCGATGGGTTCCGGTGAATCCTACGAAACGGCCTTCCGTTGCCTGGCCTATACGGCGGCCATCACCCCCGTAACGACCATCCTGAATGCCATCCCCTACATAGGGCCCGTTTTCGGGCTGCTGTGGATAACGTACCTTCTCGTCAACGCTTCGACCGAAGTACACCGGTTGCCGCTCCAAAAGGCCTGGATCGTTTTCGGGGCCATTTGCGCCGTCCTGGTCTTCACCTCCGTAAGTTCACAGATCGCCGCAAGGAGAATGGTAAACAAGTTCGAAACATTCCAACAGAAAATGGACAAGATGACTCCCGAAGAAGCCGGACAGGCAATGGGAGAATTCATGAAGGGCCTGGAGAAGGGCAAGAAATAGCGGAAACCGGTCAGCCGGCACACACGAAGACTTTTCCCGGCAGGGGCCTGCGAGAATTGCAGGCCCCTGTGTTTTTTTCTTCCCCGATCTCTTCCGGGTGCGACTGATCGCCTCTTCGGCCTGCCGGCATGAGCGTGACGGCGGTTCGTCTTTAATGGGCCTTGGAAAACACGCCGCTGGCATAGGTAGAGGCACGATCACCTTCCCCAATTGTGTGAATGCCTCATTTCCCGTTTTTCCCATGCCGTAGAACCGTTGCGCAGCGGACATCGGTAGCCGCCGGAAGCTTTCCGGTTCCCGGACGGGGTCCGGGAAATTGACAATCCGTCAAGTTTCGTAGCCCGGAAAGTTCATTATTCGCAGAAATCGCTCCCGCCCTCCCCTTTTTCCCTCCGCTCTTTCCCGTCCGGTGCGCCCTCCGTATTCGTCTGTGCAACACGCGTTCCGGCATGCTATGTTCTAGCCGTGCCCGTCGCCGGGAAGGCGTCATCCGCCGCGTGGCTCATTTTCTTTGCAGCCCCCCTCGGTCCGCCGGAGGTTTCCGTTCAGCCTGCGCTTTCCAAGAGGAAAGACGGCAGAGAAGGCGGCAGCGGCACAGGCGGGGCATGGCCGGATTGGCCCGATCATTGCTTATGGATTTGAAAACTCGCTCCGGCGGCATTCTCTCTTTCTCCAAAACCGCGGATTCGTGCAGAAGGGTGTGGCAATGAAGGTTACGAACGGCAAACTACCCGGGATCATTTTATGTGAACCCCAGGTCTTCAAAGACACGCGAGGCCATTTCCTGGAAACCTACCAGGAACAGCGCTACTCCGAGTGCGGCATCCCCTGGTCTTTTGTCCAGGACAACATGTCGTTTTCCAGGAAGGACGTTCTCAGGGGGCTTCACTACCAAACGGACCGGTTTCCCCAGGGCAAGCTGATCTGGGTGCTGCAGGGGCGCATATGGGACGTGGCCGTGGACATCCGCCGGGGGTCGCCGACCTTCGGCCGGTACACCGGCTTGATACTCTCTTCGGACAGCTACCTTCAGATCTACATCCCCGAGGGGTTTGCCCACGGATTTTGCGTACTCAGCGAATCGGCGCTGGTAATGTACAAGGTCACGAAGCCCCGAGCCGCCGAGGAAGAGAGAGGGATCCGCTGGGATGATCCGCGACTGGGAATTGCCTGGCCCATCGACGACCCGGTGCTCTCCGAAAAAGACGCCCGACTTCCCCTGTTGTCTTCCGTCACGTCTGCCGACCTGCCGGTTTACAACCCTGACGGAACCGTGGCCGACTGACGGGCGGGAGCGCAAAGAAAAGACACGGAACGGCCGCTGTTTTTCACGGCGTTCCTGTATAACATTGACGAAGGAGCGAAGTGCCATGAGGATTCTGGTTACGGGGGCCCGGGGACAACTCGGGAGCGACTGCGTCGAGGTGCTTTCTGCTGAACACGAACTGCTCGCCCTGGATTTGCCCGAGTTCGATATCGGGGACCAGGCGGCAGTGGAAAGAGCGGTCGATGAATTCACTCCCGACTGCATCCTCAACTGTGCCGCCTACACCAGGGTGGACGATTGCGAGGACGACAGGGAGGCTGCCTACCGGACAAATGTCACCGGCCCCTTCCATCTCGCGTCCTGTGCGCAAAAAGGTGGGGCCAGGATCATTCATATTTCCACAGACTACGTGTTCGACGGCCGGAAACCCTATCCTCAGCCGTACGTGGAAGAGGATCCCGTCTCACCCATTTCCTTCTATGGAACCACCAAGGCGGAAGGGGAGAAGGCCGTTCAGGATTCATGCCGCAGGCACGTCATCCTGAGGGCCGCCTGGATGTACGGAATCAACGGCCGGAACTTTCCCAAGACCATCCTCCGCCTGGCGCTCAAGAACCCCGCTGGAATTCTGAGAGTGGTGGACGACCAGTACGGTTCTCCCACCTGGTCCTACCGCCTGGCCCGCCAGATCGAAAAGATCCTGGAAACCGACGCGCGCGGGATTTTCCACGCGACTTCCGAAGGCTATTGCAGTTGGTGTGCATTCGCCGCGGCTTTCCTGCAGGAAATGGGACTGCCCGTCAGGCCGCTGCCCTGCACGAGCGCAGATTATCCCACCCGGGCGACGCGCCCCACGAATTCCATCCTGGAAAACGCCGCACTCAAGAAGAAGGGATGGAACCGGATGCTTTCGTGGAGAGAGGATCTTGCGGAATTCGTTTCGCTCCACCGGGACCGACTGCTCAGGGAGGCCCGGGGGAAATAGCACCGGCTTGAGGAACATCTCCGCACGGGCAGGCGCAAGCAGAAAAACCGCGCATCGCGGCGGTGGAGGGCTGCCGGGATTTCCGGGTTGCCCTGGAGGCTCTTCTCAGTAAGGTCAATGAATGACGGCAAGACCGTTTTGCAGAAAACGGATGGCGCCTTTGGCCTTTTGCTGGAGAGTATTCTTAGAGTCGGGCTTGTCAGAAGGCGGAGTTACTTCTCTACTGCTTGATCCTGAAACACCGGAGCCAGTTTGAACTCCCGAAGGAGATCTCTCATGGCTTCGATCTTCTCCACCGGCGTTCCTTCCCTGATTCCCTGCGGTGTCCGGAGATCTTCCCACATCTGAAGCAGTTCCGATGTCGGATAGCCTTTGTATTCCTTCGGCAAGTCTTTTTCGACCATTTTCCTTGGTCCTCACCATGTTGATATCTCTGATGATACGACGAATGCCCGGAGGCTTTCGAGATGATCCGCCGCCAGTGCGGACTGCAGAACCGGGGTAGCGCACGAAAAACAAAGAGCCAACCCTTACGGATTGGCTCGCAGTCTACATTTTATGGTGGGCGGAAGAGGATTCGAACCTCCGACTTCCACCGTGTGAGGATGGCACTCTCACCGCTGAGTTACCCGCCCACGCTGTGTTCAGGCCTTATAACTCAAAACGTTCGGGCATGCAACACAAAACTGGAACTTCTTCTTATAACCCATTGAATCAGGTAGATTTCTTCTTCATGGAAAGCATTCGGACACGCATGTAGTCGTCCTTGGCTTCCTTGTCTTTCGGGTCCATCTTGAGAATCATGTCGATCTTCTTCAACGCTTCGCCATAGTCGCCCGAATGTTCGTACAGGTTGGCCGCCTGCTTGAGGTGCTTCTTCTCCTT
>JAJFUA010000194.1 GCA_021372635.1 Desulfobacteraceae bacterium | reverse complement strand
GAAGGTCGGGTCGATGAAAGTCGCCTCGCAGAACGCGTCGGAAGCCCAGTCAATGCTCCAGGTGGCCGATGGGGCCTACGGGCAGGTGAACAACATCCTGGTGCGCATGAAGAACCTGGCCACCCAGGCGGCTTCCGGCCAGACGGAAAGCCTCTCCACGATGAACAGCGAGTTCGTCGCCCTTCAGAACGAAATCGACCGTATTGCCGGTTCGACCACCTACGGCAACAAGAAACTCACCGACGGCTCGACGATACCCACCGTGGGCGTCACCTTCCAGGTGGGGCCGACCAACGCGCCCGACAACCAGATCAACCTGAAGTTCTCGGGCGCCATGACGGGCTGCCTCGGGGTGAGCAGCAGCAGCAGCGGCATCTGCATCAACTCGGCAAGCGACGCCCAGAAGGCGATGAGCGCCATCGATCTGGCCCTCAGCTCCGTCAACGCCTACATGGGTGAGATCGGTACGTACCAGAACCGGCTGCAGTACACGATCGACAACCTCTCGGTCGGGATCGAGAACTTCCAGTCCTCCGAGTCGACCATCCGCGACGTCGATATGGCCGAGGAAATGACGACCTTCACCAAGAACCAGATCCTGCAGCAGTCCGGTATCTCCATGCTGTCCCAGGCGAACCAGTCCTCGCAGCAGATCCTTTCGCTGCTCAAATAGCCCTTGTCCGTGTTGCTTGCGGGACCAAAAAAGGCGGTGTTTCCACACCGCCTTTTTTAATCACATCCAGCCGGCAAAAACTTCCTCCGGTTTCGCCCCCGGCGCATTCTCTCTCAGCCGCGGGCTTTCGTCCACGAGCGGCACATGGCCTCGAAGGTCTCTCCGTTCAGTTTTTCAATCCGTGAATCGAAAACGGTCCTGTTCTTCCTGCGCGCTTCCGCAGCTTCCAGGGCGAAGTACCGCAGCATGCCGACGTCGTCGGCGGAGAGCGCCCCGGCCTTCCGGTCGGCTTCCATCCGGGACAGAGCGGCCAGGATTCCCAGCATGTGGACGCTCAGCGTGGTGATCCTGCGCAGAAAAAACTCCTTTTCGGAGACCTTCCGCCCGTAGAGAAGCAGGCCGAGGCAGAGCATCTTCCGAATGGACGCGGCGTTGGCCCGGGCGACCCTCGACGCCTTTTCCAGGACGGGATGGTCGAAATACAGGGGCCAGTCCGTCCTCCTGAAAAGCTCCCGGAGCAGGAAGACGATTCCTCGTATGCCTTTCCCGTGAGCGCGCTGCTGCGCGGCCAGTTTCCGAAGGGCGAAGAGGGGAGGGTAAATGGAATGGATTTCCGTGGTGCCTTCAAACACGGTCGTGACCCGGAAGTCCCTCATCCGCTTCTCATAGGGCTGAGTCGAGAGGTATCCCGCTCCGCCGGCCACTTGAAGAGCGTCGTAAACCGCGTCCCATCCGTGTGTGGTTCCGAAAAGCTTGCAGTGGGACGTCTCGATGGCCGCGTTCTTCCGGGGGGACGCTTCCAGGAGTCCGGCCACGAAGTCGTTCATCGCGGAACTGATGAAACTGTATACCCGCGCCCTGACGATTTTCTCCTGCACCAGTGGAAAGTCCCTGATCGGCACGCTGAACTGGATGCGCGTGGAGGACCTCTTCATCATGTCCTCGAACGACTGGCGCATCATGCCGGCGGAGGCCGCGCCGAGGCCGAGACGCCCATAGTTCAGGATGGTCATGGCGATCTTGAAGCCGTCGCCCGGGCGTCCCAGGAGGTTTTCGACGGGCACGCGAACGTCCTTGAAGTGGATGGCCGCCGTGGAACTGGCCTTGAGTCCCATCTTTGGCATGTCTTTCCCAATCCGGACGCCTTCCCGGTCCGTTTCCACGATGAACGCGCCCATGAACCCCGGCCTCTTCGGGTCCAACTGGGCGAATACGGTGACCCCCCCTGCGTAGTTGGCGTTGGTGATATAGGTTTTCCGGCCGTTCAGAATGTAGTGCGAACCATCTTTGGAGAGCCTTGCGGCCGTCTCGATATGCTGTGCGTCGGAGCCGATCAGGGGTTCGGTGAGCGCGAAGGCGAAGATCGTCTTTCCGGATGCGGCGGGCGGGAGATACCTTGTCTTTTGCGATTCGTTTCCGAACAGGACGATGCCTTTGACTCCGATGGAAAGATGAGCGAGGGAGACGAGGCCGGCGGAGATGTCCAGCCTGGCGAGTTCCTCGACCACTTGCAGATATTCCCAGAGGTTGAAGCCCAGCCCGCCGTAGGATTCCGGGATGGTCATCCCGAAAAGCCCCACCGCGCCCATCCGCTGCAGCATCTCCGCGGGGATCCTGCCCTCTTCCTCGATGGCCGCCGCGGGATAGTCCCGCAGGACCGCGGTGAATGCGGCCAGGTGCCCGGCGACCTTCCTGGTGTCACGGAGGATCTTGAATGAGGCGGGGACCCGCGCATCCAGCGAACCTCGGTAGATCTTCTCGATGAACGTGGCCGTCTCCATGACGCTTTCCTTCTGCTTCTTATCCGCCTATCCGTGGGAGTCGCTCTTTTCCGTCGTCTCTTCGGAAGGCAGGAAGAACAGGTTTCCGTCGAGACTGATCGCAAACTGCACCCTGCCGTCGCGGAAGGTGATGTAGGAAGACTGATAATACCAGGTGTTTCCTTGAATGACGGTGGGGGTGCCCTGAAGGGAGAGGACCTCGTCCCGGCTCGATCCGATCGTGAAGTAGCCCTTTTTTGCGGTGGGATTGGGAGACTCCGACGGGACCAGGCGGATTTTCAGGTTTCCGAAAAAGTTGTTGTATTCCTCGACCCTCCCGTCTTTGAAGCGTATCTCGCTGAATCCGTAGTGCCATTTGTTGGCGCCGATCTGGGTCGGGGTTCCCTGGACGAGCAGCACGTCGTTCTGGGTGGAGCCGAGCGTGAAGAAGGCGGGGGGGTCCCCCTCGGTCGACGTTGTGGGTGTGAGCCGGATTTTGAGGGACCCGTCGAAGTTGTTGTAGCGCCAGAGGCGGCCGTCTTTGAACTGGATATCGGCGAGTCCGTAGACCCAGGTCTGTCCCTGGGTCCTCGATGGGGCGCCCTGAATGCGAAGGACTTCCGCCTGTGTGGAGCCGAGGGTGTAATAGGTCCCGTCCGACGTCCCGTCTGGAGCCGGACCCGGCGACGGGGGCGGCTCCGGGACCGGATCGCTCCGGGGGGAAGGCTCTCCGGGTGGCCTGGTCACGAGACGATGACTGTCCTGAGGTTGCACGGTCCGGGACGGAGGGGAATCGTCGAGATCGAACCAGTCCGGAAAGGGAAGCATGATGAGTGCGGCGGCCAGAACGGCGAGAGCGGCTACGACCGCGGCGGACTTGGAATGCCAGGAAGGAGGCATATGCTTGAACCGGATGCCGAGAAATTGACGCAGTCCGATGTCGGCGCCGGCGGGAGAGGGGCGCCGTGCGGCCGGCTTCCTGGAAACGGGTTCTTTACGAGGGGGCGCGGTCGGCCTTGGCGTCTCCCGGGCTTTCCGGGTTTCCGCGCCGACGGATTCCCGGTCCTTCCACGTCTTGGAGATTCGCCTGTAAGCGGCCGTGATTTCCTTGAATTTTTCTTCGGCCCTGTGGCACTCCAGCGGCGTCTGCTGCTGGAAGCGGTCGGGATGCCATCTCTTGGCCAATTCGCGGTAGGCCTGTTTGACCTTTTCCGGTTCGGCGCCGCATTCCAGGCCCAAGGTGCGGTAATCCCGCTCGCAGATCTTTTCCTCAATAAATGCCATGGCAATCGAGCCTGCTGTCGCGTAGTATACGGGTTGGGCCGGCCAGAGCCTTTTGTGCCTTCCTTGATGCCTCAATGATCACCGGGTGCGGATCGTGGGGGAGTCCGCCTGCGGAGAGCAGGAAGTCCTGCGGCAGGAGGCAACCTTGGCGCGCATTTTGCAACCTCACCTGTCGGACCATCGAAATAAAAATAGCTGGTGTGAACTCAATGTTCAAGTCATTCCGACGGCTTTTCGTTAGAGTTTGAAAAGCGAAGGCCTCGACGCAGCTTAGCACAAGGAGAATCGAAATGCCTTCTTCCGAGTCGGCGCCTCCGCTCAAGGATGTCCTGGATGCTTCCGAGAGGCTGCCCGCCTTTCCGGATGTGGTCTGGAAGGTGATGCCACTGGTCAGGGACATGGCTCCCGTGCAGGAGATCGAAGCGGTTATCAAGTACGATCCGGTCATTACGGCAAAGGTGTTGAGCTTCAGTCAGAGTGCCCATTATGCACGCCGGCAGGCCATCACTTCCCTTCGGGACGCTATCGTTCTCATGGGGCAGCAGCAGCTCGTCCAGATCATCATGGCGGCCTGCGCGTCCCGCTTTTTCCAAAGCGAATCCGCCAGCGGATACGATCTTCGAGAAGGGGAACTCTGGGAACATGCGGTCGCCGTCGCGCTCATGACGGAAATCGTGGGGCGCCGCCTGGGGTACGAGGACGTCTTCTCCGCCTACACGGCCGCACTCCTGCACGACATCGGCAAAACGGTGCTGCATCTTTATGTAAAGACTTATTTCGATTCGATCCTGTCACTGGTCCGAGAGAAGAAGATGCGGTTCCTGGACGCCGAGCGCCAGGTTCTCGGCATCGACCATCAGCAACTGGGAACGATGATCGCCTGCCGGTGGAAATTCCCCGCCGAGGTGACGACGGCGATCGAATACCATCATTATCCGCTTCAGGCGAAAGAAAACCGAACGCTGGTCTCCATTATACACGTCGCGGACCGGATGGTATCCGCCATGGGGATCGGCTGCGGCGTGGACAGCCTGATGCAGCCCAATCAGGACCAGGTTTTCGTCGAGCTGGGGATCACTTCGCGCATGGTGGACCAGTGTCTTGCGGACCTGGTCGAAGCGCTGAGGGAGACGAAGCAGTTTCTGGCTTCCTGAAAGACCCGGGAACCTGCGGCGGCCTGTTCCCTGGAGTGGTCTTCCGCCCGGGGCCTGCCGGAGGCGTTGTTTCATGGACTCATTCGAGCCGATCGGTGGCAGATAGGTGAACGGCAATGCTTGTGCTTACTCGCAAAATTGGGGAATCCATCCGGATCGGTGAGGATATCGAAGTCGTTGTCACGGCGATCGATCAGAACAAGGTAAAAATCGGCATCAAGAGTCCCCCGAAGATTCCCATTTACCGGGAGGAACTCTATCAGAAAATCCAGCAGGACAACCGTGAAGCGGCCGGTATGAAGACCGGTGATCTGGATGATTTGCTCGAGCTTTATGCGAAGGAGAAGTATCGTGGTCCGCTTGATGGCGGACGTTCTTAGTCCTGGCTCAGGAGGGTAGGAAAAACCCATGCAGATCGACACCACGCGATTTGGCGCGATAGAAATCAAGGAATCCGAACTGATCCATTTCCCCTGGGGACTTCCCGGGTTTGAGGAACTCAAGCATTTCGTGCTCCTCGAATACCGCGGCGGACCTTTTCAATGGCTCCAGTCTACGGAAGAGCCTACGGTGGCCTTCGTGGTCTGCCCGCCCCAGGTGCTCGGGATCGAGTACCGCATCCCTGCGGTCAAGCTGGAACCGATCAGGCTCGATCGGGGCGAAGACATACTGATCCTGAACATCGTCTCTTTCAACAGGCAGCAGAATTCCATTCAATTCCACCTGCGAAGCCCTCTTCTGTTCAACGCGGTTTCCAGGGTCGGCTATCAGTGGACCATGGACTCCGAAGAAGTGGACCGCAATCTGGTGATTCCGGAGGGCTTATCCGGTTCCTCCGGAAGCCTGCTCAAAAAGTGACTGCTTCTCCGATGGAAGAACGTTCACGGGCGTGAGCCGACGGAGGCGCCGGGGGGGGCGGCATCGTAATAATAGTTGATCCGTGTCCGGGGGCTCAGATATTGGTAGACCTCGGGGGAGAGCTGGGACGGCCGGATGCTTCGCACGATCTTCAGGTCCGGATCGTCCCCCATGTCGATGATATACGCCTCGCCGGGAGAAACCTCCGGATCGTACAGGAGAAGTCCCGGCTGAAGCTGGTTCTTCGGGTTGATGGACACGACCAGGCCAATGAGTTCGTTGGAAAGACCGACGACGGTGCCGGGTGGGTAGACGCCCAGGTACCGGATGAACGTGGCGAGGATTCCCGGGTCGAACTGGCTTTGCTGGCGCCGGAACATATAGGAGAGCGCTTCGTGGGGAGTCATGGCGTTCTCCACGTTCAGCGGGTTGCACAACGTGTCGTAGGCGTTGGCGATGGCCGTGATTCTGGCCGGAATGGTTATTTTCCCCCCTTGCAGCTGATGTGGATACCCCTTCCCGTCCATGGTTTCGTGATGCTGGCGGATGACCTGGAGGGCCTCTTCGGGAAAGTCCTTGATGCGCATGGCGATTTCTTCCCCGTACCTGGTATGGAGCTGCAGTAGCTCCTTTTCGGGGGGAGTCAGGGCAGTCTGCTTCAGTAGGACTTTCTTGGGGACTCTGCTCTTGCCGATATCGTGAAAGAGTGCTCCCATGGCCAAGTTTTCGATCGTCTCCGACTCCAGCCCGCATTCCTTTCCCAGCATCATCGCAAGAATAGCCACATTGAGGGTATGGTAGAACATGCCCTCTTCATTGGACTTGGCGTTCATCAACTGTACGACGATTTCCTTCTCGGCGAGGAACGAACCGACCATATCGTGGATCAGTTCCCGCGACTGGGCGCCCACTTCATCGGAACCCGTCATGAGGGACTTCATGATGTTCTGGACCTGTACGAACGTGCGGTCGTACTGCCTCTCGCAGGCAGAGAACTTCCGCTTGCGCTCCCGGAGTTGCCGGATGCGTTCCTGCTTGAGTTCCATGAGGCTGTCCCGCGAGGCACCGGCGGATGCTGTCGGGCCGGATGGCGTGGCAGGGGAGGAGGGCGGCGGGGCCTTTGGGGGGGGATGCGGCTGAGATTCGCTTTTTTCGGGCACGAACCCGACCTGCGTCAGCCCCAATTCCTTCAAAGTCTGGATCTGGCTTTCGTCTTTGATCTTGAAGCTGCTGAAAATGAAGGGATGTTCGTACCACTTGAGATGCAGATTGATAAACATCCCGATGCGGAGTCGATCCACTGAAATCAACTGCTCAGGCATGACTTTCTCACCTGTGACGTGGGACCGATCCGCGGGATGTCCAGCTTTCGGGGAAGACGACCGTTACTTGCCGTTGTACGCCCGGATAGCTTGCCTCGAACGGCGAAGCGATCCCATTTCCTGTTCCACCCGGCCCTTGGCGGCTTCCAGAATGCGGATGCAATCCCGCGTGCGCGTATCCAAGGTCTGCAGAATTTCGAAGACTTGCCGCTCGTCTTCGCTCTCGCACTCTCCATTTGCCCGGATTGTACCAGGAGGCATGAGTTCCTTCAAGACCGAGAGTTGCTTTTCGCACGACCGGGCGAGCGCTTTCACGTCCACGCCGGGATCGTGCTCCGACCGGGCCAGTTGCTCGGTGTATTTGAGCAACTGCCCGAGAACTTTTTTGATCTGCTTTGACTTGTCGCCGATCAAGGCAACCCTCCAGCCCGATGCGAAAAGCCGGGCTTTCCCTGTTTGTGCCGGGAAGCCTTCCTCCGCTTCGGTGTTTTCCGATTCGCTCTCCTCTCCGCCTACGCGGAAGCCTGCCATCTGCGGCTGCCCTGGACCGAGGTGGGCAGAGGCGGCGCGGTGGCCGCATCGTGGCGGATCTGCTCCCAGGCTTCTTTGAGTTCGGACAGCATGTGGATCAGGTGGCCGTACATGGAGGTGTCCTGGCGCACGTTGATCCCGATCATCTGGCGCAGCATGTAGTTGTAGAGCCTGCTCAGGTTCACCGAGACCTCGCCGCCCTGCTCGTAGTC
>JAJFUA010000166.1 GCA_021372635.1 Desulfobacteraceae bacterium | reverse complement strand
ATTGCCTGGAACCCTTCCCGGCAGGCGACGGAGAGAAGCAGCACCGCCTGGATGACCAGTATGACGCTCGGGGAGACCCCGAGGGCCATCTGCAGCCACTTGTCGGCCGCCCTGAGTCCGGCGAGGAGCAGGCCGCTCAGGGGCAGCCATGCCGGAACGGTGTTCACCAGGAAGGCGGCGGTGATCCCGTCGAAGCCGTAGCCGGGGGAAAACGCCCGGTAGAAGCGGTGATGGACGGCGACGATTTCGAGGGCTCCCGCCAGGCCCGCAACGGCCCCGCTCAGCAGGAAAAGCCGCATCTGCCATGCTTCGACGGAAATGCCCGCGGCGCGGGCGGCTTCGGGGTTGCTCCCCGTCGCCCGCACTTCGTAGCCCCAGACGGTTCCGGAAAGCCATGCCTGGGCCAGGACCGCCGCCGCCAGGGCGATGACCGGGGCGGCCGTGATCCCCTGGGTCCCGAAGTGCCACAGTGTTCCCCATGCGGCCCCGGCGGGGATTTCGGGAGTCCTGCCCATGGCCGTTCCGTCTCCCAGGGGGCCGAGGACCAGGTATTCCGCCAGGTAAATGGCGGCGTAGTTCAAGAGCAGCGTGCTGATCACTTCGTGGACGCCCCGGCGCTGGCGCAGCCACAGCGGGGGGAGCGCCCAGAGAGCTCCGGCCGCGGCCCCGGCGAGGACCGTGAGCGGCAGCAGCAGGAACGGCGGCAGGAACGAGGCGGTATTGGCGAAGCCCGCGGCGGCGAGCGCGCCGAGAGTGAGCTGGCCTTCACAGCCTATGTTCAGCAGGCGGACCTGGTAGGCGAGGGCCACCGCGAGGCCGTTCAAAAGGAGCGGCGTCGTCTTGGCGAGGGACGTCGCGGCCGCGTCCGGGCTTCCCCAGGCCCCTTCCCAGAGAGCGGCGGCCAGGTCCAACGGTTTTACGCCTGCGGCGCAGGACAGGGCGAAGCACAGGAAAGAACCGGCGCACAGCGCGGTGAGAAGCACTCCGAACGGCTGCAGCACGGTTCCGGCACGACGTCGCAATCCTTCCAGGGACATGACTTTCCCCTCGTTCAATGCATCGAAGTCCGCCCGGGCTTTTCCTGCATTTCCAGCCCAAGCATCCACGCCCCCAGGCGTTCGCGGGAAGCGCCGGCGCGGTCCGTCAGCCCGGCCAGTCGGCCGCGGTAGAGAATGCCGATCCGGTCGCTCAGGGAGAGCAGTTCGTCGAGGTCGAAGGAGATGAGCAGGAAGGAAACCCCCCGGGCGCCGAGCGCCCGGATTCTGCGCTGCAGCCGGCCCAGCGCCCGGATGTCCAGCCCCCGCCCCGGCTGTTCCAGGACGACCAGCTTCGGGGAACCCGCAAGCACG
The DNA here is from genome assembly GCA_021372635.1 of Desulfobacteraceae bacterium. GTDB lineage: Bacteria > Desulfobacterota > Syntrophobacteria > Syntrophobacterales > Syntrophobacteraceae > JAJFUA01. The sequence goes on along the minus strand of JAJFUA010000166.1, from coordinate 17,542 downwards.
CGGGAAAGGGCCACCTTCTGCTGGTTGCCTCCCGAGAGGCTGTCTATGGAGTTCCCGATGCCTGCGTGGACCACCTCGCCCGTCGTGAGCTGTTCTTCGGCCCACCGGGCGATTCTCTTTTTGAGAAGCCACCCCCGCGACTGGCCGGCCGGTTCGCGCTGGCGCCCGAGGAGAAGGTTTTCCCAAAGGGGCCGGCCCGGCAGGAGCGCTTCTTCGAGCGGGTTTGCGGGCAGCCGGCGAAGGCCCAGCCGCATTCTTTCCCCCGCGGACAGCCGTCCGATTTCGCGGCCGTCGAAAAGGACGCTTCCCTGTTCGGCCGGCAACAGCCCCGCTATGACGCACGCCAGGTCCGCCTGGCCGTTTCCCACAACCCCGCCGATGCCGAGGATTTCTCCTTCCTTCACGGTGAGGGAGCAGGCATCCAGGCCGGCTTCATGCCCACGGGTCTTCGTGGTGACTCCGACCAACTCGAGGAGGGGCCGTCCCGCGGGTTGGGGCCCGGTCTCGCCGGTGCACGCGGTTGCCTCCCCGGGCTCCGCCCCGGCGGAGGATTCCCCGCCGCCGGCCACGATCCATTGCGCCAGTTCCTCTTCGGAAATCTCCCGAGAGGCGAATGTGCCGATCTTCTGCCCCCGTCGCAGCACGGTGATGCGCTCCGCCAGCTCAAACACCTCTTTCAGGCGGTGGCTCACGAAAAGGATCGTGTGCCCTCTCTTCCGGAGCGACTTCAGAAGATCCAGCAGGCGTTTCACTTCGGGAGGGGCGAGCAGGCTCGTGGGTTCGTCCAGGATGAGAATCCGGGCGCCGCGGTAGAGGACCCTCAGCAGTTCGATCTGCTGCCGGTGGGCGAAGGAAAGGCGGGAGGCGGATTCGTCCAGGGGCAGATCGAAGCCGAAAATGCGGGAGATTTCCTCGATTTTTCCCCTGGATTCCTTTTCCCGCACCAGGAAGCCGCTTCCGGCCTCACAGCCCACGACGATGTTTTCGAGGGCCGTCAGTTGGGGAAAGATGAGCAACTGCTGGTGTACCATGCCGATGCCCGCCCGCATGGCTTCCCTCGGGTGGCGGAAAACCGCGGGCTTTCCGTCCAGGAGGATTTCGCCCGATTCGGGCCGGTAGTGCCCGAAGAGCACCTTCATGAGTGTGGACTTCCCGGCGCCGTTTTCCCCCACGATCGCGTGGGCCTCGCCGGAATAGACGTCGAGGGAGACGTCCCGGTTGGCCGTGACGGACCCGAAACGCACGGTGATTCCCCGAAGGGAGATGAGAGGGGTCTGTGTTCTTTCGCCGGGGTTCACTGCGGGTCCAGGGCGGGAGGCTGGAAGCCTTCCACTTCGGATTCGCGGACCGGGACGGTGAACTTGCCCTGTTCGAGGAGCGTCCTGGCACGCTGGATACGTTCCAGGTCTCCGGGATCGAAAAGCGTCCGCGAGTGCTTCATGTCCGTGATACCGACGCCTCCTTCGGCAAGGCCCAGCCTGCGATGCCCCGGTTTGAAGCTCCCGTTGTGGATGTCCTTCAGCGCTCCGTAGACGGCCGTGTCCATCCGCTTCAGGGTGCTGACGAGCACTTTTCCGGGGAACTCGTCGTCCAGGTCCAGGTCTTCCGCGATCAGGTACACGCCCTTCGCGTTCCGGACCGCTTCCAGGACGCCGATTCCGGTGTTGCCGGCCGCCCGGAAGACGACGTCGGTTCCTTTGTCGATGAGCGCCCTGGCCAGGGACTTCCCCTTCACGGGGTCGTTGAACGAACCGGCGGAGGCCACTATCGTCTCCATGGCCTTTCCGCGAAGCTTTTCGGCGGTTTTCGTCCCCGAGCGGAACCCGGCCACGTACGCTTCCACGGGGGGAATATTCATCCCGCTCACCATGCCCACCTTGAGGGATTTGGTGAACAGCCCCGCCGTCAGGCCGGCCAGAAAACCGCCTTCCTCCGACTTGAAATCGAAACACGCCACGTTCTCCCCGGGAATCTCCCCCTCGATGTGTATGAAACGGATCGAGGGAAAACGGGGGGCCACCTGTTTCACGGCGTCCACATAGAGGTAGCCCAGCGTGACGATGACGTCCGCGCGCTGCGCCGCGAGCGTCAGGTTGGACACGTAGTCCGCCTGTTCGCGGGATTGAATGAACTGGGCGCTCGCTCCGAAATCCTTCTGCGCCGCCTGCACGCCCTTCCAGCAGACGTCGTTGAATCCCTTGTCCCCGAGTCCCGCGGAGTCGGTGAGGACCACCACCCTGAGGGCCGCCGCGCGGGCGGGGGACGGAAGCACGAAAAGCGCTAAAAGGCAAAGCAGCGGAAGAAGACTTCCCGCCGCCCGTTTCCTGGCCGGTTGGACTCCGATCATCGGTCCTCCTCGATTTCCCTCGGCGGCGGACCGCTTCCGGAAGCCGGAAAGAGAAGTAAAAGCGAATGTGCGCACGATTGTCTGGACCTTTCTAGAATAAAAGCGCGGGCGGGTTATGGCAAATCATTTCGTCCGGACATTCGGCAAAGAATCCGGTTGACTTTGAGTCCGGGCTTTCTTTATGGTCAGGCACCCCGGACGATTCGACGGCTCCGGGAGTGCAGGACCCCGGCCGACGAGTGACGTACGCAATTTCCGGCGCCGGTTTTCCGTTCCGGAAACGGCGCGAGCCGTAAGGAGAAGCAAGGCAGATGAGCAGATTTCGCATGGGTGAATGGGTCATGCTGACCTCCCAGAAAGGCAAGAAGTGGTACGTCAAGATCGAAGACGCTCCCTTCTCCACCCATCTCGGGACCCTCAACATGCTGGACGTGGTGGGCAAGCAGGAAGGGGATTTCCTCGAAACGCACAAGGGCGCCAAGATGTACCTCTTCCGTTCGACCCTCGAGGACTACATCTTCACCATGAACCGCCCCACTCAGGTCATCTATCCCAAGGATCTCGGGGCGATGGTCTTTTACGGAGACATTCAGCCCGGCCACACCATCCTGGAATCCGGTATCGGGTCCGGGTCTCTCTCCCTCGCGCTGCTTCGGGCCCTGGGGGGCCAGGGCCGGCTCGTCTCGGTCGAAAAGCGGCCCGAATTTGCCGTGGCGGCCCGCGAGAACATCACCCGCTTTTTCGGGGAACATCCCGCCAACCACAGCATCGTCGTGGGGGACATCCAGGATTTCGGCATGACCGTCCGGGCGGACCGCGTGTTCCTGGACCTCCCGGAACCGTGGCACTGCATTCCGACCGTTTCCGGCCTTCTCACGGAAGGGGGAATCCTGGTGAGCCTGAGCCCCAACATCGGCCAGTTGCAGGCCATGTACAAGGACCTGAAGCACAACGGCTTTGCCAACATCCGGAACTTCGAACTGCTGAAGCGCGACTGGCTCATCGACGAACGGCGCGCCCGCCCCAACGACCGCATGATCGCCCACACCGGGTTCATCACCGTGGCCAGAAAAACGCCGGTCGTGATCCCGGGCTCCATGGAGGAATGACCGGAATTCCTCCGGCCGATCCGTCTCCCGTCCGGTTTGAAAAGGAGGCCGCCCGCGCCCGCTCATGACCCCGCGGCGGATGAAGAATCCTACGGAGGGATGAAATTTCCTTACAGGGGCAAAGGGAAATTCCACTGAATCCGAAACCCTGTCGAAGAAGGAGGCTGCGATGCTCAAGCTGGAAGATCTTCAGACGGTTTGCCCGAACTGCAATGGCGCGGGTTTCATCCAGGACGGGCGGTGGGTCCGGTGGTGGGCGGAAAACGATCAGCCTCCCCCGGACGGGCATCAGCTCCTCGAAATCCAGGAGGAAATGCCCTGCGAGGACTGCGGCGAAGTGGGTTTCATCCCGACGGAACAGGGAAAGGCCCTGCTGGAATTCCTCAACGTGTTCAGGGGACGGAAAAGATAGGCACTTGCGGCTCGCGCCGGCCGCCGCCCCGGCATGGATTCAGGGGAAGGCCGCAGGGCCGCTACGGAGCGGCGAGGGCCCGGACCAGCCCGGGAGCCCGGTCGATGAACGCGTGCATGGCGGCTTTTGCCGCGGCGGGGTCGCGAACGTCGTTGCAGATGATGGTGACGGCGCAGACGTCCCTTCCCGCTTCCTCCACGTACCCGGCGATGGCCGCCACGTCGCTCAGGGACCCCGTCTTGCCCCTCAGAACGATTCCCGGCGGATGCGCCCGCCGCCGCAGGGTGCCGTCCTGCGAGCTGACCGCGAGCGACGCCATGAAGTCCGGGGCGATGGACGGATCCGCATAGACGGCGGCGAGAACCTTGCCGAAAGTCCGGGGGCTCACCCGGCAGTTGCGGCTCAGCCCCGAACCGCAGTCGAGCGAAACTTCTCCCTCGGGAATCCCCAGGCTCCCCAGCGTCCTGCGGACGACGGCCAGTCCCTTTTCTGCGGTGGCGGGAAATTCCCCGGTCCGCCCGCCCATGTTTCTCAGGACCATCTCCGCCATGAAATTGTTGCTGTACCGGTTCAATCCGAAAAGAATCTCCCCCAGGGACTGCGACCCGCTTTCCAGGATCTTCTTCGCCCCGGCGGGCACGGAGCATACCTTCACCCCGGCCCCGCGGATTTCGATTCCCGCCTCTCGGAGCAGCGCCTTGTAGGTGTACCCGGCGAAAAACGCGGGGTCCGCCACGTTGAGCCGAAACTCGCGCTCCCCTGCCCCGCGCGCGGGAAGCCGGCCGGTGAGTTCGAACTTCTCGTGTCCGTCCGGGGCCATTCCGAGCGATTGCAGCCGCAGAGGGGTTTTCGCCCCCTTGCCGCCCGTAACGGCGCGGTTCGTCATCCGCACGTAGTCTCCGGCGGGAGACCATGACACCCGCACGGGGCTTCCCGTCTTCGCTCCCGGCGAAACGCGGAACGTGATGGAGTTGAAGTCGACGGCCGTCGCGGACAGCACCGGTTCGTAGTTCCTCCCGCACTGGCCGTCCAGGCAGACGCGTTCGGACGGCGGGCTGAACGCGCCGTTATCGATGCATATCCCGCCGTGGATCGACCGGACGCCGCTCTCCCGGAGGGCTGCGGCGAGCGCCGACGCCTTTTCGGCCACGAGGTACGGGTCCCCGTCGCCCCGGATCCAGAGGTCGCCGGGGATGGCGTCCCCCTTCGGGCCGTCGAGCGCCCAGAGGGAGGTTTGGTAGTGATGGCCGGGACCGAGGCGCTTCAGGGCGGCATAGCTCGTGAGGACCTTGACGAGGGATGCCGGAACGAGGGGCTCCGCCGCCCGGTATTCCCAGACGGGCTTTCCGGAAGGAAGGGCGATCACCTGGATTCCCACGTCGCCGGCCGATTTTTGAAGCGCATCCAGCTGCGGCCGGAGCATTTCCTCGGGGCCGGCGGCGGCCGCGGCGGAGGCAAGAAGAATCGGACCGATATAGAGCAGTATCTTCAGAATCTTAACGAATACCATCTTAGGCATTTGGACCTTTCAGCTGTTCGAACGCTTCCCAGAAATTGGGGAAGGATTTCGACACGGCTTCCGCACCGTGGATTTCCACCCCTTCGACGCGAAGCCCCGCCAGGGCGAACGCCATGGCGATGCGGTGATCGTTGTAGACTTCGATGCCCGCCCAGGGGGGATGGACCGACCCGCCCTCGATCTCGAGCCCGTCGGGCAGTTCCCGGACGGGGACGCCGAACTTGCGCAGTTCCGTCGCGACGGCACGGAGCCGGTCCGATTCCTTCAGCCGCAGGTGCGCCACGTTCCGGATCCGGGTCGTACCCGGCGCGAACGCGGCCACGACGGCGAGGGTCGGGACCACGTCGGGCATGCCGTTCATATCCACGTCCACGGCTTTCAGTTCTTCGGGGCCGTTCACCCAGACCGATTCCTGTCCCATGACGACGGAGCAGCCCATGTGCTGCAGAATGTCCAGCAGGCGGCAGTCTCCCTGCGAACTGTCGGGAAAGACGGGATAGGTGGTGACTTCGCCGGCCGTCAGCGCCGCGGCGGCCCAGAAGTAGGACGCCGAGGAGCAGTCTCCCTCGACCGTGAAGCGCAGGGGCCGATACGCCGCCGGAGCGGGTACGGCGATGCAGTTGCCGCCCGCCCTGCGCGTTTCGACTCCGGCCGTTTCCATCATGGCGAGCGTGATGGCCACATACGGAAAGGATGCGACGGGTTCTTTCCACGACACCCGGACTTCCCTCCGGGCGAGGGGGGCCGCGATCAGGACGGCCGACAGGAACTGGCTGCTCCGGGAGGCGTCCACCAGGACGTCGCCCCCTTCGAGCCCGCCGCTGGTGATTTCGACGGGCGGAAAACCGGGGCGGCCGAGATAGCGGCACCGCACCCCGAGTTGCTCCAATGCCTCGATGACGGGGCCGATGGGCCGTTCCCGGAGCCTGGGGCTTCCGTCGAACGTGAACGTCCCTTTTCCCGCCGCGGCGACGGCCAGCAGAAGCCGCGTGCTGGTACCGCTGTTTCCGAGCAGTATGGGCTCGGAGGGTTGTACCCAGCGTCTTTCCGGGGGGAAAACGCGCACGAGGTTCTCTTCCCGGACAAAGCGGACGCCCAGCATCTCCAGCGCCCGCATGGTGAGCAGCGTATCCTCCGCCTCCAGGAGGTTGCGGATTTCGCTTTCCCCGTCGGCCAGGGCGGCGACGATGAGCGCCCGGTGCGAAACGGACTTGGACCCCGGCAGGCGGATTTCGGCGTTTACCTTCGGGACCGGATCGATCTTCCTGATGGTTTTACTCACTCTCGAGCGCCTCCAGCAAAGCTTCTCTCATGACGTTCACCCCACGGTCCGCCGGAACGGGACGTCCCAGCCACCATTCCAGTTGTGCGACTCCCTGGTGAAGGAGCATCTCCAAGCCCGGCACGAGCGTGCAGCCGGCCTCTTCGGCCAGAATTGCAAAGGGCGTTCGCATCGGGCGGTACACGGTGTCCATGACCACCATCCCCGGGCGGAACAGGGATTTCGAAACCGGCGAAACGGGATCGCCGCCCGCCAGTCCCAACGGCGTGCACTGGACGACGACGTCGAAGGAGTGATCGGAAGCCGTCCGTTCCAGGTCTGCGAGCGGGAGGAAACCGCAGTCGAAGTCGTGGGCCAGCGACTTTCCGCGCTCGACGGACCGGTTCGCGACCGTCGGTCGTGCGCCTTCCCGTTTGAGCCCGTAAACCAGCGCGCGCGCGGCCCCTCCGGCCCCGATGACCAGAGCCCGCCTGCCGGCGAGGGCGGTTTTCCCCTTCAGCGCCCACATGGCCCCCAGCCAGTCGGTGTTGCGGCCTTCCCAGCCTTTGGAGCCTCGTTTCAGGGTGTTCACGGCGCCGATGGCCCATGTGTTCTTATCCTGCGGGGAAGCCAGGCGGAAGGCGGCTTCCTTGTGGGGGATGGTCACGCTGAGCCCCCGGAAGCCCATCTTTTCCAGGGTGACCAGGTCTTCGGCGAAGGAATCCGATTGCAGGGCCACGTAGACGGCGGGGATTCCCAGGCTTCGGAAAACCGCATTCATCATGGCCGGGCTCAGGCTGTGCCCCACCGGGTTCCCGACCACTGCGTAAAGGTCTTTCTGAACCGGTAAGATCATCTGTACGCTCTCAATCCTTCCATGTGAAAATCACCCCGTGCGACAGCTTCCATTCCCTCCTCACATATTCCGTACCAACACAATCCGATATTTCACCGGAGTCCTTCTTTTTCGATTTTCACGCGATCGCCGGTGGCCGGGAGTAGTTCGTAGGTTGGCGGTGAGCGAACGAGAACCCCAACATGCTCCACACCGGCGCACGGTCAGGGACAAGCCGCATTGGCTGTCAGGTTTGGGTTTGCGGGTGTTGGGGTTCGCTGTCGCTCACCGCCAGCCTACGTGCTCACCCCAACCTTGTGCTTTCCCTCGCTCCGGTTTTTTCATACAGCACGGGCAGTACGGGATCGTCCGGGCCGGCTGCATGCCTCCGGCCGGCGGCTCATTTCCCGTCCCGGAGCAGCTTCTCTTCCTGCACCTGCCGGGATGCCGAGAGGATTTCCCTGTAGATCGCCCGCAGAGAGGAATCGGCAATGGGGCCGGGGTTGGCCTCCGTCAGGCGTTCGTAGATTTCCGCCTCCCTGCCGGAATCGAACAGGGGGATTCCGCCGGCGGCCTTGACGCGCCCGGCCTCGAGGGCGAGTTCCATCCTCTTGTTGAGAAGCTCGATCAAGTGCGCATCGATCCGGTCGATGGCCTCCCGTATCGCCTTCAGTTCTTCGTTTCCGTTCATCTCTTCCCCGATCGTCCGTGCCGTGGCGCCCCTGTCTAGTGCTCCCGGATCGTTTCGTCCACCTTCATCCCGAAATGGCGGCCCGCCGGCTCTATGGCCGCCAGCACCGGGTCTCCGGGCCTGAGGTCGACCACGGAGCGCGCTTCGCCGTCCGGGGCCGTCAGGCGGATGGTTTCGGCGTTCTGCAAAATAATGGATCCCCGGATGTCCCCGCACCGGGCTTCGATGAGGAGCAGAGGCCGGCGCTCTATCTTCACCCGGCCCACCGTTGCGGGCTGCGCTTCGCCCCGCGCCCGGACGACGAGCACCGGGTCTCCGGCGCGCAGTTCGCTGAGGTAGCGGGTCCCGCCGCCGGGGACGCGGGTGTAGGCGTGCACGGGTCCGGCGTTGACCCGGAAGGGCCGCGGGGCCACGTACGGATTGACTTTCGCCTCCGCCTGGACGAGGACGAGGAAACCGCTCGAATTCCCCACCAGCAGGCCCTCGCCTTCTTCCATGAGCGTGCACGTATCGACGCACACCCGGTCGCCGATGCCGACCGGGCGAACGGCCTCGATGATGGCCTCGGAGAGCGCTTCCCGTTCGGGTACGGCTTTCACGAGGGAGAGCATCTTCCTGATCTGCGCGGCGTCGGGGCAATCGATGACCACGCCCGCCACCCCCTTTTCCAGCACTCCCAGGGCGAGTTCCAGGTCCGACGCGGAGGAGGCGGGCACGATGAGCCGGCCGCCCCGCGCGACGAGGTTTTCCAGGGGGATGATCTCCCACGGCCGGCGCGCCTCGTCTTCCTCCGTCTTCTCGATCAGGACCACCGGGCCCTTTTGCAGAAGGCCGGCGATGCGGGCTTCGTCTTCGGGAGAATCCAGGGACTCGAAGAAAACGTCCTTCCCCGGCCTCAAGTCCCCGTCAGGGCCTGCCGTGGCGATCCGCCCCAGGGCTTTGATCCGGTCCTGCCAACCGGCGGGGACGATCAGTACGTCCGCACCGCCTTCGAGGGCCGCCGTTACGGCTTCCTTCGACCATTCCCGCATTCGGACCCAGGCTTCCTTCAAGTTTTCCTCCCGCACACGGTTTGCCGGTCGATGCAGGGTTCTTTCCGCATCCCTGCCCGTAAAAAAAAAAGCCGCAGGCAGAACCCGCGGCTTCCATATTCTCATATTTCGTGGCAACTCAGGCAGGTCCGCGCGATCTCCGGCAGATGGAAAAGCAATAGCAATAAAAAAACAGCCTGCCCGGCATGAAAAACTCCTTTTACTGGATTCATGAACAGAATAAACATAAATGGCCACCGGCGGTATTGTCAAGGGAATTGTGCCCCGGAAAAAGGCGGGGCGATGCCGTCGGCGTCGTCGGTGGGAATTGTGGCGGTTCGGCTGGACAAAGAATGATTGTATCCATATATTAAGCTGTCTAGTCATCAGAAACCTGGCATCAATTCCGACATTCCATTGAATTTTTCCGTTTTCTGGCGACAGGTGAATGCCTATGGCAACGAAAAAGGATTTCAGGAAAATTTCCGAGACGGTATGGGAAATCCCCATGACCTACAAGGAAGGCATGCGCGTCCCGGCGCGGATCTACGCGACGGAAAAACTCCTCGAGGCGATGGACGACGGCGTCATCGACCAGGTGACGAACGTGGCGACACTGCCCGGGATCGTCGATTATGCCTTTTGCATGCCCGACGGGCACTGGGGCTACGGGTTTCCCATAGGCGGCGTTGCGGCCATGGATCCCGGAAGCGGCGTCATATCGCCCGGCGGCATCGGCTTCGATGTGAATTGCGGCATGCGGTTGATCCTCACCAACCTGACGTACGATGAAGTCAAGCCGCACCTGCACGAGCTGGTGGACCGGCTTTTCGCCCGCGTTCCGGCCGGTGTGGGAAGCAGCGGCTTTGTGAAAATCTCGCAGGACGAATTCCGTCACGCCGTGGAGCAGGGCGCCCACTGGTGCCTGAAAAACGGGTACGGATGGAAGGAAGACCTGGAACGCACGGAGGAAAACGGCCGGATTGCGGGTGCCGACGCCTCGAAGATCAGCGTCAAATCGGTTGAAAGAGGGTACAAACAAATCGGGACCCTCGGCTCCGGGAATCATTACCTGGAAATCCAGGTGGCCAGGCCTGAAAACATCTTCGACCCGGAGACCGCCAGGGCTTTCGGAATCACCATGCCCAACCAGGTGGCCGTGATGTTCCACTGCGGAAGCCGCGGTTTCGGGCACCAGGTGGCCACGGACTACCTCCAGCTCTTTCTGAAGGTCATGGAGAAAAAATACGGCATCCGGATACTGGACCGCGAACTGGCCTGCGCCCCTTTCCATTCGCCCGAGGGTCAGGATTACTTCGCCGCGATGAAATGCGCCATCAACATGTCCTTCGCCAACCGACAGGTGATCCTGCACCGGGTCCGGGAGGCCTTTTCGGACGTCTTCCACAAGGACCCCGAGGTACTCGGCCTGCACCAGGTTTACGACGTCGCCCACAACACCGCCAAGCTGGAGACGCACCGCGTGGGCGGGGAACTGCGCCAGCTCCTGGTGCACCGCAAGGGGGCGACCCGCGCCTTCGGCCCCGGCATGACCGGCCTTCCCGACATCTACCGGGAAACGGGGCAGCCGGTCATCCTGGGAGGCAGCATGGAAACCGGTTCCTACCTGCTTGCAGGCGTGGAGAGCGGTTTGCAGACCTTTTACAGCACCGCGCACGGAAGCGGCCGCACGATGAGCCGCAACCAGGCGAAGAGGCAGTTCGAGGGGAAGAAGCTCCAGCGGGATATGGAGAGCCGCGGCATCTACGTCCGGACGGTTTCCTATTCCGGTCTCGCCGAAGAGGCCGGAGCGGCCTACAAGGATATCGACGACGTGGTCCGGGCCGCCGAACTGGCGGGCATCAGCAGGCCGGTCGTCCGCTTCATTCCCGTCGGGAACGTGAAGGGGTAAGAAGGCCGCTCTACGGCATGCAGCCAGGAGGGAAGCATGGAACAGCGGACGCCGATCGCATTGATCACCGGTTCCCTCGGGAGCGGCAAGACGACCCTGCTCAGGCGGATTCTCCAGAACCCGGTTCGGCGCATTGCCGTCCTGATGAACGAATTCGGCGAACTGGCCGTCGACAGTCGCGTGATCCGGGGCGAAAACGTGGAAATCGTCGAACTGGCGGGCGGCTGCGTCTGCTGTTCCCTGACGGGGGAATTCGAAGCGGCCGTGCGGGAGATCCTCGAAAAGGCTCGGCCAGACATCATCGTAGTCGAAGCGACGGGACTGGCCGAAGCGGACGCCCTCGTCTTCGAAGTGGAGGGCAATCTTCCCGAAGTCCGGCTCGACTGCGTCATCTGCATCGTTGACGCCTACCTCAGCGTCCGGTACCCGCACGTGGGCTACACCTCGCGCACACAGATCTCCGCGGCCGATATCCTGCTCATCAACAAGGTGGACCTGGTCACGACCGACGAGATCCGGGAAGTGGAAGCACAGGCGCGCCGGTACAACCGGACGGCCATGCTGTTCAAGACGGTCGGCTGTGGAGTGGACACGTCGCTGCTCTTCGGAATCGAGACGGCCCGCAGACCCCTTCCGGCCAATCTTTATGGCGATCCCGAATTCCAGTCTTTCACCTATGAATCGGAGTCGCCCCTGAGCGAACGGAGGTTCAGGGAGACGGTCGCGCACCTGCCGCCGTCGGTGTTTCGGGCCAAGGGGTTCGTGTGCTTCCGGGAGGAAGAGGGCGGCCGGCTGTTCAACTTCGTGATGGGCCGGGTGGACCTGGAACCGTTCGAAGCGGACAGGACGGAACTCGTCTTCATCGGCCGCCGCATCGAGGAGGACCGCGAAGCCATCCTCCAGTTGCTGAAGGCATGCGAGGCCTGACATGCCGTACAGGTACCTGCCGGATATCGCGACGGCCGATGTGGCGTTCGAAGCCGTCGGGTCGACCCTCGAAGAGATGTTCGCCGCCGCCGCGGACGCCACGATGAACGTCATGGTGTCCGATCTTCAGACCATCTCCCTCACGGAGCGCCGCTCGCTGAAGGTCGAAGCGGACGCCGTCGACATGCTGCTTTTCGAGCTGCTCCAGGAACTCGTTTTCTGCAAGGACGCTTACCAGCTCCTGCTCCGTGTGCCGGAGGTGCGGATCGAGCGGCACGGCGAAGTTTTTTCGCTGACCGCCGAGGCCGCCGGAGAACAAATCGATCCCCGGAAGCACGACCTCGTGGTGGACGTCAAGGCAGTCACACTGCACCTCTTCCAGGTGGAGCAAACTTCCACCGGGTGGAAGGCGCTGGTGATCCTGGACGTTTGAACGCCACGGCCCCTCCCCGCACGCCCATCTCGGTGGGCGTGGCTTGATAGGCGTCCCAGCTGGTTTATTCCTCTTTTCGCCTCGGACTGGAAAAACATTGGGAAACGGATCCAGGATCATTCATTCCATGTAATATAAGGGGAAGCAAAGAGCATGGGCACGGATGTTCATAAGCTGGCAAAACAACTTCTCCATGAGGACTTTGAGTCACTCAGCCCCCGCGAACAGGGGGTCATTGAGCGCATCGCCAGAGGTTTGCACATCAGTCGCAATGTTCTGCAGGAACATGAAAAAAAGCTGACTACCGGGCAAAAGCTGGCAGATCGTGTGGCGTCTTTCGGAGGATCATGGCCATTCATCCTCTTGTTCATGCTTGTTTTGATCTCATGGATCATAATGAACACGTTCATCTTGGCAAATATGACATTCGATCCATATCCGTACATTCTCTTGAACTTGGTTCTGTCAATGCTCGCGGCCATACAGGCACCGGTCATAATGATGTCCCAGAACCGCCATTCGGAAAAAGACCGCATTGATGCCGCTCATGACTATGAGGTGAACCTGAAAGCCGAGTTGGAAATCATGTCGTTGCATCAGAAGCTCGACTCGCTGAGAGAGGTGCAGTGGCGTGAGTTGGTCGCGGTCCAGGCGGAGCAAATGACGATGCTCAGGCAGTTAGTGGAAGAAATCCATACCCTTAAAAATGGGGCAAAGCGATCGTCCTGAAATAGTCAGGGCAGGGAGTAATCAATGGCTGCAAAGACCGACGGCGATTCCAGTTTTGTGGATAAAGTCATTGAACGTATCCAGGGTTCAAAAGTGACTGATCCGAACAAATCCGACCCATCAAAGCAAAAAGTGCGCTTCTCCGTATGGTACTTCGTCATCGCAATGCTGGTGTTTGCCTGGTTTCAGAGTTACACGGGGGGCCAGCAAAGAGAAACGGTTTCCTATTCTGATTTCAAACAATGGGTGAGAGACGGGAAGTTGGAAAATCTGGTCGTTGCCCCGGAGCAGATAACTGGCAATGTCCAAGAAGAGGGCAAGCAGGCAAGACCTTTCGTGGCCGTTCGCGTGGAAGACCCGGAACTCGTCGGGCAGTTGGAGCAAAAAGGGATCAAGTTCAGCGGTTATGTCGAAAATAAGTGGCTCGGGGCTATGGTTTCATGGCTGCTGCCCCTCGTGTTTTTCATTTTCATCTGGTTTTTTCTGATGAAACGGATGAGCGGAGGCGCGCAGGGTGTACTCTCCCTGGGGAAAGCGCGAGTGAAAATCTATGGAGAGAAGGACGTGAAGGTAACCTTCAACGATGTAGCCGGGATTGATGAAGCCAAAGGCGAGCTTGAGGAAGTCGTGCAGTTTTTGAAAGATCCGGAGAAATCTCAGCGCCTCGGTGGTCGTATTCCCAGGGGGGTTCTCCTCGTTGGAGCGCCGGGTACCGGCAAGACGCTGCTTGCCAAGGCTGTTGCGGGCGAAGCCGGAGTAATGTTTTTCAGCATGAGCGGCTCCGAGTTCGTGGAAATGATCGTGGGAGTGGGAGCGGCCCGCATCAGGGACCTCTTCAGGCAAGCCAAGGAGCATGCCCCCTGCATTATCTTCCTTGATGAGATGGATGCCCTGGGCAAGGCGCGTGGACTCAACCCCATGGGCGGGCATGACGAGCGGGAACAGACGCTGAACCAGCTTCTCGTTGAGATGGACGGCTTTGATCCCCGGGCGGGCGTTATCATCCTGGCCGCTACAAACCGTCCGGACATACTCGATCCCGCTCTGCTGCGCCCGGGCCGGTTCGACCGCCATGTAGCCATTGATAAGCCCGACATTCGGGGGCGGGAGGCCATTCTCAAAGTCCACGCAAAAAATGTTGAACTGGGCCAGGATGTTGATCTCAAAAAAATAGCGGCCATGACCACCGGCTTTGTGGGCGCCGATCTGGCCAATCTGATTAATGAAGCCGCACTGATTGCAGCTCGGGGGGCTGCGGATGAAGTGACAATGGCCAACTTCAAGGAGGCGGCGGACCGTATCATCGGCGGACTCGAGAAAAAGAACAGGGTTATGAGCCTGAAGGAGAAAAGAATCGTCGCATACCATGAATCCGGCCACGCACTCGTGGCAATGCTTCTGCCGGGAACCGATCCCGTAAGCAAGGTTTCCATTGTCCCCAGGGGGATTGCGGCACTGGGCTACACCCAGCAGCTTCCAACCGAAGATCGCTATCTCATGACAAGAGACGAGCTTCTGGACCGATTGCAGGTGCTTTTGGGAGGGCGGGTGGCCGAGGAGGTGATCTTCGGAGATGTTTCAACCGGGGCACAGAATGATCTTCAGCGCGCCAGCGATATTGCCCGCAGTATGGTGATGGAATATGGGATGAGCGAAAGTCTGGGGCTTTTGACCTACACTCATTCGCCGCAGTCAAGATACCTGGATCTCGGATTGGGTTCAAACGAGAGGGAATACAGCGAGCGGACGGCTCAGCAGATCGATGAAGAAAAGAACAGGATCATTAATGAGGCTCACCAGAAGGTCCTTCTCAAGTTAAACAAATACAGGGACTCCTTGGAAAAGCTCGCCGAGACCTTGCTGGAAAAGGAATCCATCGAGGGTGAAGACGTAAATAAGTTTGCCGAGGAGATAAGGATTCAGGCCTCTTCCGATGCCCCCCTGTAGCAGCCCGTTGAAAAGCTTGGCGCCTTGGCGTGGATGATACGGCAGAGAGCGTGTTTTTCGTGTATTCTGCGCTCCCTTTTTCAAAGAATGGTTCGGGCAAAGGGGCTGCTTTCGGCCAAGGCCCTCGGAATCGAAGCTTCGACGATGGAAGCCAATGCCGCGATGAAAAGCATCGTGAAAGAGGCAAGCTGGATTCCTACCTCGCCCGTGTGGGGAAATCCCACGGGCATGCCAAGCACGCAGCGGGTGAGTTTTTTTGATGGCGATAGCCTAATATTATTTGGAAAATAACTGAACAGCAACGATGTATCAGTAGAGGGAATTTTCGACGCTGAAATCTCCCTGCATGGTTATCGGTTCGAATCTTGCGGTGTCATGAATTAGCTGCAAGAACCGGCAAAGCATGCATATTCCGGGTATATGGAAAATGCCGACATCCGTACAGCACTCGGGATACCTCGATCACCCTGGGGGGCCGCGCATCGGTCGAGACCTCGCCCGTCGTCCGCGGGAAATGCCGCTGCACGCCGGCCGCCAAATCCCGTGCAGAGCCGATCGTCGTTTTGTGATAGTATCGATCGCCAAGAAACCCGCGGCCGATTCCGAAAGATCGGTCCAAGCAGTGAAACCGCCAGCTTTCTCAAAAAGGAGTCCGGATGAAGATCATCGGTCTGGTGGGCAGCCCCCATGGGGAGAGAGGGAATACGGCGCGCCTGCTCCGAATCGTCCTGGAGGGGGCGGAACGGGAAGGCGCCGTGACGGAAACCTTGTACCTGGAGGGGGATAGCGTGCAGCCGTGCCTGGGTTGCGACACCTGCCACAAGAAGGGACGATGCGTTCAGAAGGACGCGTTCGAATCGATCCAGGAGAAAATCGTCGAGGCGGACGGCCTGGTGCTGGGAAGCCCCAACTACATCTTCAGCGTGAGCGCCCAGATGAAAGCCTTCATGGACCGCTGCTGCGGCGCGATTCACTGCCTGCGGTTCCAGGGAAAGTACGGCGCTACCGTGGTGACTTCGGGCGGCGGCGACGAACCCCTCATCGCGGAGTACATGAACCACTTCCTCATGATCACCGGCATCCGGCCTGTCGGCTCCGTCTGGGCCACCATGGGCAAGATCACGGGAGACGCCTTTCCCGACGAGGTGCGTTCCAAGGCGTTGGAACTCGGTGGGAGGCTCGTGCAGTTCTGGAAAGACAAGACCGTCTTCCCGGAGATCGAGAGGCGTATCTTCCAGTTCTCCGAAAGAATGCGCGCTCTCATGATCAACCGCAAGGATGAATGGCCGTACGAATACGACTACTGGAAAAAGCACCGCAATCTCTGACAGCTCCTTTCCGCCGCGCCGCCGGCTGCCGGAAGCGTCGTTCCGGTAGCCGGCGCCTCTTCTTCACTTCCCCTGAGCGTCCGGGTTCTTCCGGACCAAATCCCCGCGTCCGCGTGTACTTGCAGAGGAAATACAGACCTGCGCACTTGGTTTTCCGGCTGGGGATGAAAAGCTGCCCCGTTTCATGTTACAATCTTTTCATTAAGTTGAACGACAAATGAAAAGAATTATCTAAAATAAATCGATATTGAAGGGGAATGCAGATGCTTCCGGGGCACGACCGGAACATGCGGGAATCGGGCGGCGAACGGGGGCGATCGGATCGCTTCCGCCCCTTTCCGGCGTGGAGGGGCGGGACCCGATCGTTGGAACCGAGGGGTGACTGTTTTTTTTGCCCGGATCGTCTTGCCAACCCCTCTTCGAATCTTTATCCACTTATCCACGGATAAGCGCATGCGCAGGTGTTTCCCCGCAGCGGGGAACGCCGCGGCACCGACAGCCCGGGCAGTTTGCCCGCCATCGCAATCGGAAAGGAACGAATGGGGCAGCAGGGAAAAACGAGACGGCGCTTGCTGGATTCTCAACTGGGGATGGCGCTTAAGGAACACTGGGGCCTGGCCGCATGGGTTTCGGCCGGCATGATGGCCCAGACGGTGCTGACACTGGTGCAGCCCTGGCCGGTGCAAGCCCTGATCGACCATGTCGTGCAGATGGTGGGGCACGTCCAAGGGAGCGGCGACAAGACGGGCCTCCTGGAGTTCATCGTAGCGTCGACCAAGGGCTTCCTGCACACGGGGACCCTCGCTTTCGTGTTCCGGGGCATCGCCCTGCTCCTGGCGATCTATCTCATGAACGCCGTGCTGATCTACTTCCAAAGCATCTCCCTGGTGCAACTGGGCCAGCGGGTCGTCCTGCGCATTCGGGAAAACCTGTTCGCCCAGGCCATCGCCCTGCCCCACAGCTTTTTTGAAAAAGCCCGGACGGGGGATCTCACCAGCAGGATCTCCACCGATACGGCGGACGTCCAGGATGTCCTCGAATCGATGATCACCATCTTCGTC
>JAJFUA010000165.1 GCA_021372635.1 Desulfobacteraceae bacterium | reverse complement strand
ACTGAAGTGGGGGAGCAGCCTCCGGCAGGCGGCGGGAATGAAACTCATCGCCGAGGACGGAGACCTCAAGTTTTACGAGAAGGAAAACGATTCGCTGAAAATGGACGATGCAAAGCTGTCGAAAATCGTCTACGGCTTCTATAAAGAGCGTTTTTACAGCGTCATGGTCTACTACGACTCCAGGGAAAACTTCGACAAGCTCAGGAAGTTTCTCTCTTCCTCGTACGGAGAGCCGACGCAGCCCGAACAGAGCCAGGGCAAGTATTTCTGGAACGGCGAAAGCGTGAACATGCTCCTGACCTATGACGAGACGTCCCAATCCGGGAGGATTTCCTGCTTTTTCAAGCCCCTCCAGACGGAAGTGGAAATGAACCACCAATAGCCCGCCGGGCCGGTTCTTCGCCGGCGGGTTTCACGTTGTTCCGGGAAATGGCCGCGATGAGTGAAAGCACCTGTAAAAGCCTCTGCGTGTTTCACATACTGGACGGTCTGCGCGACGGCCTTTCCCATTTCTCGGGTGCGAGCCGGGCCGCCGTCCTGTATGCCGAAAAGCCGTCCGATCCCTTGCGGGTGTACGATCCTCAGAACCTCCTCCAGGGGCATGAACCCAAGATACGGGAATTGTACCTGGCCAGCGACCGGTGGCGTGGGGATCCTGAAGATGCGGCGTTGAAAATCTCCGGACATATCCATCCCGAAAAGAACCTCGATCTTTCGGGGCTCATCTCCTGCGGGGGAAGAACGTTTTCGATCTTCTACCAGATGTGGTTCACGGAGCACCATCCGGACATGTGTTCCATCGGACCGACGGAACGGTGGCTCGAACACGCCGCCTACCTGCTCTCCCATTATTTCGCCAATGAAGATGTGCTCTATACGGGCATGGGCAGGTATATCCTCCAGGAATACGCGACCCACGCCGTGCGCGATTACATCCGGGACTCCATGAATTCCCAGTTCGGATGGGACACGCACCTGGAAATCTATCCCATCCTGGACGCCGTGCAGGGAATCTCGAGGACGCCGGAAGAGGGGGCCTGGCCGAGGGGGAAGCTGGTGTTCGTGGAACCGGACGTCCTCTCCCGGGTGGATTTCCTGGTTCGGTTTCCCACCTCCGCGCGCCCCAGCCTGAAGAATTTCAAGCACGTGAGAAAACTTCTGCTCGCCGTGGAGGACTCTACCCGAAAACTGGTCTGCGACGGGAAGGACATCGTCGGAATCGGGCAGGGGCGGATGCCCGAATGCCGTATCACCGCCGAATTCAGAGGCGGCTACGGCTTCCTCGAACTCTCCGGCAGGCCGGTATGCAGTTTTGCCCACGGGAGGTTTCATTCCTCCACCCGAAAGCCCAATCTGGTGCAACTGGAAGAGGCGCTCTTCGAATCGCGGGCCGACTCGTCGACCAGCCACCTGCTGTTCCGGATCGTGGCGGAAATCGTCCAGGATGCTTCCGAAAGCAAACACGGGTGTTCCCTGATCCTGGATCTCAACGACACGCCCGTCGAAATCTCCGGACAGCGCCTGGAAAAGCCGGTCGATTTGCAGCGGGAGTGCCTGCTGGAACTGGCCAAGTCCCTGTCGAAGGTCGACGGGGCGCTCCAGATCGGCGCGGACCTGCATCTGCACGGCTTCGCCTGCCTTCTCGACGGCCGGGCCGTGAAAGGCGAAGACCGGTCCCGGGGCGCGCGCTTCAACTCGGCGCTGCGGTTTACCGCCGAGCACGAAAACATTATCGTCGTCGTGGTTTCCTCCGACCGGCCGGTTTCCGTCATGCGCGGGGGGATTGAACTGACCGCCGTGTGCGAGTGGGAACCGTTCTCCGAGTTCGTCTCGTCGCCGCCGGCGCTCGAAGACTGGCTGTCCCGGGACGAATCGCCCGCGGTCGTCCGTTCATAAAAAAACCGATACCGTATACAGGATACGGTATCGGTGCTTTCAAGCGTTTCCATGATACTGCCGGGTGGAGGCACACTGCGCCGGCCCTCAGCCTCCACCGGTGCCGGGCGGGCCCGTCAGTCGGGAAAATGCTCCCTTCTGTGCGGATTCATGGCCACATTTCCCGCCTTGTCCGAGCCGACGGAGTTTATCCCGTCCAGGACCTTGGTCTGCCCCGGTACGGCGGTCCCGCCCAGGTGATATTCCCGGTACGGAGCCAACCCCATATCCCCTGTGCCGATCGGAGAGAGCGTATTTCCCGCTTTGTCCGAGCCGACGGAGTTTATCCCGTCCAGGACCTTGGTCTGACCCGGTACGGCGGTACCGCCCAGGTGCCGGATGTCCTCGTTCCGGAACGAACCCATGTCTCCCCCAAAGGTGTTGCGTGCACTCGCCCAGGCTCCGGGAACAGAGAGAATGAACGCGAGCAGAAGAGCCGCGGCGACGATGGTCAGGCTTCGAATATACTGTGTCATGGTCGTAAACCTCCCCTTCCCTCTTGGAAACCCCGTAACGATCTCTGGGACCTCAAAAAGGGAAGTCAACGAATTCATCAGGAAGAATCCCCTGTTTTTTGACTAACCATGAAGCTAAATCATAATCATTCTTTGTCAAGAACAATATTTGGTTGTGACCGTGGGCCGACTCATCCAGAAGTAATCCGAAGCAGCGGACAAAGCGGGAAGCCGGTCCGGGCGGGTCTCCCGCCGAAAGGGGGGAAGGATTGCGAAAGGCTGCGTGCGCCGGGGGCTGCGGTATCGCGCGCCCCCGACGGCGGTTCAATTGGTCATGCTTTGCACGGGGGCCGGGATGCGCCCGCCCAGGCCGATGAAATCCCGGGAGCCGTCGGCGCTGGACACGGGAATGATGATCGCTTCGCCCAGCAGGCCGCCGAAGAAGGCACGGTCGCCGGCCTTTTTTCCCGGAACGGGGATGAGGCGGGTTGCGGTCGTCTTCCTGTTGATCACCCCGATGGCCATTTCATCCGCGATGATCGCGGCAAGCGTTTCGGCGGAAGTGTCTCCGGGCAGGGCCACCATGTCGAGTCCGACGGAGCACACGCTGGTCATCGCTTCCAGCTTTTCGATGGTGAGGAAGCCTTTGGCGGCCGCCTCCGCGATGTTCAGATCCTCGCTGACGGGGATGAACGCGCCGCTCAGGCCGCCCACGTAGGAACTGGCAAACGCTCCGCCCTTCTTGACGGCGTCGTTGATCATGGCCAGCGCGGCGGTCGTTCCCGGCACGCCGATGCTTTTCAGGCCCAGGCTC
>JAJFUA010000161.1 GCA_021372635.1 Desulfobacteraceae bacterium | reverse complement strand
CATTATGCGTGGAGTGTCCTCATGACTTGACGGTAATCCGACAAAGCGGCACACATCCCGGTGCCACTCATCCACGGCCCGGGAGGAGATTGCCTGTCGATCACGTGTCGCCTGATGCATAACCACCCCGCCCAATAGATGTCATTTCGCTCGCCAAAGAGCCACAGGAGAGCTTTTTCCTCGTTTTCGGGCTCAAGGTTTGGCTCACAAATTTCTCATTTTACGTGCAACTTTTTCTCATTTTGAGTGCAACGTTACAATCAAAAAGACGGCCGGGGAGGCGAGGGGGTATTACATGACCCTGGTGGCGAGGCACCCGGAGCAGAGGAAGTTCCTGAGGGGTATTACATGACCCTGGTGGCGAGGCACCCGGAGCAGAGGAAGTTCCTGAAAGGCTGGCTTTCGGGGCTCGTGATTTTTTTGGTCACTTTTTCGTCACTTGCGGCTTTTTGATGAAAAAAGGGGTTAACCACGAGTTGGCTAACCCCTTTATTCCACTTGTTTTTCCTGGCAGGCCAGGAGGGATTCGAACCCCCAACCCTCGGATTTGGAGTCCGATGCTCTAGCCGTTAGAGCTACTGGCCTGCAGGCGAGAGTTTATATAATGGTTTCTGCGAGCCATGTAAAGAGAAATGTTCGGCGGTGTATGAGAAAGGAAGGGCGATTTGCATAAAACAGGCCGAACCGCAAGAATATTCCTTGCAAACGGGATTGCCTTCCTGTAATGATACTTGAGTACACGCTTATTTGTAACTTCTCACGCTCTCGACTCTCGAATCTTCTCCCCCTCTCGACATCGCACGCGACTCTACGTTCTTCCTTTGAATTTTCCGATTCTTGTGGACTGTTTTGCCGGGTGTCCGGTTTTATCGGACCGTAGGGACCGGATTATGACGGATGAGGTGGTGCGCGCGGCGTGAAAAGTTTCTCAAGCCCGCTGCGGCCACAGTGGAAGCATGTCCTGAAAGCGATTGATTATCCACTGAGAATTTCTGGCTGATAATGGCTCGTTTATTGCAATTCGTGTTTGAGTGATTATGCATTGTGGAATAGGCATCCGGCGCGGTCGAGACTCGGTGGCACGCCGGGTCGAAAGGAATGGGCGCGGGGAGAGGGCGGTCCGTGCCGGCGATGGGAAGAAAATTTCGGCGCCCTCGAAGAAAAGCAGGGCCCCTTGGGGCGCACGGTTCGAAGGGGATGAGGATGGAGGAGAGACCCGCCCGAGGGGTTTTCGTGGGGGATGACTAAACCCCATTCAGCCTCGGCACCGTTGTATGGTAAGAAGATTCGGTGCCTGCGGTGGAGGAAAGATATGAAGATCAAGTATTGCCAGAAATATGAAAAGTACGTGAGTCAGCAGCATTGTGAATTCTTTAACGATGGGCGGCGTTGCGAATATTACAACCCGTTTCAATGGAACAGTATTAAAGACCTCATGGTGGATGATTCGCGTCCGAAATGGGACGTAAACGCAGTGATCAAGCCTTTTCGCTGCAACATGCTGAACCGGGAATATCTGAACCAGATCAGCCGAAAGCACAGGCTGAGAAAAAGAATGT
The DNA here is from genome assembly GCA_021372635.1 of Desulfobacteraceae bacterium. Taxonomy (GTDB): domain Bacteria; phylum Desulfobacterota; class Syntrophobacteria; order Syntrophobacterales; family Syntrophobacteraceae; genus JAJFUA01. Next base: position 10,387 of record JAJFUA010000161.1, on the reverse strand, counting down.
TCGGGGCTGCGGTCTGATGCCGGTCCTTACCATGCGATGAATGCTCCCGGTTTCATCTTCTCACCGTTCTTCCAAGAATACCTGCTGCACATCCGGAACATTCAACCATTGAAGTTCTCTCTGCTCTTGTGCTAAGAGGCTAGCCAGTATTATATTGCATCGGCAATTTGTGGGATGCAGCCTGGAGTCCCTTATAGCAAGAAAGAGCGAGAGCCATGTTCAAAAAACTGTTGGTAGCCAATCGGGGTGAGATCGCCATTCGGATTATTCGATCCGCCCAGGAACTGGGAATCAAGACCGTCGCCATCTATGAGGAAACGGACAAGACGGCGATGCACATCATGCGGGCGGACGAAGCGGTCTGTATTGGCTCCGGCCCGCGCAAGGACTATCTGAATATCGACCTGATCATTCAGGCGGCGAAGAGGGTTGGTGCGGATGCGATTCACCCCGGATACGGGTTTCTCGCCGAAAACCCGCTTTTTTCGAAAAAATGTACCGAAGCCGGACTCGTGTTTGTCGGGCCGCCTCCTCAGGTGATCATCGACATGGGAAGCAAGGTGATCGCCCGGACTATCATGACCGAAGCGGGGATTCCCGTGATTCCGGGTACCGAAGTGCTTGGGCCGGACGAAGAGGGCGAACGGGAAGCCGTTGAATTTGCCGACAAGAACCGGTTTCCGATTATGATCAAGGCCGTCGCCGGCGGCGGCGGCCGTGGGATTCGCGAAGCCCATAATCTTCCGGATCTTCTCAAAAACCTTCGAATGGCCCGTTCGGAGGCCCGGATGGCCTTTGGCAACGATGCGATCTACCTCGAAAAGGGGCTTGTACGTCCCCGGCACCTCGAGGTGCAGATCCTCGCCGACAATTACGGCAACGTCGTCCACCTCGGAACGAGAAACTGTTCCATCCAGCGCCGTCATCAGAAGATGATCGAGATCGCTCCCGCCTCGGTGGACGCCGAGATTACGGATCGCATCTGCAGCACGGCGGTGGAAGCAGCGAAAGCCTGCAACTACGTGAATGCGGGTACCGTCGAATTCCTGCTCGATGAAGACGACAATTTCTACTTCCTCGAAGTGAACACCCGGATACAGGTCGAGCATACCGTTACGGAAGTCATCACCGGCCTCGACATCGTGAGGGAACAGATTCGCATCGCGGCGGGCGAGAAACTATCTATCTCCCAGAAGGACGTCACCTTTCGCGGGACGGCCATCGAATTGCGGATCAACGCCGAAGACCCGAAAAACAATTTTATGGCGAGTCCCGGTGTGATCCAGATCTACCAGTCGCCGGGCGGACACGGGACCCGCCTCGACGGAGCCGTTTACCAGGGTTATGAAATCCCGCGCTATTACGATTCGATGCTGGTGAAGCTCACCGTCTCCGGCTTCACCTGGCGTGAGGCTGTCGACCGTCTCAACCGGACGCTGAGCAGCTTTGTCATCGCCGGGGTCAAGACCACCATTCCCTACTACAAACAAATCGTCAACGACCCCGATTTCATCGAACAGCGTTTCGATACTTCCTACATCGAGACGCATCCGCATCTGCTCGATTATGTGGACGATGTGCCGACGATGGAAAAGCTGGCGGATCTCATCGCCGAGATCAACGCGCACGGTTACAATCCTTACACGGAAAGCAGGTAGTCGACCCGGCTTTCAGCCGGGCGAAGAACCATCAAGGAGCGTTGGAATATGTCGGAACCAAAACGCATCACCCCAGATATGCCCGCCGAGAAGATCCTGGACAAGCTGCGGCGCAGCCCTGGATACTTTTTGACCAACAACGAACGCGATGTCTCACAGTCGGACTTCAAGGGACGCATCATGCCGCAGACCACGCTGAAGGTGGCCCCCTTCCGCGACGAAACCGGATATTTCGCCTTTGAAATCTCCGGTGGGGCTTCCATACACGTGGATCTGCTGCGAAAGCAGATCAATCCCTTCGAGAAGTTGCGGCTGATTAGAAAAGCCATGCCCCGGACGCTGCTGCAGACCGTCTGCCGCGGCCGCAACCTGTTCGGCTACAGGCCCTACCCCGACAACGTGATCCGCATGACGGTGAGGCTCTTTTCTCGCTACATAGACGTGTGGCGCATCTATGACTTCCTCAATCACATTCCCAACCTGATGGTAGTGGCGGAGGAGGTGAAAAGGGCCGGAAAAATCCTCATGCCCTGCATCTGCTTCAACACAGCCCCGGAATATACGGACAGCTACTATATCGAAAAGGTCGAAGAGATGGTGTCCACGATGGGGGAGGACATCATCCTGGGAATCAAGAACCATTCGGCCCTGGGAACGCCGAAGCGGATCGGCGAGCTGGTGCGGGCGATCAGGCAGCGGTTTCCCTACCTGCTGATTTCCTACCATGGGCACAATACGGACGGAAACGACCTGGGGCGCATGGTCGCAGCGGTGCTCGAAGGGGCCCGGATCGTCGAGGTGTCCGATCACGGATTCGGAGGCATGTTCGGGCAGGCGCCAGCGTTGAGCTTTATTCAGACCCTCAACGACTACGGTCTAAAAGCCACGGGGCTCAAGCTGCAGCCCCTCATCAACACCTCGGACATTCTCCGCCGCGAAAGGCGCCTTTACGAGCGATTCGAAAGCCCCTACCGGGGATTCGATCCCACAGTGAAAAAGCATAAGCTTTCGGGCGGTGCGACAACCATGGCGCTGGACCAGGCGGACGATCTCAACCTCATGGATCGTATCCACGAGGTTTTCGACGAACTGATTCAGGTCAACGCCGATATGGGGAACATCTGTTCCGCCACTCCGGGGACTCAGATTTTCTGGACGACGGCAGTCAACAACGTTCTCCACGGCCGCTATGAAAAACCGACGGACGACTTGAAACGGCTGCTCCTCGGCCGGTATGGACCGTTCCCGTTTTACGATCCTCCGGAATGGATCTATGAAAAAGTGCTGGAACACAACCGGACGGACGGCAGGAAGTGGATGCAGATCCTTTCGGAGGAAGCGGGAGTGCAGAGTATCGAAGACGCGGACACGGTGGAATGCAAGCGCCGCCTGGAAGGCAAGTTGCAGCGGTCGGTGACCGACGAGGAACTCTGCCTCTACCTGCAGTTCCCTCACGACGCCCTGGAGTATCTCCGGTTCGAAGATCGATTCGGGAAAACCTACCTGCTTCCCCCGGAGGTATGGTTCAAGCGGGGGGGATTTCCCGACGGCACGCGCATCACCGTTCACGACGATACGGGAAAGACCCATCATATCGATGTGATCTCCACGCGGCGCACGGACGACCTGGTACACACCTCGCTCCTGGTGGACTACCATTTCCAGACGAACGCCACGATGGTGCGCTCCGGTAAGTCTTGAGCGTAAAGCCCGCGAAGTTCAGGAAGCCGTCCGTCCAACGGGCGGCTTTTTTATAGCAGTGGTCCCGGTGAAAAACGAGCCCTCCGGGGAATCCGCGAAGGCAGGGTGCCGACGCGGCTTCTCAGGAGGGCCTTGTTTTGGTAATATCACTCGTTGGTGTCATGCGAGCATGACTCGACAGGGGCGTTTCCGCTCAAGCTGTGCATTTTTTTGCGCGCGGTCCCGCGCGGGCTCCACCCCTGTGCGGGGCGGGGGGGCGGCGATATCGCCTGGTCTCCCGCAGAGGATCCCGTGCCGTAAGCGACGACGCGTGGAAACATCGAATTTCGGACCTTGGGGACACGACGGAAATGGACGAGTGGGTGGATGCCTTCATGAGCTACCTTTCCGTGGAAAGGGGGCTCAGCGCCAATACCCTGAGTGCGTACGGAGGCGATCTGAGGGAGTTCCTCCGGTATTTGGAATCGCAGAAGATCGTCCGGTGGGAGGAAGTCTCGCGGGATCATCTCCTGGGGTATCTTGAAGCGATCGGCGGCGGTCTTTCCGCCCGGAGTCGGGCGAGGCGGCTGGCGGCGATCCGTTCGTTTTTCAAATATCTCGAGCGTACGGGCAAACTTGGCGGTAATCCGGCCTCGGGCGTACGTTTTCCCAAGCTCGGCGCACCGTTGCCGAAGGTCCTCCCGCAGTCGGAGGTGGAGTCCCTGCTCTCGATGCCCGACACTTCCAGGCCCCTGGGCCTGCGGGACAAGGCGATGCTCGAACTGCTCTACGCCACGGGCCTCCGGATCACCGAACTGGCGGAACTCCAGCTCAGACAGGTGCACCTCGACGCCGGCTACGTGGTCGTGCGGGGGAAGGGGGACAAGGAACGGCTGGTACCCATGGGGGAGTGGGCGAGTGATGCCCTGAAGGATTATCTTGAAAAGGGCCGGACCTTGTTTGCCGCAAGAGGGGCCGGACCCGGACCGGAAGTGTTCCTGAACCGTGCCGGAAAGGGGTTGTCGCGGCAGGGGCTCTGGAAGATCATCAAGAACTATGCGAAGCGGGCCGGAATTCCGAGAAACCTGACACCTCACATGCTGCGCCATTCTTTCGCCACCCATCTCCTCGAGAATGGCGTGGACCTGCGGTTGCTGCAGACCATGCTGGGCCATGCGGATGTATCGACGACGCAGATCTATACGCATGTGGCCCGGACCCGGCTGAAGGAGATCCATGCAAAATATCACCCGCGACCGTGAGAGGGAACAGTCCTTATGGAAGTGATCACGACCCACGTCAACGCAGATTTTGACGCCATGGGTTCCATGATAGCGGCCAAGCAGCTTTATCCCGACGCGCTGCTGGTCTTCCCCGGCTCCCAGGAAAGGACCCTGAGGGAATTCTTCGTCAAGTCGACCGTGTATCTCTACGACTTCAAACGGCTGAGGGACCTGGATCTGAACGAAATAGACCGGCTGATCCTGGTGGACACGCGCCAGCTTTCCCGGATCGGCAGGTTCGCGGAGGTCGTGGGACGCCGTGAGGTCGACGTGCACATCTACGATCATCATCCCAGCGCCCCGGACGACATCCGGGGGCAGGTGATGGTAGTGAAGCCGTTTGGTTCCACGGTGACCATCCTGACGCAGCTTTTGCGCGAGAGGGAGATTCGGCTGACCCCCGAAGAGGCGACCCTCATGAGCCTCGGGATTTTCGAAGACACGGGTTCTTTCACCTTCAGTTCGACGACGCCGGAGGACTTCGAGGCTGCGGCCTACCTGGTGCGCTGCGGCGCGGACCTGAACACCGTCGCGGACATGGTCACGCAGGAACTGACTGCCGAGCAGGTGAACATCCTCAACGAACTGATCCATTCGGCGAAATCGTACAGCATTCAGGGTTTCGATATCTGCATCGCCACGGTTGCCCTGGACAGGTACGTCGGGGACTTTGCCGTGCTGGTCCACAAGCTGCGGGATATAGAAAACCTGGATATCATATTCGGCCTGGCGCTCATGGACGACCGCATCTACCTCGTGGCGCGAAGCCGGCTTCCCGAGGTGGATGTGGGGGCCGTTGCCGGCTTCTTCGGCGGCGGCGGGCATGCGAACGCGGCCTCCGCGACGATCCGGGAAATGACGCTCATCCAGGCAGAGGGCAAGCTCATCGAAGTGCTCAAGAGCACGATTCATCCTTTTCCCACCGCGGCACACCTGATGACGAGCCCGGTCGTGTTCACGCGGTCGGAGACGACCATGGCCGACGCGATGCAGGTGATGATCCGGTACAATATCAATGCCATGCCTGCCGTCGAGGACGGAAAAATCGTCGGGCTGGTGAACCGGCAGGTCCTGGAGAAAGCCATGTATCACGGGTTGGAAAAGCAGCCGGTGCGGGAATTCATGAATACGGATTTCGCCGTCGTTGGGTCCGAAGCCACCCTCGTCGACATTCAGACGCACCTGGTGGAGCGGCATCAGCGGATTCTTCCGGTCATGCAGGGAGGAAAGATCACCGGCGTCATCACCCGGAGAGACCTCCTGGATTTTCTCGTCTCCGACCATTCCAACACTCCCCGGGCGCTCTACGACGAGAACGGGCAGGCCCACTGGCCGAAGCGAAAGAATATGGTTTCGGTCCTGATGGAGCAAGTCCCGAAAGAAGTGATCCTGATTCTCAGGGAATTCGGCCAGCTGGCGGATCGGCTCCATTACAGGGCGTATGCGGTGGGCGGGTTCGTGCGTGATCTGCTGCTGCGTCGCCCCAACCTGGACATCGACATCGTGGTCGAGGGGGACGGCACGGAGTTTGCCCGGGCTTTCGCCGTGGAACATGACGTAAGGGTCAGGTGCCACAAGAAGTTCAACACGGCGCTGATCATCTTCCCGGATGGACTGCGGATCGATGTGGCGACGGCACGTTTCGAGTATTACCAGTACCCGGCCGCGCTGCCGACCGTCGAATTCAGCTCGCTGAAGATGGACCTCTTCCGGAGGGACTTCACGGTGAACACACTCGCGCTGGGTCTGAACCATGACGAGTTCGGGCAGCTTATCGACTTCTTCGGCGGGCAGAGAGACCTCAAGGAGAAAAACATCCGGGTGCTGCACAACCTGAGCTTCGTGGAGGACCCGACGCGCATCCTGAGGGCCATCCGGTTCGAGCAGCGCTTCGGGTTTCGCATCAGCAATCAGACGGCCATGCTGATCCGGAACGCCGTTCGCATGGGGCTGATCCAGAAGCTGGGGGGGCGCAGGCTCTTCCACGAGATCCAGCTTATCCTGAACGAGGAGAACCCGATCCCGGCACTGCGCCGGATAGCCGAATTCAAGGTCCTGCCCGCCCTCTCGGATGTCATGCGTTTCGACGCAAAGATGGAGGAACTGTTCAACCGGCTCAGGGAAGTGGTTTCCTGGTATCGGCTGAGCTTCCTCGACGAACCCCTCGACCGCTGGTGGGTGTTCCTGCTGGGGCTGCTTTCCGGACTATCGCAGTCCGATCTCGAACAGGTGTGCCAACGGCTGCAGTTCGGTCCCACGCAAAGCGAGCGGCTGCCGTGGCTGTATGAGAAAACCTCCGAGCTGCTCAGGTTCTTCTTCCAGGAGCCGGACGTGCGCCCCAGCGAAATTTACCGTGCGCTTCAGCCTTTCGAGCCTGAGGAGTTGCTTTTCGTGATGGGCAGGGCGCAGAACGAGGACGTGCGCAGGGCGGTCAGTCATTATTTCCATCGCTACCGGAGAGTGGAGACGGAGGTGAAGGGAAGAGACCTGAAGAGCCTGGGGCTGCCTCCGGGGCCGGTATACAGGAAACTGCTGGACGAACTCCTGGATGCGAGGCTGAACGGCATCGTGAAAGACCGCCAGGAGGAGTTCACTTATTTGAAAACACGATATCCGGACCTTTTCAGAAGACTAGAGGATGGGTTATAATTATAATTTTCATAATCTTGCTAAGAGAAAGTCCGGGAAGAGAACTCGATGATTGGTGAATTCGTTTCAAGCGCCGCGCTCTACGCCGTACCGCTCCTGCTGGGCGTGATCTGCCACGAGGTGGCTCACGGATGGATGGCCGAAAAGCTTGGGGACCCAACGGCCCGGCTGATGGGCCGCATTACGCTGAACCCCATCGTTCACATTGATCTCGTCGGAACGATTCTGCTTCCGGCAATCCTGCTGGTGATCGGCTCGCCGTTTCTCTTCGGATGGGCGAAGCCGGTGCCGGTGAATTTCAACGCTCTCAGGGGCGGGCGCCGTGACATGGCCCTGGTCGCCATTTCGGGCCCTCTGGTGAATTTCCTCCTTGCCGCGGTGAGCGGGCTGATCTACCGTTCGCTTCTGTGGGGCCTTCAGTACGGCTATCTTCCCCGCACTCCGGGGATGGTGTGGCTGCTGGAGCCCGTCCTGCTGATGGCCGGGATGTCGGTCACGTTCAATCTCGTCCTCATGGTGATCAACCTGCTCCCCATACCCCCCTTGGACGGCGGGCGCGTCATGGTCGGCCTGCTGCCCGTGCGGCTTGCCGCTGGCCTTGCACGCCTGGAGCCGTTCGGCATGTTGATCGTTCTTATTCTTATCGGTACGAAGCTGTGGGGGTACCTGGTGCATCCCGTGATCGACGTTTTCCGCCGCCTGATTCTTGGATGAGCGCAGCGGGGGGATGCGGGGGTTATTCCCGCAGCCGCGAGGATGTGGGCTTGAGCCGTCCGGTCAATAATGGTAATTAGAACCATCGGTAAACGCAAAATTGAAGAAGAGAGGAGTACGATCAAGAATGACTGGGAAGAAACGGATTGTTAGCGGCATACGTCCTACCGGGCGCCTTCACCTGGGGAACCTCCACGGCGCCCTCGACAACTGGATTCAGCTTCAGAAGCAGTACGAGTGCTTTTACTTCGTTGCCGACTGGCATGCCCTGACGACGGAATATGCAACGCCGGGTGCAATTCGGCAAAATACCCGGGAGATGGTCGTGGACTGGCTCAGTGCAGGACTGGATCCCGAGATGTGTACGATCTTCATCCAGTCGGAAATCAAGGAGCATGCGGAACTGTACCTGCTGCTCGGCATGATCACTCCTCTGCCCTGGTTGGAACGCAATCCCGCGTACAAAGAACAGCAGGTGCAGCTCGATCAGAAGGATCTGGCCACCCACGGATTTCTCGGTTATCCTGTGCTGATGGCGGGGGATATAATCATGTACAAAGCACAGGGCGTTCCCGTGGGGAAAGACCAGTTGCCGCACGTGGAACTGACGCGGGAAATCGCCCGCCGGTTCAATTTCATGTACCAGTGCGAAGTGTTCCCCACTCCGGATGCCCTGCTGACGGAAGTGCCCGTTCTGCCCGGCCTCGACGGCCGCAAGATGAGCAAGAGCTATGGGAACTGCATCTACATAACGGAACCCGAGGATTCCATCCGGGACAAGATAAGCAAGATGATGACCGATCCGCAGCGGGTACGCCGCAGCGATTCGGGAGACCCGGAACTCTCGCCCGTGTTTGCCTATCACAAGCTGTACTCGTCCCCCGCCGAAGTTGCGGACATCGCGGAGGGGTGCCGTTCGGCCAGGATCGGCTGCGTGGAGTGCAAGAAGATCCTGATCAGGAACGTTCTCGAAAAACTCGGCCCCATAAGGGAAAAGAGGCTCCAACTGGAAGGCGATGTCTCGCGGGTGGAAGAAATCGTGCAGGCAGGCAATGAAAAGGCACGCCACGAGGCATCCGGGACGATGGAGGAGGTTCGGAATGCCATCGGCCTGCGGCGCGGCTGGAATTGAAGTCCGGCGGGTGATTTGCCGGACGGGGGGCTTTTGACCCATGACGCCAGGGAATCGCAAAAGCCGAACGATCCGGCGGAAATCCGAATCGCAGTCGAAGGTCGAAGGAATCCGGCTCCAAAAAGTGATCGCATCGGCCGGCGTGGCTTCCCGCCGTGCCGCGGAGGAGATGATCCTCGCCGGTCGCGTTTCGGTCGGCGGCCGCGTCGTCACCGAACTGGGAATACGCGTTCACCCGGAAAAGGATATCGTTCGCGTGGACAATGTCCCGATTTCGGGCGAACAGCGGAAGACTTACCTGCTATTGCATAAACCGAAAGAATGCGTCACGACCTTGAGCGACCCTCAGGGGCGGAAGACCGTCCGTTCGCTCATTCCCGGCGTGGAAGAGCGCCTCTTTCCCGTCGGGCGCCTGGATTACGATGCGGAAGGGTTGCTCATCCTGACGAACGACGGGGCCCTGGCTCATCGTCTCCAGCACCCCAGGCACGGCGTGCCGAAGGTGTATGAGGTCAAGGTGAAGGGACATCCGGATGAGGGGGCGATGAACCGGCTGAGGACCGGCGTTGTCCTGGAGGAGGGGACCACCGCGCCTGCGGACGTTACCGTACTGCGGTTGCTTCCCAATGCCGCCTGGCTGAGAATCGTTCTGCATCAGGGGTGGAACCGGCAGATCAAGCGCATGGGCGAGTCGGTCGGGCACCCCGTGCTCAAGATCAAAAGAACGGCTTACGGGCCGCTTGTCCTGGGAAAGCTCGCGCCCGGCGAATACCGGCGCCTGAGCGCTTCCGAGGTGAAGCAGCTTTACCGAACGGTTCTTCTTGACGAGGAGCGGACCTGAAGAAGATGAAAAAGCGTGGAACTTACCCATACAGCCTGGAAGATCCTCTGGGCCATTTCAGGGGAACCCGCCCGAAAAAGCGCAAGCCGGTGGGGCCTCTGCTTCTGTTCCTTCTGCTGATTTCTATTCTTGTGGGAGGGGCGGCGTTTCTCCTGGCGAAACCGAACCTGATGCCGAACGGGATCGCGGCCCATCTGCCGTTTCCGAAAAAAATGGTTGCCCTGCGGGTTCTGAACAACGGGCAGGAAGCCCTGCTGCTGCCGGATACGCAATGCGTACTGAATCCGCGGGATTCGTTCCATATCGTGGAAATCAAGACGGACGGCTGGCTGTCCATCGGGACCAAGCTGGTTTCTCCCGAAATGAACGCCGGAGCGTTGCGGGACAAGGGAACGGTGATCCGGGATCTCTTCCCGAAAGAATCCTTCGA
>JAJFUA010000121.1 GCA_021372635.1 Desulfobacteraceae bacterium | reverse complement strand
ACGAATTCGGCGTTCAGGTCGGCGGCCCCGGTCTCAACGGCGATGGTCCGGTTGGTGCCTTCGGGAATGACCTTGATGGTCAGGGTCTTGTTCTGGGCCAGTTCGTCCTTATTGAAGTAGCCGTCGAAACGCTCGAACTTCACGGAGTCGCCGATCATGCGGCTGACGAACTTGTAGCGGCCGCTGCCGACGGGCTTGGACCAGTCTTTGGTCTGCTCGGCCTTCTCGGCGTAGCTCTTGGGCACGATGCAGGTGGCCGCGTGGGTCAGGGCGGAGGTCATGGCCGGGTAGGGGCCGTCGGTGGTGATGGAAAGGGTCTTGTCGTCGACTTTTTTGATCTCCTTCACCGGCTTGAACAGGGCGCCGAGGGCCGTGCCGGCCTTGGCTCGGTTCAAGGAGTACACTACGTCGTCCACGGTCAGGGTGGTGCCGTCATGGTATTTGACGTTGTCCCAGATGGTGAAGTGCCATTCCGAGTCGCTCACCCGCTTGAAATCCTTGCACAGTTCCTTGACATCGCCGGCGAGCCTGTCCTTGGGGAAGGTGAACAGGCGGCTATAGATGTTGTAGAGCACGTACTGGTTGTTGAGGTCGGAGGTGGCGATGGGGTCGAAGCTGATCATGTCCAGGGCCTGGACAACCGTGATGTCGCCATCGGGCCCCGATTTCTGTTCAGCGGCGAAAACGCCGCCCGCGCAAAGGGCGATGGCTAGCAAGGAAAACAATACTACGGCGGGGAATCGTCTCATCATATCCTCCTCATACTGGTTGACGCCTGTTCTTCCCTTTCCGAATATCCGGGACACACCGCGGTGCCCCACCTATTTTACAACCACCCTGCAGGACAGGAAATAGTAAAGCTGAAACCGACCTCTATCCTATCTTGACCGCAGGGTTTTTTTCTCTAGCAGGGGTTGTCGATCCTGTCAAGGGCACTCTTATACCGATTCCATGGTAAGCAATGACAAGCAGCAGCGCGGTACGGCACCGTGGTAGTCGGAATGGTCGCCGGATCGACGCAAATGGGACTTCAAGCACGTTTTTCCTGCTTGCGGGAAGTTTAAAAATGGGTATTTGCCCCGATTCGGGGACAGGCTGTTCCCGCGGCAGCCGGCGGGCAGGATCGTTTCCGGCGAGATATTCGTGGCGGGGCGGAATGTCTTCCAAATGTCTCCCAAGCAGTTGCGGGCGATGCGCGGCAACCAGGTGGCCCTGGTCTTCCAGGCCCCTTCTCCTCGCTCAATCCCCGCAAGGCCATCGAGAAGCCCCTGCTTCTTGCGCTCAAAACCTGGCCAAGAACAACTCCGGCATTTTCCGCCACCTTCGGGCCACACTTGGCTCGCAGAACGCTTACCAACTCCCGAGGTTGCTCCGAGGTCAGGCCGTTGCGCATACCGATAACCATATGCCCCTTCTGATGCGGAGCGTGATCAAAGGGTATTGCCGCCTTCGGAAGGCTTATCTCTCGACCACTGCCGGATGTTCTTTACTTCATCTTCCGGGATTCCAAGCGATAGCAGGAAATTTCGATGAGCCTCCGGTGCACGGTGTTCGAATTCAGAATGCCATCTTTCCATTCCCTGCTCATCCATACCTGCGGCATGGAGCATTTCGACCCACATCTTCTTGTCAACCTCCGCGCGTCCTTCTCCAACAGCAAAGCCCTTCAGCATTGCGGAGAGGAGCTTCTGCTTCGTCCGGAGAGCATCTATCTCCCGCCCGATTTCGACAAGCCGCCTTTCCAGAAGATCAAGACGCGGATCATCTCCCGAGCGCAGGACCTTCATGATGTCTTCAATGCAAAGGCCTGTCCCGCGAAGATTGCAGATGCGCTCAAGAAGCTTCACATCCTGATCGGTGTATATGCGATATCCCGCCGGCGTCCGGGAGGAGGGAGACAGGAGTCCGACACGATCGTAGTAAAGAAGCGTGCTCCGGGACAGACCAAACAAATGGGCTGCCTTGGATATTGAGTAAGTCTTCATAGTGAGATGAAGCAGTGGTGGCCGGCCACTGCCCCTTTCCTTGATTATTTGCTGTTTGAGCGGATCTCGTTGATTCTCTCGGGAGCTAACCCGAGCCATTCCAGGAAGTTTTGGTGTGCCTGAGGATGGCGCAATTCAAAAACATGGTGCCATTTCATCATCGCCTGCTCATCAAGCCCGATCTCCCGGAACATAGCTACCCATTCATCGACGGACACATGATTCTGCATTATTCTGCTCCTTTCTGCAAAAATTTCCAGATCGTCACGGCCATGATCATGGCACTGATAAACTGTTCACCCGTAGACAGGTAAAGAAAAAAATGAAGCCGGAATGTCGGAACCGACCCGCATCCGCGATTATGCCATGATGCTTTCGGACGGAGACTTCGAAGCACGGAGGGGGGCAAAAACATGTAGTAAATGCACCGGCGTAAAGCACTTTGATTCCGTGGACTTCGGCGAACGATCAGATCGGCTAAGCGATCCCTTTATAGATATTTTCCCGATGATAACGCAGAAATTGCGGATGAATCAGTTTCAGTCCCGTCATGGCGCAGGTGAAGTCGTAGGCTGAAGCGATTTCTCTTGCGAACGCCTGATCTCTGAACAATCGGCATGAGCTATCCTGATCCAGCCATTACAGCAGCCGTTGGTTTTGGACCAAACAACATTTTTCAGTTCAATCCACAAGACCCGCTGCTGCAATCTGCCTGGCATGGATTTCAGGGGCAAGTCTCGTTTGACCGGCGGCAGCGGCGGTCACTGAGATTTTCTTCCGCCCTGAACCCATTCCTCGGCAGACTTCGGCGGATTGTCGTATTCCACCTTCACGCCGGAACCCGCCGCGTAGACACACAGCAAGCGATGCCAGTAGCTCCGGTCGTCCAGAGAGGTTTTCTTCCTGGTGTCTTCCTCCGAACCTTGATCGCTCGCCGCCCGGGCGGCCACGGTCGTATACTCCCTGGCCATCATCGCCACCGTCCCGGAGGTCAGCGGCAGAGCGATATCCGCCCGCTGGGCGGCAAGATTCATCCGTCGCATCAGGCTGCCGAACTCATCCCTGGAGAGGAGCCGGGCAATCTCCGCCATGCAGGCAAAGGCGTCCGGTTCCTGAGCGGATGTGTCGACCAGTTGAAAGTCATCTTCAACGGGGATGGTGTGTGAAGGATCGACGGGCGGTTGCCGGGGGGCAGGTCCATGATGCCCCCGCACCAGCAGCAGATTCTGCCGGGGAGGCAGCCCGTCCGACCGGCTGACCGGGGCGCTTGCCGGCCCGGGTGCACGCGGGGCGTCATGGAACGGAGGGGCGCTCGGGGCCATGGGGTCTCCGGTCTGACATCGATCCCAGAAGCCGGCGGGATTGGGTACGCATTGCACCACCCGGAGGATCTTCTCCTTGAGCCCCGGGGGAATGCAATCCGGGAGGCCGCAATTCTGTGAACCGTGGATCTCCCTCAGTCTTGCCGGATCCGTCACCGTCCCGAAGGCCATATCGTTGTCGATCAACTTGATGCCTTCGTAGCTGCCGCCACGGGAGAAATCGACGTAGATGTTGTTCAGGTGCCTGTCCATCTGCGCGGCGATGTAATCCAGCCAGTTTGCGGCATAAAAGTCGGTCGCTACGGGAAGTTTCACAAGCATCGAGATGTTGAGATCCCGGCGCTGGTGGGGTTTGATCGCATAAGTGAAGTTCTGGCGGATCGCTCCGATGTCCCGGCTGTCCTGCGAAAGGGCGTGGAGGACTCGAAGATCCGGAAGCATTTTCTGAGGTTCGCCCCCGGTGGCTCCAGCCATCAGGATCCCGGCTTCCAGCCCCCGTTTTCCCTGGTAGTAGGAGAATTCGGTCTTGACGATGATACGCTCGAGCCCCAGGACACTGGCAAGCAGGCAGCTGGCGACGCTCCGATTGTGCATGCGCGCGTTGGTCTTGGGGATGCCGCTGTCGTTGGCCTTGGAGAGTTTGCATTCGTTCTCCTCGGGCTTGAACGCCCAGAGAAGCCCCTGCCACGTGAAGAGCCGCACGCCGCCTACATCACCGCGTTTCTCCCTCTCCCGGCTGCGCCCGTTTTGCGGAATATAGATAAAGGTCTTCGAAAAAAAACGCTGCAAATCCCTGTTCTGCCTGCCGGAGAGGAAACCGTCGGAATTGCCCAGAAGGGCTTCCTTCCATGCCATGGCGACCGTGTAGTTCCAGTTGATCCCGGGCAACGGATTGGTATGGGCCAGCATCTTCAGATAGGAGGAGCGGAGATACGGCAGGCGCTCCGTCGCCTCCTTGCTCTCGAACAGCTTGGCGAAGCAGTTCCTGGCACTGTGGAACTTCTTGAGAGCGTTCCACTCCACCGGCCGGGAGACGGCCCAGTACATCTGCTTCGTCAGGTTGGAAGCCTCGATTTTGGAAAGGATCCTCAGGTTTGCCCCGGCAACGATGTCACGAATAATTCGCTGCGCAACCTCCCGGTCACTTTTCGACAATGAATCCAACGGGTTCCTGGGCATAGGTTCTCCATGGGCAAAGGTGATTGCAGCTTCTTGATTATGTTCGACTTCCAGGCAACGTGTCAACAAGGGAAAACCCGTGTTTCCACCCCGGCACGGGCGCTTTGCCGCCGGCTTC
>JAJFUA010000116.1 GCA_021372635.1 Desulfobacteraceae bacterium | reverse complement strand
CCGCCCGTTCCTGCTGCTGGGAATGTTCCTGATGGTCCTGGGCATCCAGGCGGCGAGCACCGGCCTGCTCGGGGAGATCATCACCTTCGTCTATGGCCGCCACAAGAGCAAGTACACGATCGAAAAAAGAATATGACCGCCCATGAAAAGAGATCTTTCATCGCTGGCCAGCCAGGAATATGACGTGATCGTTCTGGGAGCGGGAGCCTTCGGGTCCTGTGCAGCCTGGGAAGCGGCATCCCGAGGGCTCTCCGTGGCGCTCGTGGAGCGCGGCGATTTTTGCTGTGCCACTTCCGCGAACCACCTGAAGATGGTCCATGGAGGCATACGCTACCTGCAGCACGCGGATATCCAGCGTGTTCGCGAATCGTGCCGGGAACGCAGCATTCTTCTGCGCATCGCCCCGCACCTCGTCCGGCCGATTCCGATCCTCATGCCGACCTACGGCAATGGAATGCAGGGCAGGGAGGTCCTGGGGGCCGGCCTGCTCCTGTACGATCTCATCACCTCGGACAGGAACCGGGGCCTGGGGGACGAGGCGCGCCGCATTCCCCGCGGGCGCATCATCTCCCGGGATGAGTGCCTGGAAGTGTATCCCCATCTCAAGCAGGAAGGGCTGACGGGCGCGGGCGTCTTTTTCGACGCCCAGTTCTACAACCCACCCCGGCTCGCTCTCGCTTTCCTGCGCTCGGCGGTGATGGCGGGGGCGTGCATCGGCAACTACTGCGAGGCCGTCGGTTTCGTTCGAAAACATGAGCGCATTTGCGGCGTCAGGGTGCGGGACGTTCTCACGGGCGCCGGGTTCGATATCCGGGGGAAAATGGTTCTCAACGCCGCCGGTCCCTGGGCCGATCGCCTGCTGGCCGACGGAGCCTCCATCCGCCTGAGGCCGGTACCCAGCTTTTCACGGGATCTCGGCTTCGTCGTGCGGCGCCCTCTCGCGCGCAGCCACGCTCTGGCCATCCAGCTCCACACGAAGGATCCCGACGCCGTTCTGAGCCGGAAAGGCCGCCATGTTTTCGTCGTTCCCTGGCGGGAATACTCGCTCGTCGGCGTGTGGCACAAAGTCCACAAGTCCGGCCCCGACGGCATCGGGGTAAGGGAGGAAGAGATCCGGGGCTACATCGACGAGGTGAATGCATCCTATCCAGCTTTTGCGATCACTCTCGAAGACGTCTCGATGATCAACACCGGCCTGACTCTCTTCGGCGAAAACAGCGAGGGTGCGGAGGACCTGAGCTTCGGCAAGAGGTCGCTCCTCATAGACCATGCACGGGAATACGGAGTGGAAGGCCTCGTGACTCTTATCGGAGTGCGGGCCACCACGGCCCGGGGAATGGCCGAAAAGGCGGTCGACCTGATCTTCAGGAAGCTGGGAAAAGCCCCGGCGGCATCCAGGACTTCAACCACCAGGATCTACGGCGGCAAGATCGACGACTTCGAAGGTTTTTTGCAGCAGGCCGGCCGGCAGAATGGAAATCCGCGATCGATGGAGGTGATGCGTCACCTGGCGCACAATTACGGAGCCAGGTATGGAGAGGTGCTGCGGTACACCGGTGAAAACCCGGCGTGGGGGGCCACGCTGGGAGAGTCGCAGGTGATCGGCGCGGAAGTGGTGCACGCCGTTCGGGAAGAGATGGCCCAGAAGCTGGAGGACGTGGTCTTCAGAAGAACGGATCTGGGTACCGGGGCATACCCCGGGGAATCCAGCCTTCGGGCGTGTACCGCCGTCATGGCCGACGAGATGAAATGGGACGAGGCGCGAAGGGAACGGGAGATTCGCGAGGTGATGAGCCATTTCCCCCGTTACGGCTCATAGAGGGAACCCGATGAAAGTCCTGATTACCGGCGGTACCGGTTTTATAGGGTCCAGGCTGGCCTTGAGATGCCTCCGCAGGGGAGATTCCGTCACCGTTCTGGGGCGTGAAAGGAATCCCCGGGAAGCTCAGAACAGGGAAATGCTGGAAGATCTGGGCGCGGAAGTAGCGGTTTCTTCAGTGACCAGCAGGGAGTCGCTCCCGGAACTGCTGCGGGGAGTCGACGTCGTCTACCACCTGGCGGCCGCTCAACACGAAGCCAATGTGCCCGACAGCGTGTTCTGGGATGTGAACGTCACCGGCACCAGGAACATCATGGAAGCCAGTGTGGAGGCGGGCGTGAAGCGTTTCGTCCACGGGAGCACCATCGGGGTGTACGGCGCGTCGCTGGAAGGGCACATCAACGAACAGTCCTCGCTGAGGCCCGACAATATCTACGGGATCACGAAGCTGGAAGGGGAAAAGGCCGTCCGGTCCTTTGCGGACAAGCTACCGGTGACGGTGATACGCATATCCGAGACGTACGGTCCCGGCGATTTCAGGCTCCTGAAGCTCTTCAAGGGAATCAGCAGGGGCATCTATTTCACGATCGGCAGGGGAGAGAACCTGCACCACCTGATTTACATCGACGATCTGCTCGACGGCTTTTCTCTCGCCTCGACCTCGCCTTCAGCGGTGGGCAATGTGTTCGTTCTCGCCGGCAAAGAGCCGATGACGACCAACCAGATGACGGCGGCCATCGCGGCGCAGTTCGGCAAAAAGGCGCCCGCCTTCCACGCTCCTCTCTTCCCCTTCATGGCGCTGGCCGTAGTCGCGGAAGGGATCTTCCGGCCCTTGAGGATTCAGCCTCCGATCCATCGAAGGAGGATGGATTTTTTCAGAAAGAGTTTCGTGTTTTCGCGGGAGAACGCTTCGAAAGTCCTGGGCTTCGAGCCCAGGGTCGGGTTTGAGCAGGGAGTCGGAAAGACAAAACAGTGGTACGAGGAAATGGGCTACCTGTGAGACTGGCTGGGCTGGACCGGCTTTGAAAAACGCCGGATGGAACGAAAGGGCTTGTTCCGTGAATCGTCACCTTCTCGTTTTTCTCGATAAGTATGTTTTCCGGATCGCGTTCTACGCGTTTGTGCTCCTGGCCAGGCTGGGCCGGCGCGGGCAGGTGCCTTTCCATCCCGAACCGGACGAGGGTTCGCACTTCCTGGTGATTCGCCCGGGAGGCCTCGGAGACGCACTGATGGCCGTACCTTTCCTGAAGATACTGAGAAGGAGTTTTCCAAAGGGCAGGATTACCCTGGTGCTTCAGAAAAAAAACCAGGCGGCCCTGAAAAACCTCCCCCTGTTCGACGAACTCATCGTCATGGACGATCCGAAAAGCCTGTTCCGGAACATCCTCAAGATACTTCGCACCCGTTTCGACGTCGTGCTGGACCTGGAGCCTTTCAGGAAGGTCAGCTCCATCGTGTCCTATCTTTCCGGCGCCGCCATCCGGGTCGGGTTCGACACGAGCAGCCGAAGGCTCCTCTACACGCACCACGTGACCTACGCGAACGAAAAGAACTACGATTCCCTGAACATGACCAGGCAGTTGAAAGTGATCGGCATCGATGCGGACCCCCGGGAGGCCGTGGATATTCGCTGTCCGCTGCCCGAAGCGGCCCTGCGGAATGCCGAAAAGACCTTTGCGGCAAACGGCCTGGACTGGGAGTCGGACTTTGTCGCCGCGGTCGCCCCGGGAGTGCTGAAACCGCACCACCGCTGGGTCATGTCGCGGTTCGCCTCCCTGATCGAGTACATGCTCGAGGAAGACCCGAGGACGAGGGTCGTCCTGGTGGGGTCGCGGGCCGACCGGGAGGATGCCGGGGAGGTGCTGGGGCATCTTCGGGCGCACGACAGGGTACTGAATCTCGTGGGCCGGACGACTTTCATGGACGCCCTGGGAATATTCAGACTCTGCAAGATCCTCGTCGCCTGCGACGGAGGAATGGTCTACATGGCCGCCTCCATGGGCTGCAGCACCATATCACTCTGGGGGCCGGGCGTCATGGAGCGCTTCAAACCTCCCGGAGAAGACCACGTCGGAATCCGGAAGAACTATTTCTGCGTGCCGTGTGTGAATTATTCACGACTGGGCGAGTTCCCCCGCTGTTCGTACGACAGGGCGTGCATTCGGGACATATCGGCGTCCGAGGTGTTCTACGAATACAGGCGCTCCAAGCAGCGACTGCTGCGCGGCACGGGCACCCCCATCGAGCACATCCCCCTCGAACCCTTCAAGCCGCACACCCTGGAATCTCTCAGGTAATTTCACACGCCGCTGAGCGGCACTGGATGGAATACATGGAAAATAACGTCAACGCCCTCATCGAGGAACACATCAGGACCGTCGAACGCGCCAGGCAAACGCTGTCGCAGGAAGTCGCGACGGCAGTCCGGTGGATAGTGAACGCCTTCGAAAGCGGCAACAAGATCCTGATCGCCGGAAATGGAGGAAGTGCTGCGGACGCGCAGCACATCGCGGCCGAATTCGTGGGCCGGTTTCGCATGGAGCGCCGGTCCCTGCCCGCAATAGCGTTGACCACCGACACTTCGATTCTCACCGCCCTCGGGAACGATTACGGCTTTCACAGCGTGTTCGCACGCCAACTGGAAGGACTGCTCCGGGAGGGCGACATCTTTCTGGCCATAAGCACGAGCGGCAATTCCAGGAATATCGTGGAGGCGGTGGAGATCTGCCGGAAGAACGCCTGCAAGGTCATCGGCTTTCTGGGGAACGGCGGAGGGGAACTGGGCGGGATCGTCGACCTTTCCATCGTCGTCCCGTCCTCCCAGACTCCCAGGATCCAGGAAGTCCACATCACCCTGGGCCACATCGTCTGTGAACTTGTGGAAAGCGCCCTGTGCCGTTCCCGCACCGAGTCTCCGTCTCTCCGGAAAGAAGCGGAACCGGACAGGCTCGCGGCGCGTCCAGCAGCCGCATCAGTCCCGGAATGACCGGGAACAGGGGAGATCAAATCCGATGCAACTGACAGCCAAGATCGAACCCTTCGATTCCTTCTGGGAGGCTCCCGCGAACATCGAAAAGGGCTATGACTCCTTTCACAGATTCTACCGGAGCAATTACCTGAAATACATACCGGCAGAGCGTCAATCCAGGATACTGGTGATCAGCTGCGGCCCCGGATACTTTGTGAATCTGCTCAAGGATTCCGGCTATCCCAACGTGCAGGGCATCGATTCGGATCAGCGGAAGATTGACTGCGCGAGGAAACGCAGCCTCAACTGCCGGGTGGAGAAGGCCTTCGATTTCCTGGAAGCGAACGGGGAGGTATTCGACGTTATCGTGGCGGAACAGGAACTGAATCACCTGACCAAGGAAGAAATACTGGAATTCCTGGGGCTGTGCCACCGCAACCTGAAGGACGACGGAATACTGCTCGTTCATTCCCTGAACGGCGCAAACCCCATTACCGGCGCGGAAGCCCTGGCCCAGAACTTCGATCATTTCAACTCGTTTACAGAATCCAGCCTGAGACAGGTGCTGGAACTGACGAATTATCAAGATATCCACGTCTTTCCGCTGAATTTGTATGTGTTTTACCATAACCCTCTCAATTATATCGGAATGTTTCTGACAAAATCATTGTCCGCGGCGTTCAGGATCTGCTTCATGCTGTACGGCAAGTCGAACAGGATTTTCAGCAAGAAGATAGCCGCCGTCTGTCGGAAGAAGACCTGACGAAAACCCGCGACAGGATAAACGATTGAAGGCAATCAGCAAAGATCGGGTGATCCGCGAAAGACTGGCCGAGGCACGCCGGAACCCCGTCGGCGCCTACATGTCCCTTACCGTGGGGAATTCCGGGCTGGCGCGCCTTCTCCTCTATGAACTGATTACCGGCTTTCTCGGTCCGATGCCTGGAGCCGTCGGGTACTATCTGCGAAGGATATCTTACCCGCGGCTCTTCAGGAAAACGGGAAAAGGCCTGATACTGGGGCGCAACGTGGTCGTCCGCCATCCGGACAAGATCTCCCTGGGAGACAACGTGACCATCGACGACAACTGCGTCATCGACGGGCGGGGCGCGGGGGACGAGGGAATCGTCATCGAGGACGGCGTCATCGTCAACCGGAATTGCATGATCCTGGCCAAGGCCGGACCGATCCGTCTGGGAAGGCGAACGAGCCTGGGGAGCAATTCCTCCATAGTTTCCATGGACGGAGTGGTCCTGGGCGAGGCGGTATTGACCGCGGGCGGCTGCACGATCAGCGCGGGCTCCTATCGCTTCGACAATCCGAAGCTTCCCGTTATGGACCAGCAGGTTTACACCATGGGTCCGATCTCGATAGGAGCGAAATCCTGGCTGGGGACGGGCGTGATCGTGCTGGACGGAGTGACCGTGGGGGAGTCGGCGGTGATAGGGGCAGCCTCCCTGGTGAACAGGGACATCCCCGCGAATGCGCTCGCTTTCGGAGTTCCGGCAAAGGTCCGGCAAATCCGAAGCGACATGGACGGCTGACGCAACCGTGTCGCACAGGTTGCAGAGCCCCGGGAGATTCCAATGAAAATCGGCGTGATGCTTCGACACTACAAGCAGCATGAAGGCGGGGTGAAGGTCTACACCAACAACCTGCTGCCGAATTTGTTTACCCTGGACACGAAGAATCGTTATGTCCTCATGTACCAGGGCCACGACCTCGTAGGCACGTACAGACATTTCCCGAACGTCGAGGAAGTCGCCCTGCCGATACCGGGAACCATCCTCTGGGACCAGGTGGCCGCGCCGTTGCTGGCCCGGCGGAAGAAGGTGGACATTCTTTTCAATCCCAAGTTCACCATACCGCTCTTCAGCGGCAAAAAGAGAATCTTCGTGCTTCACGGTTCGGAAAGCTTCATGATCCCGGACACCTTCATCTGGTATGACCGGCTGTACTGCCGCATGACTCTTCCGTTGTACTGCCATCTGTCGGATGCGTTCATCTCCGTATCGAACAATGTCAAAAACGATATCGTGAGATTCGCCGACGTCCATCCCGCAAAGGTCTTCCCCGTACACAACGGGTTCGACAGGAAGCTGTTTCACCGGATCGAGGACGAAAAATACCTGGAGCAAGTGAGAGAGAAATACAATCTTCCGGAAAAGTACATTTTCTGGGTAGGCCAGATCTATCCGCCCAAGAATATCGGCCGTCTGCTCAAAGCCTTTGCACAAATCAGGGACGAGGTGCCTCACGACCTGGTGTTGACCGGCCAGCCTGCATGGCAGTCGGAAAAGGAACTGCGGCCGCTTCGCGATCTGAATCTGGAAAACCGCGTCCGCTTCACCGGATGGGTGTTTCACGACGATCTTCCCGGCATATACAACTTGGCCGACCTGTTTGTCCTGCCGTCCCTTTACGAAGGGTTCGGCATTCCACTGGTGGAAGCCATGGCCAGCGGCTGCGCGGTGCTCACCTCCAAAACCGGAAGTCCGCCGGAGGTGGTGGATGGCGCGGCACGCCTGGTCGATCCCATGGACGTCGATGAAATCGCGAAAGGGATGAAAGAGGTCCTGCTGGACCACGAACTGAGAAAAAGCATGGTCGAGAAGGGGCTGCACAGGGCCGAGGCGTTCAGCTGGGAAAAATGCGCCCGCCAGGTGCTCGGGGTTTTCGAGAAAGTATATGAGGGAATCCGCTGATCGGCAGCAGCGGCGGGTGCGGGCGGGAACCGGCGAAAGATTTCCCGGCGGGCGAAGGCATCTGCCCGGCGGATCGCGACCGCCCGCGAAACCTCACGCAACGAGGAAAGCTTACGGATGGTTCAAGCTATGCAGGAACAAGCGGCCGCCCCCCTGCCCAGGGTCTGGTATCTCACAGACGGGTTCTTCCCGCCCATCGTGGGGGGCCTGGAGAAGCACGCCTTTCAGCTTTCGAGCCGCTGGATCGCCAGGGGGCTTCCCCTGACCGTGATCACCCGCAAGATGGAACCCGATTCCCCAGCCAGCGAGTTATACGGGAACGTACCGATCACGCGCATCCCACCCGTTGGAATCCTGAAAGGAAAAGGGTGGCAGGCGGTTCTCCCGATGCTGTCCCTGCTGGTGCGCGTGACCTGCCGCTTGTTCACGAACGCGGACTCCTACGAGATCATCCTGGTTTCCGGAGTGCGGATCCTGTCGATCCCCGCCGTCGTGCTCAGCCGGCTGCTGGGCAAGCGCTGCGTGATCAAGTCCGAATCCCCTGTCGAACTGTGGGAGGATGTGTCGAGCCAGAGCAGGGAGCGGATGCAATTTCCCGGCGTCGCGCCCCTGCTGCGCGCATATCGCGGCATAAGAAACGTCATCCTGCGCCGTGCCGACAGACTGGTGGCCATTTCGGCCGAAATCGGCCGTCAGTATCTCGAAATCGGCATAGACCCGGCCAGGATCTGCCCGATCCCCAACGGGGTCAATACCGAACTGTTCCACCCCGTCCCGGCCAGGGAGAAGAAACAGCTTCGCATGGCTCTCGGGTTTCCCCCGGAGGCGGCCGTCTTCATCTTTTCCGGACGGCTGGCCCGGACAAAAGGGGTCATGACCCTGGCACGCGTCTGGCGCCGCCTGATCCAGGGCCGACCGGACATCCACCTGGTCATCGTCGGCTCCGGCAAGTCCTCCGTGGACGACTGCGAGGCGGAACTGAAGGAATATGTCCGGTCCAACCGGATGGAAGCGCAACTGAGCCTGGCGGGCGAGGTGGATGACGTGCACCGCTACCTCCAGTCGGCGGACGTCTTTGTTTTTCCCACCGACTTCGAAGGATTTTCACTGGCCCTGGTCGAGGCCATGGTCTGCGGACTGCCGGCCGTGTGCACGCGCTCCGGCGCAGCCTGCGAACTGATCCGGGACCGGCAGACGGGACGCCTGATCGAGCCGAAGGACGCCGAAGATTTGCAGGCCGCTCTCGAATGGATGCTGGAACACCGCGACGGCTGGCCGAAAATGGGAAAGGCCGCGCACGACTCCACGGCCTGCCGGTACAGCATGGACCGGGTCGTGAATCAATACCTGGAACTGTTCGCCAGCCTGGCCGGGTAAATCCGTCCGGTAAAGGCGGGCGGCCTTCCGGCTGCGCCTTCGCTTCAAGAAACCCGGGGACTGGATATGCACGCCGTGAGCCGCTGGTTCGTCAGGCATGTGAGTCGAAAGGCCAGGCCGTATCTCGCCTCCTACGGACTGCTGCAGACGGTGAAAATCAAGCCGGCTCTGCTTTGGGAGCCGGGAGCACAGCGCGTGCTGGTCCTTTCGCCTCATTTCGACGACGAGACGATCGGCTGCGGAGGGGCAATCGTCCGTCACGTACAGAAGGGTGCGGAAGTGAGAGTGGTGTTCTTCACCGACGGCCGCTTCGGCAGCGGCGCGCTGGCGAAACTGGAAGGCGCGGAGCGGCGGCTGCACCAGGAATCGCTGATGACCGTCCGCAAGCAGGAGGCGGCCGCTGCCCTCCGAACGCTGGGAGTCACCGAAGGCGTTTACCTGGATGCGGTCGAAACCATGCTCGGCTCCGATTCGACCCTGCCGTCGAGATTGGGAAAGATCCTGGACGATGTGCGGCCTGAAGTGGTTTACCTGCCCTTTTTCCTCGAGGAGCACCCGGACCACCGCGCCGTCGGCCGAGCGCTCCTGGACGCGACCCGGGGACGGGGCTACCGCTTCGACTGTATCGGCTATGAGGTCTGGACGCCGCTTTTCCCGAATTGCCTCGTCGAAATCGACAGCGTCGTCGAACTCAAGAAACGGGCGCTTTCACAATACGTCAGCCAGCTTGCGGACAAGGATTACGTGCACACCGCGCTGGGCCTGAACGCCTACCGGTCCAGTCACCTGCAGCGGCGGAAGGGCTACGTCGAAGCCTTCTATATGGCCGGGCTCGAGGAGTACAGGCGGCTGTACGAATCCTTCGGTCCGCTGCTCGGAATCTGAATACGCGGGGACCTGCGAAACCGTGTCGCCGTGAGGAACGTGGAGAACAACCGTCCATGCCGGTAACAGAAGAAGCCAGCGTCACCGCGAGAAACCTTTCCAAGGTGGTCTTTTTCAGGGTCGCCCAGTACCCTTTCCTCGCGCTCTACGTGATGTTCGTGCCCCGATACCTGGGACCGGAGGTTTACGGCAAGTATGCCTTCCTGATCTCCATCGCCCTTATCTGCGCCTCCCTGTTGAGCATCGGCGGAAACGCCGAAGTGTTCGGAAGGTTCGTCCCTCAATTTCAAATCAACAGGGAGCCGAACAAGATAAAAGACCTGTCCTCGAGCTTTCTCGCCATGAAGCTCGTCCTGGATTTTATCGTCCTGTCGGCCGCATCCGTGATATTCGTTCAAGCATACGGCGATCGCTATCCCATAGACTATTTCATCCTCATCGGACTGCTCGCACTGCTGATCGATCTGCAGTCGGTTCCTCTGTCTCTGCTCTTCGGCCTCAACGAACTCGGGAAATTCTCCTTTCCCGCTCCTGCAAAAAAAGCTCTCGCCCTGGTCCTCATTCCGGTGCTGTTCCACTTTTACGATCTCAAGGGAACCATACTGGCAAACCTGATCGTCGAGTTTTCCATAGTCGTCTTCGTCTATGTCTATACAAGAGGTTATTTCTCCCGCTCCAACCTGACACTGAATTTTTCATTCCTCAAGCCGCTGCTGCTGTACGACATGATATTTTACCTGTCCGGCTGCCTGCTGGGCATCTGGCTTAAGCTTGGGAACACCATGATCGAATATCTGCTCCACGATTCCCAGCAGGTTGCGCTGTTCGATATCGCCAACCAGCTTCTCGCCCTGACGTCGAATTTCTCCCTGGTCGTTCTGGGTGCGACGATACCCATACTCAGCGTACTGCTGCTGAACGGAAAAGAGCAAAAGATCATGGTATGGTCGAGCGTGATCATGAAATACATGTGGATCGCCATAGCCATGGCCGCCATCGCCTTTTTCGGGATCGGCAGAGAAGCCATGATCGTCTGTATCGGGTCGAAATACGAGAATGCCTTTCCGAACGCGGCGATTCAGCTTCTGTGCATTTTCCCGGTCTCGATAGTCCATCTCTGCTATGTTTATTCAATGGTCTATTCCAAGCCTTATGTATACCTGGTATCCATCGGCAGCTCCCTGGCCGCCCTCTTTGTGTTTTCCTTCATCCTGATTCCCATGCACGGGTCCTTCGGTTGCTCGGTCGCCACCCTCATCTCCTGCATCGTCATGGCCTTCGTATCCGGCCTGTATTTCCGGCGGCAGCTGATCGAGTGCCTGGGGGCGGCATTAAAGGTGGCTTTCCTGGGGCTCGCTTTCATACCTGTCGTTTTCTTTGCAGGCGGCCTGTTCATGAAAATCGCCCTGACATGCTTATGCGCGCTGACGTACATCCTCCTGCTGTTCGGTGCAAATGCGCTGAGCGTGCGGGAAATCTCCGAACTGGTCCAGGCCCTCAGAAACCGTTCTCCGAACTGCGCTTCGTTCACATGATTTCCCTTGCCGCCTTTCGCAGCCCGGTTCTTCACGGGCCGGGAGGATGCGGCGGACACTGCGGCGGTTGAGCCATCCACGGGGTATCGTCATTCATGTGCGGAATATGCGGCAGAATCGATCCATCCGGCGTCCGGATCGAAGAAATCGAGCGGATGTCCAGTGTGCTCGCGCACAGAGGACCGGACGGCGAAGGGGCCTACGTCAACGGGCGCGTCGGCTTCGGCCATCGAAGGCTTGCCATCATAGACCTCGAAGGGGGGCGGCAGCCGATGGCCAACGAGGACGAGACGGTCTGGATCACGTTCAACGGGGAAATTTACAATTTCCGGGAACTCGGGAAGAACCTCGCGCAGAAGCATCGATTCAGGACCAGGAGCGATACGGAGACCATCGTCCACCTGTACGAAGAAATGGGAACCGGATGTCTGAAGCACTTGCGCGGAATGTTCGCCTTCGCGATCTACGATCACCGCGAGAAGCTGCTGTTCATCGCCAGAGACCATCTTGGACAGAAGCCGCTCTACTACTATCACAACGGCCCCGTGTTCGCATTCGCTTCCGAGATCAAATCCCTGCTGGCCGGTTATCCGGAGCTGAGGGAACTCGACTGCGAAGCCCTCTACGAGTACCTGACGATCCGGATCATCACGCCCCCCCGCTCCATGTTCAAGAACATCCGAAAGCTTCCGCCGGGCCACTACCTCATATACAGGGACGGCCGGGTTTTCCTGGAGCGATACTGGGCGTTGAACTATGAGCCGAAGCTATCCGAAGGTTTTGACGACGTGGTGGATGCCCTGGAAAACCAGGTGCGGGAGTCCGTCAGGGTTCACATGGTCAGCGACGTGCCCGTGGGCGCTTTTTTGAGCGGCGGCATGGATTCGAGCCTCGTGGTCGCCATGATGGCCGGGACCACGGACCTGCCCGTCAAGACGTTTTCCGGAGACGTTCCGTACCGCAGCTACAGCGAACTGCCGTTTGCCAGAATGGTATCGGACCGGTACCGGACCGAGCACAACGAACTGACCATCACCCCGTCGCTGGTGCGGACACTCCCGGACCTGGTGTGGCACCTCGACGAACCGTCCGACCTCCTGTCCGTGTGCATGTACTACATCTCGGAATTTGCCGGCAGGCAGGTCAAGGTCGTCCTGGGGGGCGACGGCGGCGACGAACTTTTCGGCCGATACGACCGCTACTATGGAAACGTACTGGTATCGTACTACGTCCTTCTTCCCGATGCGGTGAGACGATGCCTGATCGGAAGAGTGCTGCGGCTCCTCCCCGAGGGGTTCTGGTATCGCAGCCTGAGTCACAGGCTGCGATGGATGAACGAAATGTCTTTTTATAGCGAAAGCGAGCGTTATGCCAAGAGCCTGGGCTACTTCTACTTTTCGGACGGCTTCAAGGAGCGTCTCTATACGAAGAGCTTTCGCAGCGCCGTCGCGACGTTCGATCCCGAGGCGACCATAAGAGAATACTTCGACAGCGGGAACGCCACGGAAGCGATAGACAGGATGCTCTTTTCGGACAGCATGGTCCGAATGCCCGACCATCCGAACATGGTCCTGGATCGCATGACCATGGCTCACGGCCTCGAGGCTCGGGCGCCTTTCCTGGATCACAAGCTTGCCGAATTCTGCGCTTCCATTCCCAGCAAATTCAAAGTGAAAGGCACCAAAAGGCGGATCATACAGAAAGCTCTCGCCAGGCGGCATCTTCCGACCGCATTGACGGACAAGAAAAAACAAGGATTTTCATCAGCTCTCACGTACATGCTCGAAGATGAATTCCGACATATATATGATGCTTTTCTGCATAAATGTCACCTGTCCCAGAGCGGCTATATAAATCAGGAAACCGTCGATACGCTGCTCAATGAACACTTGACGAAACGCGCAGATCACGGCAATCGGCTGTGGCTGATTTGCAGTGCTGAAATATGGTACAGGATGTACATGGAAAATGAGTCAATAGATGAAATCAGGAATTTGCTTTCTTCATAACATCACCCACTAATGGAAAAGACCCAATAATACAATGAAGAAGACAATCGATTTCAAAATTGGCACTGCCATGGTGTGCGCCATTGCTCTCGTATTCCTCGGGTCGATCTTTTTCTTTGGCCCGGCTTACTGCCAGAGCAATATCGAGCGTACCGGCTGGACGCTGCAATATGTCGACAGCCAGGAACTGGTGGCGGAGAATGGGGCGGCGCTGAATTCCTTCGACGGAAAATCCACGACTATCTGGCACACTCAATATTATCCCACCAACAGCCGTCTGCCCCACGAGATCCAGATCAACCTGGGAGCGCTCTATGAGATTTCCGGGTTCCGCTACCTGCCCCGGCAGGACGGCAGCGTAAACGGCCGGATCAAGGACTACCAGTTCTATGTGGGCGAAGACGGGGTGAACTGGGGCAGTCCCGTGGCCACCGGGTCCTTTGCCAACAGCGCCGCGGAGAAGACGGCGACTTTCAGCCCGGTTACGGGTCGTTATATACGTCTGGTGGCCTTGAGCGAGGTCAATGGAAGCCCCTGGACCAGCATGGCCGAGATCAACGTTGTGGGCGTGCCGTCCACCGTGAACCTGCCGCCCAATGGAGCGATCGCTTCTCCTGCGGCCGACGTGACCATCACGGCCGGGGAGACGGTGGTCTTTGCCGGCACGGCAACGGACCCGAACGGGGATACTTCGCTCACGTACCGGTGGCATTTCGGTGATCCGGCCATTGCCGATTCCACCCTCAAGAGTCCGGGCGCCGTCAAGTTCAACAACCTGGGCACCTACACCGTCACCTTCATCGTGACCGATTCGCAGGGGCTCACCGACCCAAGCCCCGACGTCCGGACCGTCACCGTCCAGGCGCCCGTGCCGGCCGTGATTGCCCATACAAACTGGACCCTGCAATACGTGGACAGCCAGGAAGTGCTGGCGGAGAAGGGATCCGCCGTCAATTCCTTTGACGGGAAAACATCCACCATCTGGCACACTCAATACTCTCCGTCCAGCACCCCGCTTCCGCACGAGATCCAGATCAACCTGGGAACGCGCTACGAGATTTCCGGGTTCCGCTACCTGCCCCGGCAGGACGGCGGCGTAAACGGCCGGATCAAGGACTACCGGTTTTACGTCAGCGAAGACGGGGTGAACTGGGGCAACCCCGTGGCCACCGGGTCCTTTGCCAATACGGCCGCGGAAAAGCAGGTAACCACCTCCACGGCAATAGGACAGTTCGTTCGCCTGGTCGCCTTGAGCGAAGTCAATGGAGGCCCCTGGACCTCCATGGCCGAGATCAATGTGGTGGGCATGCTGTCTTTGGTCAATCTGCCTCCCGATGGAACGATCACCTCGCCTGCGTCCAATGCGACCATTGCGGCCGGGCAGTCCGTGACCTTTGCCGGCACGGCAACGGACCCGAACGGGGATACTTCGTTCACCTGCAACTGGCATTTCGGGGATCCGGCCATCGCCGATTCGAGCAGTCTGTCCCCCGGCCCCGTGCAGTTCAACAATCCCGGCACCTACACCGTGACCTTCACGGTGACCGACTCCGAGGGGCTTGCAGACCCCACGCCTGCCAGCCGCACCATTACCGTTGTCAACGGCCCCTATGTTCCACCGGAAGGCACGATCACGAAACCCTCGACCAACGTGACCGTCACGGCGGGAGAGACCGTGAGCTTTGCAGGTACCGGAACAGACCCCGACGGGAACACGCCGCTCACCTACAACTGGCATTTCGGGGATCCGGCCATCGCCGATTCGAACAGTCAGAATCCAGGTCCGGTGCGGTTCTACAATCCCGGCACGTATGTCGTCGTCTTCACTGTGGCCGATGCCATGGGATTCACCGACCCAACTCCCGACACCCGTACCATTACGGTGCTGGCGGCTACGCCGGCCACCATTTCTCACACCGGGTGGTCGCTGTCATACGTGGACAGCCAGGAGTTGGTGGCGGAAAAAGGGGCTGCCGTCAATTCCTTCGACGGGAAAAACACGACGATCTGGCACACGCAATACTACAAGACCAGCCCTCCGCCTCCCCACGAGATCCAGATCAACCTGGGAGCGCGCTACGAGATTTCCGGGTTCCGCTACCTGCCCCGGCAGGACGGCGGCGTAAACGGCCGGATCAAGGACTACCGGTTCTACGTCGGCACGAACGGAACGGACTGGGGAACCCCGGTGGCCACCGGGTCCTTTGCCAACAGCGCGACGGAGAAGACGGTGGCCTTCAGCCCGGTTGTCGGTCAATATGTACGCCTGGTGGCCTTGAACGAAGTCAACGGAAATCCCTGGACCAGCATGGCCGAGATCAATGTCCTGTCTCTGCCCGAATGCCTGCTGGGCGCCCCCTCGGTCACGATTTCGGAGCCCAGGGATTCCGCGCTGCAATGGGGTCCCGACCTCTACGTGCATGCCTACGCCTGCCTGGACAGCGCGAAGCACGCGGGGTGGGGAGTACGATTCAAGCTGAATGGAGGAGCGGGGACGGGAGGCGTCACGTACGATGCCTATTGGGCCCCCTATGAAGTGACCTTCAAAGGAGTCCTTCACGCCGAGCACACGATCGACGCCGTCCTGATCGATGCGGCGGGAAATGAAATGGCGGGAGCCAACACTTCGAACCGGGTGAGCCATGTGAAAATCGGAGACTATTACGTCGCCGTCGGAGACAGCATAACCAAGGGATCCCACGACGACATCACGTCGGACAACACTTCCCTCGACGGCAGGAACACCAGTCCGGGTTTCGAACCGATACTGAACAACCTGTTGACCCAGGCAAGAGGCTGGCCGCACACGGTGATCAACAAGGGAATCAGCGGAGACGCTTCGATAGACGGATTGTCGAAGATAGCCGCCACGATGGCCGAGCAGGTTTCTTCCTGCTACTACCTCATACTGTACGGAACCAACGACGCCTGGACGCCCGTTCCCAGCGGACTGGGACTGAGAACCGGCGACTCGGGGTACCCGGGTTCCTATAAGGACAATATGCGGCAGATTATGAGAAAAATCAAAGGTGCCGGGAAGATTCCCTACGTGGCAAAAATCCCGATTGCTTCCGGTCAGTATGCGTATCTCAACACAACCCTGCAAGAATATAACGAGGTGATCGACGAGCTTGCCATCGAGGAAAGTGTTCCCGTGGTTCCTCCGGATTTCTACTGCTTCTTTTCCAAGAACCCGACCCAGATAGCCGATGGACTGCATCCCAACGGGACAGGGTATCAATCGATGGCGGCGATATGGCGTGACACTTTACTGGGAAAATACTCAGGATGCTTGCCATGAAAAACAGCCTCTCACTAGCGTTGCTGCTTGTATTGGTACTGGCCTGTAACGCCCGCTGCGCCGAACCGGCGGCACCACTGGACACGGTCGCAAGGTTTTATGAGGCGTCCAGTCAGGGGGACGTGGAAACGATGAAGACCATGATCGCCGGGCCTTACTATAAGACCAGGAAGAAACTGCTGGATAACAATGCAGACTATCCCCAGTTCCTGAGGAAGTATTACAGAGGGGTTGTCGTCCAACTGGAACGCCCCTCCATCGGCAATGAAAAGATGGTCGCCGAAAAGCATCAAAGACTGTTCCAGAGAGATTACGTGGACAACAAAAGAGGACGCCTCGCGCCCTCTTCACCGGTGGACGGTCATCTCGCCGTCGTCAACGTCCTCCTGAAATTCCCGGACCGCGGCAATCTCGAAGTCAAGCTGCTCCTCGACCTGGATGCCGACGGTACGTGGAAGATCGTCGACGAAGTCCTCGGTCACTAGACCCTGCGAGACGAGATACCGATGCCGTCACCCGTGGGACATTCCCTGGTCGGATACCTGGTAGCCAGGCAGGTATTCGGGACGAACCGCCTTCTTTGCCGCCCGACCCTGATCTGCGTTGCGGTGGGCAACCTGCCGGACCTGGATTTCATACCGGGAGCGCTGGCGGGGCAGCCCAATCTGTATCACCACGCCGTGAGCCACAGCATAGGCTTCGGGCTGCTGGCCTGCGGACTTCTCGCCACGGTTTTCGCCGGTACGCTGGGTCTGCGCCGGCTTGCCTGCTTCGCCCTGTTTTTCGTCCTGTACGGTTCCCATCTCTTCCTGGACTACCTTTCGGCGAGCGGCAGGGAACCCTTCGGCATACCGGCGTTCTGGCCTTTGAGCGACCGGTATTTCATCTCCCCCATTCCCGTTCTGCCGGGCGTGGCGCACTCGAGCCTTCACGACGCATCCATTGCTCAATTCCTGGAGAGCGCCCTGTCCCTGTACAATCTGCGTGTAATTCTCATCGAAATCCTGGTGGTGTCGTCGATTGTGATCCTGAACCGCTTCATCTTGTCCCTGTTCAAGATCATCAGGATAAAGACAACGGGATGCCGGTAAGCAAGCCATGAACGAAGAAAAACTGAAATCACCGGCCGTTTGCGTTGCCCTGGGATTCATCCTTCTCCTGGGGCTGTACCTGAGGGTTGCGGGCCTGTCGACCCTGGGGCCGGGCTTCGATGAGCCGATTCATATCTACGCCGCCATGTCGATACTGCAAACCGGCGAACCGACGCTTCCCTCGGGATTCGAGTATACGCGATCCCTGCTGTTTACATCCCTGGTCGCCGTTTCATTCAAGATCATGGGGGCCAGCCTGTTCGCCGCCAGGATGCCGAGCGTGCTGTTCAGCATGTTTTCCATCCTGCTGCTTTTCAAGATCGGGAGCGACTTCTTCGGCAGGAAGGTCGGCCTTGCGGCCGCATTCCTGATGGCGTTCGTTCCTTTCGAAGTCTCCTGGGCGCGGGCCTGCCGGATGTACAGCATGTACCAGTTCTTTTACCTCGGCGCCTTCTATGCATTCTACAGGGCATTTGAAAGCCGGGAAACTCCCTCCCCGGATGCCGCGCACGGCGGCGGCAGGCCGTTCCTCGCGCGCCTGGTTTGCACATGGGGCCTGAAATGGAACTGGCTGATCGTCTGCATGGCCTCCTTCGGCATCGCATTTCACCTCCAGCACCTGGCCGGAGTCTTCCCGCTGAGCGTCCTGATTTACCTCCTGGCCATGCTGGTCGTCACGCTTCCCGGCAAATCCAAAGAGCAGTTCCTGCGGTCGAAGTACTTTGTATTTTCCTCTGCCATCGTTTTCGCCATGACGATCGCCCTTTTGATACCGCAGGTGCAGTCGCAATTCATCGAGCACTATTCCTACACTCCGGAGTGGAACAAATCGGTCGGAACATCTGCGACGAGATATTTCAATTATCTGATCAGCCCGATGCTGTTTCCGTTCATGGTGTTTTTCGCGCTGGGTTCGATCGAACTCTTATCGAGATGGAACAAAGAAGGATTTTATACGCTTGTCATCACCGCGACTCCGCTGGCCGTACATTCTTTCGCGGTCAACGTCCAGGGCTGGAGATACGTGTACGACATCTTCCCCCTCGTTCTTCTGATCGCGGGCTACGCAATTTCGAGCTTTGGTGAAAAAACGGTCTCTCTGGTCGTCGACAGTTTCAGAACGATCGAGTGGCGCAGCCAGACGATGCGGAAATCGTGCATCGTCCTCTCGATGAGTCTCCTCTTCGTTGTGTTTTCCGTGCCGTTCCTTTACACGGCCCATGGAGCACTCAAGCTCTCCCGGAACCAGGATGGAAACTACGGAGCGGAATATCACGCCGACTGGGAAAAGGCATGTCGATTCCTGAACGGGGCGAGGCAGTCCGGAGAAATCGTCGTCGCAAGCATCCCCATCGCCGCAATGTATTGCGGTTGCGACGAAGTTCAATACAAGCTCGACAACGGAGGCATGGATCTTTTCAGACACGTCGAGGGAAGCGACCTGTCGCTGGACGTTTATTCCAACGCCATGGCAATCACCAGCCTGGACGAGTTAAAAAGGGTCCTGAGCGAACACCGGTATGGATGGCTGCTCGTCGATGTGCAGCGAT
This sequence comes from Desulfobacteraceae bacterium, assembly GCA_021372635.1. GTDB lineage: Bacteria > Desulfobacterota > Syntrophobacteria > Syntrophobacterales > Syntrophobacteraceae > JAJFUA01. Next base: position 38,712 of record JAJFUA010000116.1, on the reverse strand, counting down.
TCGACAACCCCTCCACGATCCCTCCACCGATCAGGGGATTCGTCGAAAAGTATTTTACATATCGATACAAGGCAAATGGGACGATCCTGGTTTTCAGCTGGAATCCCGATGTCGTCTCGCAAGCCGGCCTCCTGGCGGTCTCGGCACAATAAGGCGAAACAGCCCGGCCCCGCGTGCACCTGCCCGGCCGGTCCACTCCGCCGAACGTCCGAATCATCGGCCATGAGAATTGCATGAGGACCGTTCGATGCTGAAGCCTCAGTCGAACATGAAGGACAGAGAAACCGGCACCGGCTCTTATCATTTCGTAAGGCGGGAAGCCTGTCCGGCCTGCCATGGCTCAAGATCCCGCCAGGTGTATGAATGTTCGTATACTCGAGCGCCGATCCGTGAGTATCTGGCGAATTTCTACGGCGGGAGGATCGATTTTTCCTATCTCGATGGGGCTGTTTTTTCTTTGAAGAAATGCGAGTTCTGCGGCCTGATCTACCAGGAGGAAATTCCCGGCGCTTTCCTGATGCAGAAGCTCTACGACGAATGGATCGACCCGGAAACCGACCGCAGAAAATGCGGTTCGAGACACATCGAATATTACGCGTGCATCGCCCAGGAGATCATGAAGATCGTCGCCCACTACGGTCCGGACTCCTCAGGCTTGCGAGTTCTGGATGTGGGAATGGGCTGGGGAGAATGGTGCCGGATGGCCGGGGCCTTCGGCTGCCAGGCGTTTGGGGTGGAATTGTCCGAGGCCCGGATTGCCCATGCGCTGCAAAACAACATCGACGTCATCGACTGGAAAGACCTGCGGAAGCATAAGTTCCATTTCATCAACACCGAGCAGGTGTTCGAACACCTGGCCTGTCCTCTCGAATCCCTGACGGCATTGGCGAGTGCGCTGGAAGACAACGGCATGATCAAGATCGGCGTTCCAAACGGCGGGAACATGCCGGCAAGGCTTCGGAAGGAAAACTGGAACGCCCCGTTCGGCTCCAGGGATTCCCTGAATGCCGTAGCCCCCCTGGAACACATCAACTGCTTCACCGCGAACTCGATCGCCAGAATGGGCGCGCTCGCCGGACTCCAGCCTTTTTCCTTTCCGCTGCTGCATGAATATTCCTGCACGTTCATCGGCCCCGTTCGAACATCTCTGAAAGCCCTGCTCCGCCCCGTCTATCACCGGTTTCATCCCATCAGCCACTACCTGACCTTGAGGAAGTGAAAACAGCCCTCTGAAACCCGACCCGGAGACCGATTCAGTGAACTCCGAATTTCATTCCATCACGGGCCCGTCCGCCGCTGACGGTCGCTCTTCGTGCAGCCAAACGGAGGCCATCGACGGGAAGATCATTCAGGGGAGTCTCTGGCTGTTCGGGCTCAAGCTGACGACCCGATCGATCGGCTTCCTGTCGACCCTGGTCCTGGCCCGGCTGCTGGCGCCGTCGGAATTCGGCACCCTGGGAATCGCCGTCCTGGCCATGGGCATCCTGGAAATGTTCTCCCAGACCGGCTTCGATTCCGCCCTGATCCAGAAGAAAGGGGGTATCTCCGAGTACCTGGACGCGACGTGGACCATTTCCGCCGCAAGAGGGTTCCTGCTGTGCGTGATCCTGTATTTTTCCGCCCACGGGGTGGGGGCTTTTTTCAATACACCCCGCGCGGAAGAAATTCTCAGGGTCCTGGCGCTCGCCCCGCTCCTTTCGGGCCTCGAAAACGTGGGGATGGTTTTCTTCAGCAAGCAAATGGCGTTCCGGAAGGTGTTCATCTATGAAATGTGCGGGAATGCCGTCAACGCGGCGGTGGCCGTGTCGTGCGCCCTGGTGACGAGAAGCGTCTGGGCGCTGGTCTTCGGCCTGCTGGCAAACCGCGTGGCAACGGTGCTTCTTTCCTACGCACTTCACCCGTACAGGCCGCGTTTCGATTTCCATATGGGAAAGGCCAGGGAACTGTTCGGCTTCGGAAAGTGGATTCTGGGAACCCAGATCGTCCTTTTCCTCGTAAACCGCGGCGATAACTTCTTCGTCGGCAAGTTCCTCGGGCCAGCGGCGCTCGGCTTGTACGGCATGGCCTTCAACATCGCCTACCTGCCATTCTCGGAAATCACCCAGGTCCTCTGCAAGGTGATGTTCCCGGCCTATGCGCTGGTCCAGGACAGGGAAGACGTATTGCGGAACACCTATCAGAAGACGGTTCAACTGCTCGCCTTCCTTTCCCTGCCGTTTGCCGGCTCCGTGCTTCTGTTTTCCTTCGATTTCACCAGGCTCTTCCTCGGGGAGAAATGGATTCCCATGGTCGGATCGCTTCAGATCCTGAGCTTTTCCGCCGCCTGCCTCTCCATCGGCGGGATCACGGGCAACCTTCTCAACGGCATAGGAAAGCCGAACATCGTCATGCACTTTGTTTCGCTCCGCCTGCTGATCCTGGGGGCTTCGATCTACCCGTGCACGTCGCGGTGGGGGATCGAAGGGACGGCGCTGGCGGTCCTGGCGAGCGGCACGAGCATCGGACTGTTCCAGATACTCTGGGGCGCCCGGGAATGCAAATGCGCCCTGCGGGTCATACTCTCCGACCTGGCGATCCCCCTCGCGGGCGTTGCCGCAAGCTCCCTGCTCGTTCTCCTCCTCCGGGAACTCTGGAACACCACCGGCTTCGGGAACTTCTTCCTCCAGGCCGCGGTGTTTCTGGCAGCGTACTTTTCCCTCTGTTATCTGGCCGAAAGAATCAACGGCTACCAGGCGTTCACGAGAATCCGGACCATCTTCCTGAAAATGGCCGCGGCGAGATCCGGCGTGATGGCATAGCCGTTGGAACACTCCATCAGGGTGGACCGAAATGGACAGATCGATACGGATTCACTTTCTCCCCATGTGGCAGTCTCATCACGCAGCTACTTCCGGGTACGGGCAATTCATCAGGTACCTGGACGGAAACATCATCTCCAGGGACAGGAAATGGAAGCTCTGGGAGCGGGCGGTTTCACGAGCCTTCCGGAATGTTTATGAGAACTCCGGATCGTACTGGTACCACAGGGAGAGCTTCCTGGCCGAGTTCGAGGCGGCCCGCCGCTGGTTCAGGGGCAGGAACGAGATTTTCCATTTTCTGTACGGCGAGCAATGCTTTCGGTTCCTGGGATCGATCAAGAAGTTGAGCAGGAGAAACTTCATCGTGTGCACCTACCACACGCCGCCGGACAAGTTCGGGGAAGTGGTGAAGACCCCCCGGCATATCGGGGACGTCGACGCCGCCATCGTATTGTCGAAGATGCAGATCGAATGCCTGTCTCGGTATGTGGACCGGGAGAAAATCCATTACGTGCCGAGGGGCGTGGATACCCGCTATTTCAAGCCGGGCGCAGGGAAAGGGAACGGCAGGCTGGAATGTCTCTTTGTCGGCAATTTTCTGAGGGACTTCGACACGATGTCCAAGGCTGCCAGTCTCCTGGAAGATAACGGGAGGATACGATTCACGGTGGTTACCCTGCCCCGCAACCGCGGTCATTTCGATCGCAACCGGAACGTCGAGGTGCTCTCGGGCATACCGGACAGCCGCCTTCTGGAACTGTATCAGAATTCGGACGTGCTGGTCCTGCCGCTTCTTGATGCCACCGCGAACAACGTCGTCGTGGAGGCGATGGCCTGCGGTGTGCCCGTCGTCACCACGGATCTGCCCAACGCAGGGGACTACCTCGATGAACGCTGCAGCAGGCTCGTACCGCCCGGAAACCCTCAAAAACTGGCGGAAACGATCCTGATGCTCGAACGGGATCGGACCCTGCTGAACGAAATGTCGGCGGCCTGCCGGGATCAGGCGCTCGGGTTCAGTCTCGAGGAAACCGCCCGGAAGACGTACGAAGTCTACGAAGCCGTTTTGAAGAACGGACAAAATTCACCGGCGATGAACGCCGTAAAAGGTCGAGCGAGCCATGCGTGTTAGCATTTTCGGGCTGGGATACGTGGGTGCCGTGACCGCGGGCTGCCTGGCGGATGCCGGGCACATTGTCACCGCCGTGGACACGAACAGGACGAAAGTCGATTTGATCAACGGCTCCAGGTCCCCCATCATCGAAAAGGACATCGAGAGGATCCTGGCCGCGAACGTCCAGGGAAAACGGCTCAGGGCCACTACCGACCACGCCGGGGCAGTGAGGGACTCCGATGTCTCCCTGATCTGCGTCGGCACGCCGAGCCAGCCGAACGGCGACCTGGACCTGCGATACGTCAGGGGGGTGGCGGAGCAGATCGGCCACGAAATCGGGCGCAAAGACGACTATCATCTCGTTGTGGTCCGAAGCACCATCCTGCCTGGGACCATGAGAAAGACCATCATCCCCGTCCTGCGGGAGAAGTCGGGGAAAACGCCGGGGACCGACTTCGGAGTGTGCATGAACCCCGAGTTTCTCAGGGAGGGAAGTGCGGTAAGCGACTTCTACAACCCGCCCAAAACCGTGATCGGCCAACTGGACGAGCGGTCCGGAAACGTCGCCGAGATGCTGTACGAAAGCCTGCATGTACCGGTCTTCAGAACGGCGCTCGAAGTGGCCGAAATGGTGAAGTACACAGACAATGCGTGGCACGCCCTAAAAATAGGTTTTGCCAACGAAATCGGCAACATATGCAAGGAACTGAAAATAGACAGTCACCAGGTGATGGATATTTTCTGCCGGGACACGAAATTGAACCTGTCAAGGTGCTACCTTCGCCCCGGCTTTGCCTTTGGCGGCTCCTGCCTGCCGAAGGACGTGAGGGCGTTGAACTACAAGGCCAAGATGCTCGACCTGGAAATCCCCATCCTCAGCTCCATTCTGAAAAGCAATGCGGGCCAGATCGAACGCGGCCTCGGAATGATCATGCAAAACGGCTGCAAGAGCATCGGGATACTTGGATTCAGCTTCAAGGAAGGTACCGACGATCTGCGGGAAAGCCCAGTCGTTGAATTGATCGAACGGCTGATCGGCAAGGGGTATTTTTTGAAGATTTACGATCCCAACGTCAATATTGCCAGGCTGATGGGCGCCAATCGCGATTACATCCTGAACCATATTCCGCACATTTCCAACCTGATGGTCGATACGCTGCGGGAAGCCGTCGAGGGATCCGAGGTCGTCGTGATCGGGACGAATTACCCCGAATTCTCCAAACTTCGGGATTCCATCCGCGGGAAGCAGTTGGTCATCGACTTTGTCCGCGTGGGCAACCTGCCGGAGCAGGATGAAAATTACTGCGGCATCTGCTGGTAGGCGGCCGGTGCCGTGAACGGGTGCAAGGCCGCGAGGCGCGAGTCCGGGGACGAAATGAACATCGTGCTGTATGTAAACTGTTTCCTGCCCATAATCGGCGGGAGGGAAATCGTGGTGCATCACCTGGCGGGCGCGTTGAAAGAACTGGGCCATCGAGTCAGGGTAGTCGGCCCGGCCGGGCTCTGGTCCCAGCGTCACCTGCGCTTCGGCTACCCCCTGCACCGGTTCCCCACGTTGCTTGGAGGGGCCTTTGCGGAACAGGAAGGCCTGTGCAAGCTGCTCATCGACTCGACCCTGTGGGGCTGCGACGTCATCCATGCCCACAATACGTTCCCCTGCGGATACGCGGCCGCAAGGCTGAAGTCCATAAGAAACCTCCCCCTCGTGATAACCCCTCACGGCGAGGACATACACGTCATTCCGGAAATCGGATATGGACAGCGGCTGGATCCGGTGAAACGGAGCAAGATCGGCTACGCCCTCCAGAGGGCGGAACTGGTAACCGCCGTCAGCGACAGCATAGAGGCGTCGCTCCTGGATGCGGGAGCACATCCGGCAAAGATCCGCAAGGTACCGAACGGCATCGACACCGAAAGATTTCAGCGGCCTGCCGGCGCGGACGTTCGCAGGCGACTGGGCCTGGAAGGCGATGCGAGGCTCATCGTGACGGTCGGCAACTACCGGCCCTGCAAGGGGCATGAGGTCCTGATCCGTTCCATGCCGCTCATCCTGTCCCGCGAACCGCGGGCGCGGCTCGTCATCGTCGGCAAGACCGCGGATTCTCTCCAATCCCTGGCGGAGCGACTCGGGCTGCAAAACAAGGTGGCGTTTCCGGGAGTCGTCGCATTCCCGATTCCGTCGAACGGCGGCGCCGCCACGGGCAGCAGCGAACCGGACTGGCTGGCGGGCATCTATCAGGAGAGCGAAGTCTACGTTTCGGCGGGAGTCGGCGAAGGGGCGGAAGGCATGTCCCTCGCCATGATGGAGGCGATGGCCGCCGGCCTTCCCGTGGTGGCGACGGACATCTCGGGGAACCGGGACATGGTCCGGCACGAACGAACGGGTTTCGTGGTTCCGCCTTCGGATCCCGTTTCTCTGGCCGAAGGCGTGCTGCGGCTGCTGCATTCCGATGGATTGAGAGTGCGCATGGGCGGCGAGTCCAGGAGAGCATCGGACAGCTACCGATGGACGGGAATCGCCCGGCAGTACCTGAACGTATACCGGGAAGCCCGGGAACGCAGCGCCGCCCGGCCGTTGCAGTGAATCGGCGGGCGGGAGACCGGGAAGCAGTGCCGGCCCCGGGACAACGGCAATTTTCAATGAAGAATGGCAGGGCGAGATGAATATCCTGCTGGTGGCGGCAGACAAGTTCCCCCCTTTCCGGTCGGACATAGCCGTACTGTTCGGGAAGAAGATGGTCGAGCGCGGGCACAGGGTCGACTGGATTCTTCAGTCGGAGGAGACGCTGCGCCGCAGTTGCCGGACGTCCTGGCGGGGATCGGACGTCCTGGTCGGGCGCACCGACAATGGAACATCGAAATTTTCGAAGCTCAGGAAGAACCTGTACAGAATCCTTCATGAACTGAAAATGTTCCGGCAGTTGCAGTCAGGACAATTCGACCATCTGATCGTCAAGGACATTTTCGTTTCGGCGGTCGCGGCACCCCTGGCATCGGCGATATTCGGGGTCCGGCTGATCTATTGGCTGTCGTTCCCGTTCCCGGAATTCTACCTGCACCTGGCGGAAAAGGACCTCGCTCCGTATCCTTGGTTCTACCGGTTGAGAGGTCATGCCCTGAAGCTGCTGCTTTACCGGTTCATACTGCCGTCGGCCGAACACATATTCGTTCAAACGGCGCAGATGAGGGAAGACATCGCCGGGCATGGGATACCGAGGCAGAAAATGACGCCGGTGCTCATGGGCGTCGCGGTCGAAGACATACCTTTCTGGGGATATGGAGCAGAAAACGGGAACGGGAAAGAGAATACGATCGTCTACCTGGGAACCCTGGGAAAAGAGCGCAGGCTGGATTTCCTGCTGAGAGCCTTCAGGAAGGTCCTTGATTCGGGAAAGAACGCGAACCTCCGGCTGGTTGGCGGAGGAGAGACGGAGGCGGAAACGGCCGAACGGATCATAAAGGAGGAGGCCGGGAAGCTGAATATCTCCGACAAAGTTCACATCACGGGCTTTCAACCGCAGAAAACCGCCTGGAGCCATGTGAGGGACGCCGCGGTGTGCGTGTCGCCGATCCCTCCCGGTCCGATCCTGGATTGCGGGTCCCCCACGAAGCTCATCGAATACATGGCCATGGGCAAGGCGGCGGTAGCCAACGACCATCCCGAACAGCGCGCGGTGATCGAGGAAAGCGGGGCCGGCCTGTGCGTCCCGTACGACGAAGACGCCTTTGCCCGGGCGATCCTGTACCTCCTGGAACATCGCGGCGAAGCGAAGGCGATGGGAATACGGGGCAGGAAATACGTGGAGTCGAAGAGAAACTACGACATCCTCGCCGACCTCGTCGAGCGGAGGCTCCTGGGCCTTCAGCCGGCCCGCGAGTCTTAGGATCTCGCATGTACAGGAAAAAACTGTGCATTCTGACACCCTGCCACTGGTCGAGCGCCATGGGGGGAGCCGAGTACCAGGTTAAGAGCCTCCTCGACAGGCTGATACCGCTCGACAGGTTCGAAATCACCTACCTGGCCAGAGATTACGATCCGTCTTTTCAGCCCCGGGACTACAGGATCGAGGGAATCTGCAACGGAGATTCGAGTTCGATGGCTTACGGAGCGTTTTTCCTGGATGCTCCCAGGCTGTGGAAATCGCTGCACAGGATTCGGCCGGACGTGATTCTTCAGCGGGTGGGCTGTGCCTACACGGGAGTCGCGGCTCATTATGCCGTCAGGAATAAATGCAACATGGTCTTCCATGTTTCCATCGATAACGACATCCTGCTGAAGGCATATGACCGGAAGATAGTCGGCAAATCAATACACAGGATCGAATACCTGTTCATCGACTATGCCCTGAAGCACTGTCCCCATATCATCACCCAGACGCATCAGCAGGCGGTCCACCTGAAGGAACGTTACCACAGGGTTCCGGCGGCGGTCGTCCCGAACTTTCACCGGGTGCCCGAAGGCGACATCAGGAAGACCGATCCGATAAAAGTGGTCTGGGTGGCGAATTTCAAGCCGTCGAAGCAACCGGAGCTTTTCGTCCGTCTCGCCGACGCGCTCGGCAATTCCCGGGGCGGCCTGCAGTGCATCATGATCGGGGCTCCTTACCCGGGGGCCGGAAAGCAGTCGGAAATCGCAAGGGAAATCGAACGCGCGCAAAACCTCCACTACCTCGGCGCGCTGCCTGTCGAGCAGGTGAACGCCATCCTGGAGCAGGCCCACATCTTCGTGAACACGAGCTATTGCGAGGGCTTTCCAAACACGTTCATCCAGGCGTGGATGCGGAAAGCACCCGTCGTGAGTCTCCAGTGGGACCCCGACGGCGTCATCCGGAGGCAGCGCCTGGGGTTCGTGGCCGGGACGTTCGAACGACTGGTCGAACAGGTGCTCTATCTGGCAGACAACGGGCCGCTCAGAGAGCGTATGGGACAACGCGCACAGGCATATGCGTTTGAAAAGCACTCCGATCTGGCCATTGACGAATACGTTCGCATACTGAACGGCGGATAACCAGGCGAAATTCAAATAACTTCCACGGTCATTCCGCTTGTCGCCCGGAATCCCGGCAAGCATTCCGTAAAAGGAAATGCATTTCCGTTCCATCGCCTGCCTTTTGACCGCACACGGATGGTTTCATTATGAACATGATTGTAATATCTCTGATTTTATCCGTATTTTTCCTCGATTTTTTTCACTTCAATGTGAAGATTCTGCCGAGGGCCGCAACATGGCTGCCGGATCTGATCATGCTGACGACCGGTGGCATCGTTGCCTTCCGAATCAGTCTGAAGCAATATTTCGACATGGATATTAAATACATATACTGTATCGCCTTATTCATTCTCGTGATAGCGTTCGGATCCGTTCTCAACGATGTGGGTCCCTTCAAGCTGCTCGTAGGCGCGCGGCTCCATTTGAAACACCTGGCGATCTTTCTGCTTCCCGCGGTTTACCGTTTCAACGAAAAGGAACTCAAGACGCAACTGCTCCTCCTGCTCCCGCTGCTTTTGATGCAGGCGCCCGTGGCCGTAATTCAAAAACTGTACGCGGTTTTCGCCTTGAGGAAATACAGCGGAGACATTGTCCAGGGGACCCTATTCAGCCCGAACCCCCTGGCGGTTGCGATGCTTTGCGGAATCGCCGTCCTTTTCGCATTTTACCTGAAGAGGGAAGTCTCCCTGAGAACATTTCTGCTGTCGAGCCTCTGCATGTTCATCCCCACTACGATTTGCGAATCGAAAGCCACGCTGGTCTACCTGCCGATCATACTGATTTTGCCGCCGATTTTCTGTGGAGGATACATGAAAGGCAGCAAAAAGAAGGCCATTTTGACTGCATCGGTCGTATGGATTGTTTGTATGAGTTTGTTTGTCCCGATGTATAACATAATTGTCTCTCATGAGCAAAGAAAAGATATGGATAATTTTCGATCCATTGCATCGGGTGAATATTTTTCGAGTTATCTATATAGCGGTATAAACGAAAGGCATCTACTGAATAACGCCATTAAAGGGTGGAACAGCAAGGATGGTTACATCCTTGGCCAATTGAGAAGAATTGATCAAGTAGCCGTCGCGTTTAAACACCTACATGACAAGTCTTTCTTGAATTTAATGAGTGGCGGTGGTATTGGAATCACCTTCAGTTCATACCTGGAATCGGCCAATACGGGTTCCAATGCAAGCAGCAAAACCAAGTCCAAATACCCCAGCGCTTCTTATATCACGAAGAATATAACCAACCTAAATGCCATTGATTTATTGCCGTTGACCGCGGATGTGACGGTATCCATTCTGTTGTGGGAAGTGGGGATCATGGGCGTTTTCGTCTACTGCCTCTTTTTCTTCCTCCTGTTCAGGGATTCCATCCTGCTCAGCAGATCCTCCGGCGTGTCCGGCGCCCTGGGCCTGGGTTGGTGCACAGTCACGGTGGTCATCTTCCTTGCCCTGGGATACTTCAACCTGGAACACTCCAACGCCATCAACCTGCTCTTCTGGTACTTTTCGGGGATTGTCGCCGCCCGGGCGTTCCGCCTGCGGAGATGGAACGAAGCCCCGTACGCTTCCGGAATGCACGGCCCGGGGCTGTATGCGCGGGGCAAGCACCCGGCGTTCGACTGACCCCGCCGGGGCCAACGGCGGTGCCCGCCGCCCGCATTTCTTCGGGGACGCCGTTTCCATCCGGGCGGGCCACGGACATTTCCGACAATTCAGATCCATTGCGGCACCTACGGACAACAGTTGACCGAACAAGGTCCGGTTTCAAACCATGAAGAAGATTCTGCTGGTAAATACGTATCATTTCAGGGGTGGAGGGGACAGCACGTACACCTTCAACCTCGCCGGTCTCCTTCGCGGGAAAGGGCACGAGGTTGCCTTCTTCGGAATGAAGGACGCGAGGAACGTTCCAGACGAACATGAAGAATTCTTCGTCGAGCCGATCGATTTCCGGAAGCTGAACGACCGCAGGAGCCTGAGGGACTGCGTCTCGGTGCTCTCCCGGGTGATTTACAGCAGGGAAAACCGGAGACGGTTTTCGAAGATCCTCGACCGGTTCAATCCGGACATCGTTCATCTGCAGAACATACACGGGCACATCAGCCCTTCCGTGATCTTCGAGGCAAACGCCAGGGGGGTGCCCGTCGTCTGGACGCTTCACGACTATAAGCTGATCTGCCCCAACACGCATCTCCTCGTCGACTCCACCCGGCAGGTTTGCGAGGCCTGTGCGGACGCGCGCTACTACCGGGCAGTCCTCAAGTGCTGCAAGAAGGGCTCCCGCCTGGCCAGCGGGATGGCCGCCCTGGAGGCCTACGCCCACCGGTGGATGCACGTGAGGGAAGGCGTGGGCCGCTTCCTGACCCCGAGCGGGTTCCTGCGGGAAAAGCTTCTCCGGCTGGCCGGCTTTGCGGCGGAAGAAGTCGTTCACCTTCCCCTGTTCATCCCGCCGGAAATGTTTACGAACGGCGGCCGGGACGAGGGCTATATCCTGTTCATGGCCAAGCTCGATTCCATCAAGGGGCTCCATGTCCTGCTCGACGCATGCCGCCTGGCTCCTTCCGTCCGGGTCGTACTGGCCGGGAGACTGGAAGTGCCTCATGCCGAAAAGTTCATCGCCGCACTTCCGGAAAATGCAACCTACGTGGGAATGAAGCACGGCGAAGAACTGAACCGGTTGCGCTCGCAGGCCCGCGCAGTCGTGCTTCCGTCCGTCTGGTACGAAAACCAGCCTTTCACCATCATCGAAGCCTTTGCCGCCGGAAAGGCCGTCATCGCCTCAGACCTGGGCGGCATGACGGAACTCGTGCTCCATGGCCGGCGGGGACTTCTCGTGCCCCCCGACGATGCTCACTCGCTGGCAAATGCCATGCAATGGGTGGCCTCCAATCCTCCGGAAGCCGCAAGGATGGGGCAGGACGCGCGGCGGTACGCAGCCGGGGAGCATGCCGCGGATGTGCACTACGAGCGTCTGCTGGAAATCTACAAGGGGGTGTCCGATGGAATGCGCGGTCATCGTGACTTACCAGTGTAACGCCCGCTGCATGATGTGCAACACCTGGCGCCATCCGAGCCTGAAAGAGGAAGAAATATCCCCCGAGGTGATCGACCGGATCCAGGGTACGTACAAGCGATTGAACATCACCGGCGGAGAGCCGCTCCTCAGGGAAGACATCCTCGACATCGTGGAGGTACTGAACAGGAAGACCTGCCGCCTGGAAATCAGCACCAACGGGTACTTTACCGACAGGATTCTGAAGGTGGCCGAGCGCTTTCCGAACATCACCTTCAGGGTGAGCGTGGATGGACTGCCTGCCGCCCACGACCGGATCAGGGGCTTGAAACACGCCTTCGACCATGCCTTGAGAACCATCATCGAACTGAAGCAGATGGGGATCAGGGACATTGGATTCGGCATAACGATTTCCGACAGGAACGCATCGGATTTGCTCAATCTCTACCACCTGTGCGCGGGACTGGATATCGAACTCGCCAACTGCGTCATGCACAACTCGTTTTACTTCCACAAGCACGACAACACGGTGGAGGACTTCGACCTCTTCCGCGAGAAGATGCAGCAGTTCATCGAGGCGCTTCTCCAATCCAGGAGAGGAAACCTTCGCATGAAGGTGAAGGATTGGTTCAGGGCTTACATCAATTCAGGCCTTTTAAACCACATGCTGGGGAAGCAGCGGTCTCTCCCCTGCGGAGCGGCCACCGACACCTTCTTCCTCGATCCGTTCGGAAACGTGCTCGCCTGCAACGGCTCCGATGAATCCTGGAACATGGGAAATCTCAAAGACGCTTCCTTCGAGGAGATCTGGCGTTCCGAGAAGGCGGAACAGGTCCGCCAGCTCGTCGGGAATTGTACGAAGAACTGCTGGATGACGGGAACCGCCGTGCCCGCCATGAGGAAACAGCCTTGGGTGCCAATCTCCTGGGTGCTTCGCAACAAGCTTCGCCTGGCATTCGGAAAGGAGGTTTGTATCTAAATGATGAAAATCGCACTGACCGGTCTGAAAGGATTTCCATCCAAGGGTGGGGTGGAACGGGTGGGCGAGGCGATCGCGCAGGCGCTGAAGGAACGCTACCAGTTCACCGTCTATTGCAGTGAATCCTATACCCCGAAAGACACCCGCTACCCCGGCATCAACATCGTCCGGCTGCCCTGCTTCGCCGGCAAGCACATGCATCCCGTCACGCTCAATCTCTTCGCGGCCCTCCACGCCGTGCTCTTCGGGGACTACGACCTCGTCCATATCCATAACGCCGAGGCATGCTTTGTATCGCCTCTTCTTCGCCTGAAATTCCCGGTGGTCGCGACGTCCCACGGCCAGGGATACGACCGGGACAAATGGAACCCCGTCGCGAAACGCGTCATGAAGATGCTGGATTTCTTCTTCATTCATTTCTCCAACAGGGCCACCAGCGTTTCGCTGCCCGATGCCGAAAACTATGGCAGGAGGTGGCGCCATGAGGTTCAGTACCTGCCCAACGGCGTCGACGACGAACTGGTTATGGACCCGGAAAGCGGCCGCGCCATTCTCGAAAGGCACGGGGTCGGGAGAGAATTCGTCCTCTTCGCCGCGGGTAGAATGGACCGGACGAAGGGATGCCATTTTCTACTGGAGGCATTCTCGCGAACGAACGCGGAACTCGACCTGGTCGTGATCGGAGACAGCGACACCGACCGCCCGTACATCGAAATGCTGAAGAGCACCACGGACGCACGGGTGAAGTTCATCCCCTTCGTCGAAAGGAAGGCGGATTTCCTCGGGATCATGAGCCAGGCCAGGGTCTTCGTGTTTCCTTCCCTCTACGAAGCGATGTCCATCGTGCTCCTGGAAGCCGCAACCCTCGGAATACCCATCGTCGCCAGCGACATACCGGCGAACACCGCGATCCTGCCGGAACACGTCGTCTATTTCCGCTCGGGCGACAGCGGGGACCTCGAGGAAAAACTGCGATGGGTCCTGGCGCATCCCGCCGCGATGGCAGAGATGGGCAGAAGTTCCCGGCAGTGGGTCAAGGACAACTTTTCCTGGCGGAAAATATCCGAACGATACGATGCCCTGTATCAGTCCGTGCGCCGGACGGCGATAAACTGAGAAGGAAGCCATGAAAGACGGCAGCCCCTTTGTGCATCCGCAGGCTCTCGTGGAAACCGGGTCCATCGGGCCCGAAACGAGGATCTGGGCCTTCGCCCACGTCCTGGACGGGGCCGTCATCGGCCGCAACTGCAATATCGGCGACCACTGCTTCATCGAGGGAGATGTCGTCATCGGGGACGACGTGGTGGTCAAGAACGGCGTCTCCATCTGGGCCGGGGTTCGCATCGGGGACAGGGTCTTCATCGGTCCGAATGCCGTGTTCACCAACGTGCTGTTCCCGCGGGCGAAGATCTTCCCGGAAAAGTGGGAAGAGACGCTGGTCGAGGAAGGCGCAACCATCGGGGCCAACGCGACCGTCCTCTGCGGCAACAGGGTGGGACGGTTCGCCATGATCGGGGCGGGCAGCGTGGTGACGCGCGACGTGCCCGATTTCAACCTGGTATTGGGAGCGCCGGCGCGTTCCGCCGGGTGGGTGTGCCGGTGCGGCAGGAAGCTGTCGTTCCGGCCGCACCGGGAGGATGCTCCGGTTTTGCAGGCTGCATGCGCCTGCGGCCTTGCCTTCGAGAAATCGGACGGAGCCGTGAGGGAGCTTCTTCGGCATGCATGACGACCGATGGCTGAGCGCTCCCGACCCGAAGAAGATGGACGAAGCTTCCCTGCTTCCTCCCCCTCCCTATTCCGGGACCTTCGGATGGAACGTCAAGCTCGTCCTCGACAGGGTGATTTCGGCGTCGATCTTTGCACTGCTTTCGCCGCTGATCGTGCTGCTGGGAATACTGATCCGCCTCGACTCGAACGGCCCCGTCTTCTTCAGGCAGGAACGGGTGACACAGCGAGGCAGGCGCTTTCTTTGCCTGAAGTTCCGGACCATGCACGACCGGGCCGATACATCGCCGCATTTAAAATTCCTCGACCGGTTGATTGCTGGCCACAATCCAGGCCATGCATGCCCCGACGGAACCGACGCCTTCAAGCTCGTCGACGACCGTCGCGTTACGCGCGTCGGCAGGCACCTGCGCCGGTTGAGCCTCGATGAACTGCCCCAGTTATGGAACGTGATCAAGGGAGATCTGAGCCTTGTCGGACCCCAGGCCCCGCAGGCATTCGAAGTGGAACGGTACCGGCCGGAATGGCTGCGCCGGCTGGCGGTGCCCGCCGGTCTTACAGGCCCCTGGCAGGTGGACGGGCGCGGGAGAGTGCCCTACGAGCGGATGATCGGCATGGACCTCCACTACGTCGATCACTGGTCGCTCAAATACGACCTGGCCTTGATCTCACGCACGGCAAAGGCGGTTCTCTCCGGCCGCGGCGCCCACTAGCGGCCCCCGCCAGTCCGGCGTTTCTTTCGACGTGTCAATTCCCGAAAGCCTTCGAAACAACTCCTCGAAAAGGATGCACCATGCCCCGGACGCTCTCGGTTTCATTCTTCGGCTATGGCTACTGGGGAAAAAATCTGCTGCGCACGTTGATGAACGAGCCACAGGCCAGGGTGAAGTGGGCCTGCGACATCTCGCCCGAACGGCTGAAGCAGATCCGGGCCGACTACCCGCAACTCGCGGTCACGCACGATTACGCCACCGCCATGTGCGACTCCGAGGTCGAGGCGGTGGTCCTGGCCACGCCGGCGGAGACCCACGTGCCCCTTGCCATCCAGGCACTGGAGTACGGCAAGCACGTATTCGTGGAAAAGCCCATGGGAACAGACGTCCAGGAGGCCGACAGGCTCGCCGCGGTGGTGCGGAATTCCGGCAAGACCTTTCAGGTGGGCCACATCTTCGAATACGCCGAACCCGTCCAGGTTCTCCGGGACTGGATCCGGACGGGACGCCTCGGGAACGTCCGGTATGTGACGGGCAACCGTTCAAGCCTCGGTCCGCGTATTCGAACCGACTGCAACATCGTCTGGGATTACGCCATCCACGACCTGTACATACTGATGTACCTGTTTCAGCAGGAACCCGAACGCGTCGCCGCCCGCGGCCAGTGCACCTTTTACAAAAACATAGAGGATACTGTGTTCCTGGATCTCCATTTCCCCGGCGGGACCTGGGCCGTGCTGCACTCCAGTTGGGCGGCTCCCCTGAAAAGGAGAGACATCACGTTCGTGGGAGACAGGGCCATGGCCGTTTACGACGAGACCAGGGAAGACAAGCTGGTCCTGTACGACTGCGGCTATTCCCCGGCGGAAGGCTACGACAGCTGGGGCAACTGGAACTGGCGACTGTTCGACCGGGGGAAAGAAGTGGCGAAGACGGGCCAGAGCCAGCCCCTCGCAACGGAAATCGCGAATTTCCTGGAATGCGCGAGCCGGGGAGCAAGCCCGGTCAGCAACGTGGAAGACGGCCTGCGAACCATACGGGTTCTGAACGCCGTGAACCGGTCCTTGAAAACCAACGGAAGCGAGGTGTCCCTGAAATGAGTGTCCCATTCGTTGATCTGCGGCAGCAGTACCATTCGATAAAGGCGGAAATCGACGCGGCGCTCCTGGAGGTGCTGGAGAGTTCGAGCTACATCCTCGGCAGGTATGTCGAACGATTCGAAGACCAGGTCTGCCGGTTCCTCGACACCAGGTACGCCATCGGCGTCAATTCCGGGACCGACGCCCTCCTCCTCTCTCTCGTCGCGGCCGGAATCGGCCCGGGGGACGAAGTGATCACTGTCGCCAACAGCTTCTTCGCCACTGCGGAGGCCATTTCGCTGTCGGGTGCGAAGCCGGTTTTCGTAGACGTCCAGGAACATACGTTCAATATGGATTCCTCCTTATTGGAAGCGGCCGTCACCAGCAGGACCAGAGCGATCGTTCCCGTTCATCTCTACGGCCAGCCGTGCGATATGGACGAAATCATGGCCGTGGCGGAGCGGTTCGGCCTGATCGTGATCGAAGACGCATGCCAGGCGATGGGGGCGAAATACAAAGGGCGGCGGGCCGGGAGCATCGGCCTGGCCGGTTGCTTCAGCTTCGTCCCGGCCAAAAACCTGGGCTCCTTCGGCGACGGCGGAATGGTCGTCACCAGCGACGAACTCCTGGCCGCGAAAATCCGCCTGCTGAGGGACCACGGGTCCGCCAGGAAATACGAACATGAGCGGGTGGGATACAACAGCAGGCTGGACTCGTTGCAGGCGGCCGTGCTGTCCGTCAAGCTGGGCTACCTGGACGACTGGAATGCGGCGCGCGGCAGATGGGCCGCAGAGTACGACGGTCTCCTGTCGGACGTGGATGTCGTCCGCCCCTCCACGTCGCCGGGCAGGAGCCATATCTACCATCTGTACGTCGTCCGCGCGCGGGACAGGGCCTCCGTCCAGGCGGAACTCGGCGGAAAGGGCGTCAGCACGCTCATACATTACCCCATTCCCCTGCACCGGCAGGCGGCTTACAGGGATGCGAATTACCCCGAACTCCCCGTTACGGAAAAACTGGCCCGGGAGATTCTTTCATTGCCCATGTGGCCGATGATGAGCAGCGAGCAGGTGCGGGAGACCGCCGAGGCGCTGCAGCGGGCCGTCGGCAGCGCCGGTGCGTCGAAGGCCGCCGGTGGCCGGTTGGGTTGAACCAGCCCGCCCCCGGTTCTTTCACCGCACGTGCCTGCGAGGAGACCGATGTGAAGATTCTCAGGTTCATGGGATACCCCATCAGCAAGCTGGGAAGCCTCGAGCGATACGTTCACGCCCAGGCGAGCGAAATGGGGAAGCAGGGCCACGACGTGCAGATCGTTTACGACGGGGGCGGGGATTCCCTTGCGGGGGCGATGGCGGAGCGGACCTACCCGGACGTGAAGGTGCATTACCATTTCCCCAGTCCTGCCCCCAGGCTCTCCGCAGTCATGGATCATCTCCGGTATTTCTTCAAGGCTCTCGCTTTCATCAGGAAAGGCGGATTCGATATCGTACACACTTATTTCGAACCCAGCACACAGATCGTGAACCTTCTTGCGCCGATGCTGCCCGGGACCGTATTCGTAAGAACCATGGGGGTCGTCCCCAGGCATCCCGACAACAGCACCCTGATCGGAAAGTTGAAACGGCTCTACCATTATCTGAATCTTCTGAATTACGATAAAGTCATCTGCGTATCCGAGGCGGTCCGGGATTCGCTCCTCATGTACAAAATCAAGCCGGAACTGCTTTCCATCATCTATAACGCAGTCGATACATCGTTATTCAAACGCTATCATATCAGGCCGGCACATCCCGATCCGTTTTACCTCACCTTCTGCGGAAGGCTCGAACGCATCAAGAATATCGAATGCCTCATCAACGGAATGAGCATACTCACCGATAAATATAAAACGAAGAATGTCATTTTGAATATCTATGGTGAAGGAAGCCACACCGGATTCCTCAGGAACCTGGTAGTCCGAGAAAAGCTAGAACCGTACGTTCACTTCAAGGGCCTGACTCATGACATTGTAAGAACTCTGAATGAATACACCGACATCTACGTCCAGGCATCCTTCAGCGAGGGCCTGCCCGCATCGGTCCTGGAGGCCATGGCGTGCGAACTGCCGGTGGCCGTTTCCCGAATCGGCGGCCACTGCACGATCGTGAGGCACGGGATCAACGGATTGCTGTTCGATCATCATAACCCCGGCAACTTTGCCGAAAGGGTTCACCAGTTGGTGAACTCATGCGGGCTGCGGAAAGAACTGGCAGCCAACGCGCGGAAAACCGTACTGGATTCTTACGACAACTCCGTCAGCATACGGCGGGAATCAAACGTTTACGAATCCCTCTTGAATTCCAGGTAAACCATTTCACTAACCGAACACGGAACGGCGGCAGAGAACGATGAGACCGGGTTGCCCCTCAACCTCGCAACCCGGGAGATGGAGCCCGAAATGCTTATCGTACGTTCTCCATTGCGTATTTCGCTGGCCGGCGGAGGAACCGATCTTCCCGCATATTACCGGGAATATGGCGGAGCCGTAATCAACACCGCCATCGATCGGTACTTCTACGTCTTCCTGAAGACAACCCCATACAACGGTCTAGAAATCGCCTCTTCGGATTATCGGACCTTTTTCAGGCACGTGGGCGACTATCCGCTGAGCTGGGAAGGCGACCTGGAACTGCCGAGGGCCATCTTCCAGCATTTCGGCGTGACGCGTGGCGTCCGGCTGTTCATCGCCTCAGAAATCCCACCGGGAACGGGCCTGGGGTCATCGAGTTCCGTTTCTGTAGGATTGATCAAGGCCCTGTCCACGGCCTGCGGACTGAACTGGACCTCGCAGCAGATTGCAGAGCTGGCGTCATACATAGAGATCGAAAAGATGCACGCGCCCATCGGAAAGCAGGATCAATACGCGGCCGCACTGGGGGGATTGAACCTCATCGAGTTTGCGGAGCAGACAACCAACGTTACGCCCCTGGGACTGAACTTCGAAAACAGAACGGCGCTGGAACGCTCTCTCATGCTCTTCTACACGGGGCAGAGCCGAAGCGCCAACCGCATACTCTCCAGGCAGAAGGAAGCCAGCGAAAAGAAGAGCGGAAAGACCATGGAGGCCCTGCACAAGGTCAAGGCGATGGTACCCATGGTCAGGGATTGTCTCGAAGGAGGCGACATAGAAGGCTTCGGCCGACTCCTTCACAAGAACTGGTCGGAAAAGAAGCGCTTTGCCAGCGGGGTGAGCAACTCCTTTATCGACGAATGCTACGAAGCCGCGTTGCAGGCGGGAGCATACGGAGGGAAAATCTCCGGCGCCGGGGGAGGCGGTTTTCTCCTTATCTGCTGCAACGAGCACGACCGGGTGCAGATCACCGAGGCGCTCGAACAACGGGGGCTCATTCGAGTGGGTTTCCATTGGGACGATATGGGAGCGACCGTCGTGATGAACTCGGGATTGCTCCTCACCTCCCGCTTCCGTTGGGAGCGGCCCAAGGAACTTCGAAGACTCGTCTCTTGAAATGCGGGAAAAATATGAAAAGGGAAATTTCCACAAGACACTGGAAGATCTGGTGCTATCTGGCTCTGCTGGACCTCCTGGGGGCCTTCGCCGGTTTTTCTTCGGCCTATGGGCTTCGGATATCCAGCGGGCTGATACCCTACAACCTGGACACGTCCTTCAGCATGTATCTGCCCCTGTTCTTTTTCTCTCTGGTTCCTTTCCTGTTGATCATGCACGGCGTCGGCCTCTACGACAGGCGGAACCTGTTCTGGGGAACGGAAGAATACATGCTGGTATTCAGGGCATGCAGCTATTTCGTGTTCAGCATCATCTTCATAAGCTTTTTCCTGCGCGAGGTGGTGGTTTCGCGCGGCTGGATCATCAGCACCTGGGTGCTGAGCATACTTGCCGTATGCGCAGGCCGGGCATTCTTCCGACAGTATCTGAGGATGCTGTCGAAAAAGGGACGGCTGCTCGACAGGGTATTGATACTCGGCGCAAGCGAGGCATCGAAAGCGATAGCCCAGCAGTTGGAAACGTCGGGAATGGTGAGCGTTGCGGGTTTCCTGGACGACTACAATCCTTCGGGCACCGAAGTGCTGCCCGGCAAAAGGATCCTGGGGCCTTCGCGCCTGTTCCGGGAAATCGCCTCCAGAGAAGGCGTCAACCTCGCCATCGTCGTGCCGGACGCCATCTGCTGGGAAACGAGGCGCGACATTCTGAAACCCGGCTTCACCCGCTCCGAGCCCGAAGTGCAGATCGCCTCGGAAGCCGGCGATCTGAGTCTCATGAACCTGCGGGTGAGCTTCAGGGGAGGGATTCCCCTGCTGCGCTTCCAGGCCGGCTACACAGGGGGCATAAGCGCCATTGTCAAGCTGGTGATCGATTACGCGCTCTGCCTCTTCATGATCCCCTTCGCGGTCCCGGCCATGCTGACGATCGCAATCCTGCTCCTGATCGAAGGGAAAGGACCCGTCATCGAGAGCTTCCAGGTCTGGGGCAGAGACGGAGGCGTATTTCAAACCTACAAGTTCCGGACCGGACTGGCCACTCTCAAGGCCTACCGCAGTTTTCGCAAAAGGGTCCAGCCGCGCAACAACGGGCGCCCCATGAGCCCCGTCGAGCTTTTCCTGTTCCAGAGCGGCCTGGACAAGCTGCCGCAACTGTTCAACGTTCTGGTGGGCCAGATGAGCCTGGTCGGCCCCAGGACCATTCCCGTCGAGGCCGCCGGAGCGAATGACGCGTGGCTCCCCGTCGTTCTCGCGGTGAAACCCGGCATTATGGGGAACTGGGCCCTGCGGGAAGCACGGGACGTGGAACAGGAAATTTCCGTCACGCTCTACTACGTTCGGCACTGGAACGTGTGGATGGATCTCGTCATCATGTGCCAGACCTTCTTCGAACTGGTTCGAACGCGCATGCGAAGCAGGATAGAAAAAAACCCGCCGGCTCATGCGCAGGACGATGCGGAAGCCTTCGTTTTCCCGCCGCCGCCCCATCACGAGCAGCAGCACGAGTCCATGTCAAAGCCCGAAGGGGTGATCTTCTAAGATGGTGGTGGGCACAACTTCGTCGTACTCACCCTACGGAAGGCAACAGGATTCGGCACCGTCAGGTCAACAGCATTGACGGGGCCTCCCGGCCCGGATGCTTCAAGTTTATCGGGTGAGCCGGAGAAGCTACGCCGGCACACTCGAACCAGACACTCGCCACCTCTTGAATACGGGGGATCGATGCCATGAAAGCGTTTCTATTGGCCGCCGGCCTCGGGACGCGACTGCGGCCTCTCACCGACAGCGTCCCCAAGTGCCTCCTGCCGATCGGCGGCAAGCCCCTGCTGCAGATCTGGCTGGAACATATGCAGTTGCATGGAGTCGACGAGGTGCTGGTCAACACGCACTGGCTCTCCGAGAAGGTGGACGATTTCCTGAAAGGCTGGAACAACGGCCGCGTGAAAGTAATCGCCTTTCATGAACCGATACTTCTCGGGAGTGCCGGCACCCTGAAGGCGAACGAACGATGGATTGCGGCCGGCGAACCCTTCTTCATCCTCTACGGAGACAACTACACTCACGTGAACCTGTCAGGAATCGCCGCATTTCATCGCACACACGGTCTGCCGTTCACCCTGGGGATCTTCCGGACGAAGAATCCCGAGCGCTGCGGGATAGCCGAACTCGCCGGAGACGGGACGGTGAAAAGCTTTGTGGAAAAGCCGAAAGCCCCCAGGACCGATCTGGCGGCGGCGGGGATTTACGTCGCCGACGGAAGGATTTTCGACTACTTTCCCGCCGGTATTCCCGGGTCCCCCGAACCTCTCGACCTGGGCTTCCACGTTATCCCAAGGCTGGTCGGAAAGATGAAGGCGTACTTGATCAGAGAGTCGCTTTTGGACATCGGCACTCCGGAATCCTATGAGATGGCTCAAAAAATCAGGGCGAATCCCGGAAAAGCAGTGGACCTTGCCGAGGCGGAACTTGCAGCATTTGCCTGAACCCGATCGCACGCTACGGCGGTTCAACCTTCTGCAGGGCACAGGGGCGGGAGACATGTTCGAAGGCGGCCGGGCGGTCCCCGGCGGCATCGTCCGAACGATGGCTGCCGGCGGGCTTACATCATCGAAAGGGGAATGTCATGGATGGATTTTCAACACAATATATCCAGGACCTGAAGAATCTCCTCGATACTTTCCCCCACGACCAATTCGAGAAGCTGATCGAGGCTATGTTGGACTGCTGCAGAAGGGGCAACCGTATCTTTGTGATGGGCAACGGGGGAAGCGCTTCCACCGCTTCGCACTGGATATGCGACATCAACAAGGGCTGCTGCCTGGACCAGGAGGTCAAATTCAAGATGATCTGCCTGAATGACAGCATATCGACCATGATGGCCTACGCCAACGATCTCTCGTATGACGAGGTCTTCGTGGAGCAACTGAAGAACTTCTTCGAACCCGGGGATGTCGTGATTGGCATATCCGGAAGCGGAAACTCCCGGAACGTGCTGAAAGCCATCGAATACGCGAACCAAAACGGAGGAATCACCGCGGGACTTTGCGGCTATACCGGCGGCAGGCTCTACGACCTGGTCCACATTCCCATTCTGGCGAAAGTCGACGACATGCAGAAGGTCGAAGACGTTCACCTGATTGTGGCCCACATGGCCATGCAGAAAATCCGGAAGACATGGGCGTGCCAGTAGTGCCCATCGCTGCCGATGGGCACATCACCGGCACCATGCCATACGGACGATCGTGCGGAACGAAAGACAGACCAGGGAAGGGCAGCGATTTCCGCCCTTCCCGTCGGAGTCTTCCGCCCCGGGTCAGGGCGTCACAGAGGCGACATAGGGGGCTCCGGGAGCACTCAGCTGCGAGGAAAAAACGCAGCCGCCGATGTCCCAGCTCGTAGCGTTCTGGTTCACCAGGTTGAAGACATTGGTCAGGAAGTTGGACAAGCCCACATTCAGGAAACTCTGCGGAGGGTTTGTAACCGGACTCGTCGTCCCCTTGCGGATACAGACGCTGCCGGACTGGAGGGCAAACTCTTTCCCGGTGAGGGATGCCCCCCGCAGGGAGTTCCAGCCCGTAGACTTCGCAGTCAACGGTGAGGTGGACGCGTAGCCGGGATAGGTGGTATCGTTCCGGCCGCAAAGCGTCGATGCCGGTATCCTGGACCAGTGATTGTAGTTTGCGGTGACAACCCCTGAGGGGGCGCCTCCGATCCTGGTGCTTCCGGCACTTTGTATCACCAGGTTGTTCTTGAAGATGTGCCCGCCTCCAGCCCAGCTTTCAATATAGAAATTCGAACTGGTCGCTTCGATGCTCGTATTGTTGTACCAATACGTATTGTATATCTTGCATGTGGCCCCCTGCCCCTCAACCCACATATTCACGAGAGTATTGGCAATAAGGTTGCCGTAAACATGGCTTTCCGAATAGCAGTTGGGCAGGTTCCACGTGGTTTCGTTGGCAAACCATATCCCCGAACCACGCCCGTTTTCACCGTTTGCATTCGGGTAGGTACCGTAAATCAGGTTGTACCTGACCGTGTTGTACCGGTTTCCGACAAGTACGAGCTGATCCTGGTAGTTCCCATAGATCTGGTTGTACTCTATGATCGCATTGGCGCTGGAATAGTCGCCTGTGACATTCCCTCCGACCAGCACACCGTCGTACCAGGAATCGTGGACCTTGTTCTTCCTGAAAGTCAACCCGTCGAAACGGGTAACCAACACCGTTCCGGGAGTTCCATCGGCCCTTGAACTGTATATCGGCCGTATCATTGCGCCGTTGTAGAATTCACAATTCTCCACCAGGCTCTTCGTGACCCACTGGGTGGGTTTTGTACCGCCGATGAGAAGAAAACTCTCGTTGAAGGTGTGATGAGCCTTGCAGTTTCTGATCGTCACGTTGGTGATGGGGGCTCCGTATACTTCTATCCCCCTGCCTCTGCTGTTGCGCACTTCAAAGCCATCGAAGGTGATGTTGCTTCCGACAATGAAGATCAATGCGGCATACCTGTCGGTACCTGTAGGCAACCCCTGCGAGTCGCCCGCCAATGTACCGGGCCAGCCGCCGTCTATAATCGGCACCTCCCCGGTGTAGGCACGCCATGTGACTCCCGCCTTGTCCAGGTACGCTTTTTGATTGTAGATTCCGCCTCGAACATAGACCGTATCGCCGGACACCGCCACCGCGTTGGCCCGGTTGAGAGTTGCCCACGGAGCTGCCAGGCTCCCGTTATTGGTGTCTTTCCCGTTTGTCCCCACATAGTAGGTCGCAGCGAAACAGCTTCCGGAAAGGAAGCAGACGAAAAGGAAAACAAAACCCGTCAGATAAAACAACTGCCTGATTTTCATAATCTTCTCCAGAAATATTTTCCCGTGAAAGTCCAAAGGATCTTCCGCCGCAGGTTGGGATCGGCCATCCTCTGAAGCTTGCAGCTTTCACATTAGCGCGAGAGACTCAGATGAGCCCGTTGAAAAGAACCCGCAAGGCGATGGCATTTCACCTGCTTCCTTTACGGCCCGGGATTCCGGGCCGTCGTTTGCGTCGCCGTTCGGCGCCATCGAGAAGTTTTCAACGTGTTCCAATATGGCAGCGTGCCCAAAGGTGGCCACGGCGACCCGTGTCAACTGATCGCTCCGCCGCTTCCCTGCATGGAAACCATGCCGAGCGAGGGAAGCCCGTCGAGCGGCCTTTGCGCGTCCGGCGGCAGCCGATACACCGCTTTCATTCGCCGCTTCGCCGCCCTAACGGCAGATCACTCCTATCTGGGCGGCGCTCATCCAGGGATTGCCATTCACTTCCGAGAGACCTTGGAATTTCACGTAAAGACCGGTCTTCCCGCTGAAGAGTACTTCTTTTTGTTTGGTGTCCTTGGCCATTGTTCCGGAAACGACCGGTTTGCCCCAGTTTACCCCATCGGAACTGACATAGAAATTATAGTTTGCCACCGTGCCGTTGATTCCTCCGTCCTGGCGGGGCAGGTAGCGAAATCCCACGACGTTGCGGCTGGCTCCGAGCGATAGGACGATCTCGTGCGGGTACGCCGGGACCGGCCGCACGCTGCTGTACTGCGTATGCCATATCGTGTTCACCAGTCCGTCGATGGAGTTTTCCGCCGCGCCGTTCTCACCGATCAACTCTTCGCTGGACGCAGAAACGACGGCCAACTGGGTGGAGGGCAGCAGGACGACCGTGGCAGGCGTGCCCAGAACGCTGATCTCTGCGGCGCTCATCCAGGGACCGC
Source organism: Desulfobacteraceae bacterium (assembly GCA_021372635.1). Lineage (GTDB taxonomy): Bacteria > Desulfobacterota > Syntrophobacteria > Syntrophobacterales > Syntrophobacteraceae > JAJFUA01. Next base: position 13,056 of record JAJFUA010000116.1, on the reverse strand, counting down.
CGTTGATCTCGGAGAGACCGACCAGCTTGACGTAGTAGCCTTGCTTTCCCGTGAAAAGCACCTGCTTCTGGCCGGTGCCGGCGGCAAATGTGCCCGTCGAAACAGGGGTGCCCCAGTTGACGCCGTCTGTACTCACGTAGAAGCTGTACTTGGCCACCATGCCGTTGACCCCTCCGTCCTGGCGGGGCAGATATCGAAAACCGTTGACCTGGTACCATCCATTCAGCTTGATGACGATCTCATGGGGATACGACGGGCTGGAGCCGCTCCATTGAGTGTGCCAGATCGTGCCGGTCCGTGAATCGATCGCGTTGACCGCCGCGCCGTTCTCCCCGGCAAGTTCTTCGCTGTCGACGGATTCCACCGTCAGTTGCGAGTACGGAATCACGGAACCGTCGTTCATCGTGTAGGCCAGTTCCTGCGAAAACGGGCTTTCATTGCCCTTGGTGTCGTAGGCCGTGATCGCGAAGTAATACTTCTGCCCCACCTGGAGATTCGAAACGGCGGCCGTGGTGCTGTTCCCGGCGTTGACAACCTGGCTGTATTTCCCGCTGGAAAGACCCGTGTAGACCTTGTATCCGGAAATCCCCGTACTCGGGGATGCGGACCATTTCAGTGTGGCGGTGAGCGCATACGCGCTTCCGCAGAATACGTGAATGCCTGCAATAACTGTCAATGCGTACAGGAAGATGGACAGACGTAAATTGGCAATACTTCCTGTTCTAATACGTTTCTCACCAAACTGCATTTTTTACCCCCCAATCGTCTTGAACGAGAGCGTAGTACAGCGTCAGCTTAGATATTTCAGCTCCTGCGAAATCCACTAGCCAATTTTATCTTCTGTGGGATTTAAACGCTTGGCAGATATTCAAAGATACAGAGCTTTTGAATATTGTCGTCTTGCCATGAGCATGTTGACTATCCAGCCGAATTCCTTTGCTGTTGACGCAACTCACGTTTACTTAAAGCACCAATGCTCTGCTGTCAAACCCCCCCAGGTGAAACGCGCACAGCGCGGCATCATTCTCTTACATGGGCTCCCCTCCGATGTTACCGTTTCGTCACGAGGCATGAAGGAGGCTTCGTCCCCCTTCGGCAATCCCGGCCCCCTCCCTCTCTGCAAGGGACCCAGGATCATGATGATCCGCTCGTACTCTTCATCCGGAGACGTTGTTCCTCCAGGAGGAAACCGTTCCCGGGAGAACCACTCTTAGTCCACGAAGTTTTGCAAGTCAAATGCCATTGAAATTCCAGCTAGTTAAAAACAGTTAGAAACTGTACTTCCCCCATGAGAGAAGAACGATTTCGATTGAACGAAGAGCAGGCCAAAGAACTGCGGCAGGCTTCTCAAGCGAGCAGGGACGGCCCCCTTCGCACCCGTTGCCTGGCAGTGCGCCTCTACGGCAGCGGCTACTCGCTCGCCGAAGTCATGCAGATCACCGGCTGCAGCCGGACGAGCCTCATGGACTGGCGTCGCAGGTACAAAAAGGCGGGCGTCGCAGGCCTGATCGATCAACGGACGGGAGGAAACCGGGCCAAGCTCACCTCCGAACAGATCGAGGAACTCAAGAAGCGGCTGAACCGCTGCGATCCGGCGGAGGCACTCGGCCGGGAACAAGCCGGTCATGCCCCCCGTCTGTGGACGGTTGACAGCCTCATGAAGGCGATAGAGAAGTGGTTCCATGTCCGCTACGAAAGCCGCTCATCCTATCTCCGTCTCTTCGATCTGTGCGGCTTCAGCTACAAGCGCTCTTCGGGCGGCTTCAGGCCCAAGACGAGGGTCAAGCCCGACGAAGGGAAAAGCGGGGCGGAAGGTCGGAACTGATCCTCCCGGCACCCCGGCGCGGTGAGATGCCGGTCCGGACGCCAGAGAAATGACGGAGGTACGATTTTTAAATGTCTGAGAAAAAACGGATTCCTCCGACGCTCCGGGGAAAGGGACCGTCCGCGAGGCAAATTCAAGAAGGCTCTCATGCCAGACTCATGACTCAGTCAGAATTATGACGATCAAACCCATGACTCCCTCTGCGACAGGTCTCCCTGTTCTCACTTAAGCGGTTGCGTTTTTTCAAGAAAGAGGACCGGCCCACATGGACCGACCGCTGGGGCGGAACCATGGCCGGAAGGCCGAAAACCCGGGAGACCCCATGCTGACCGGCTTGTCCAAAGGGATTTGCCGAAAAGGCGGCTCAGCAATTACCGTCGGAATTCCGAAAACATAGTGCGGCCAGAAGAAAAGTGTATGGAATCGAGGCACGTGTGTATGAAATTCATACGGTTTCTCCCGGCCGTCATCGTGATTTGCCTCATGCTTTCGAGCAAGCCGCTGTTCGGGGCTGCGCCCAGGAGAGTGCTCATCGTGACGACCGGCAGGGCATCCCCCGTCGTCTTTCCCTTCAACAACGGGGAGACCGTGATCACCGATCTGACCGCAGCGGGCTACCCCTTTGACGTAGTGGCGTACGAACGCTTTGTCGATATGTCTTTCGGCGATTCCGACGCGCACGATGTCGTCATTCTCAACGGGCACACCGCGCCCATTCCGGTGGCTGATGTCGCGGCCAAGTGCCTTCGCTGGCTGCAAGCCGGACGGAAGATATTCATCAACGGCTATCTTCCATTCACCCGGTACGACGACGGAGGCAAGCAGGTGGAAACCGTAGAATATGGTCAGGAACTGTTCGATTTCACTTTCGACACTCACTGGGTCAACGGTAAGGCAATCGTCCCCGAAGACCTGGAGAAGGACCGGGAGATCACGTCGATCGGCCATTTTCTGAGCAGGGTGCACACCTGCCGCCTGAAAAGCCAACAGGACAGGAGCATGACGCTCAACGGCCATACCATCGCCTTTTTGACCGCAAAGGGCGGAGTGGTCAGCGGGACCTCGGATTACATCCTGAATCTCCTGGATTACGGCAAAGTAGTGAATCATCTGCGATACGGCGGCACGGGCATGGTCGGCTTCGCAAACGACCGGATCGGGGGAAAGCCCCTGGTTTCTTTCGAAGTTCATTGCGATGCGACACGGGATCTGGCTGCCATCGACGCCGTCGAGAGCCTGGCGGACGAATTCCGCTTACCGCTGCTCAACCTGCTCGTGCGGGACAAAATAACGGAAGCCGCGGCAAAGAGATGGAACGAGGCGAGTCGCAACCCGTTCATGGCCATCGGGAGCCACTCGCGCACACATCCACAGGACTGGCCCTCGGTTTCGGATTTCGACGATCAGACGAGAGGAGCTCTCGAATCCCAGAGGGCCATCGTTCCCGCCACCGGAACATACTTCAACTTTTCCGGAGCGATGAATCCGACTCCCAGGCAAATAGACGACTTATACAGATCCGGCACCATATTCGGCGCCAAGGGCCAGGATTCCAGGTGGGCCGGCCATCCCTTCGGAGTGCCCTGGTGCAGTTTCTGGGATAGCCCGCTCAAATCCCTGGCCCGGCACTTCCTGTCGCCCCTGTGGCCTCCACGTGAGATCCAGGTGATGCCGACAAATCTGAAATGGCTCATCGCCCTGTCACAAACCGAAGCAACGCCGTACTGCCTCTCGCAAACCCTTCCGAGCGACTTTGAAGTGTGGGAAAGCAAGAAAAACTACGATGAGGAAATCAGAAAATACTTCGGCCAGAATGTAAAATACGGGCTATATACATACGGATATATTCATGATTACGCAAACAATACGATATACGATAAATTCAGGACCCGAGGAGTACATTTGGCCTATCAAATCAGATCTGCTTTGACGTACCTCCGCTCAAAAAACGTCGAATTTATCGGCACAGAAAATTTGATAAGAAGACTGAGAGACTTCGCTACAGGATGGATCGACTACGATACCCTTCCTGACGGATGGTTGCATGTAACCGTACATCGCGAAAATGCCTTGGCTAATGACGTTAAAGTTGGATCAAGGAACAACATGGTCCCTGTTGCAAGCGGCGAATCGGTAACCGATCAGCATCTCATAGGAAATACACTCTATATATGCCTCAAGCCTGAAGTTAAAAGTTCATTTTATGTTTATTTTATATCAAACCAATAGAAATTATTCAAAATACATTTTATTCCAATAATCTATCATACCTGATTTGCTGTCATCCTTTCGGCTGAGTGGCAAGAAATCAGGCACAAGGATTGTGCTGCAATTTCTGTCCAGCAATAAGAGGAAAGTCCAATGACAGAGCAACTCGAAAGGGCAGACTTAAAAAGGGCCGAATGGCAAAGCGAATTATTCTCGGAGCGTCCGAGGCGCGGGGAACTCTTGAAGTTCCAGGCCGAATGGCCGCTCAAGACAATCAATGTAAGGGTACACCGCAACCATGCATTCGAACCGGTGGCAAGCATACTGGAGCCCTATGGGGCTTTCGGAGGCTGGCACGCGGAATTCACTTACAGCGACTATAGCGATGCACTTGATTTTTCGGAAAACAGCGGGAATTGGGACGCGGAGTTTGTCTGGCTCGACAGATCTCGCTACGATGGGCTGGACGATCCGACGATGTTCGAATGGCTGACACAGCGGCTGGGTCGCCTGCGCGGCATTTCCGCGGTACCTATCATAGTCATGCTGACCTGCGCCAGTCCCTCCCTGGAAGCAGATCTTGAAAAAGCCGCAGATGGAGTACCGGCATGCCATATCGCCAGAATGTCCGAAATCGCGGATATGTTAGGGAATGAATTCCTCGACACCCGTTTGGCGAAATTAAGCGGCACCGCACTCAGCGGCCGCACACTCACTGATCTTGCCCGTGAAATCGCCTGCAAATGGCTGCCGGGAGCGATTTTCCCGCCGATCAAGGCAGTCGCACTCGATCTGGACCATACGCTATATCGCGGCGTTCTTGGCGAGGACGGGATCGACGGAATAGAACTCACTCCAGGTCACAAAGAACTGCAATCCTACCTGAAAGAACTGCGGATGCGAGGCGTTTTTCTTGCTCTGGTATCCCGAAACGAGCGGCAGGATGTAGAGGAGCTGTTTCATGCACGCAAGGATTTCCCCCTGGCCTGGGCCGACTTTTCCGCAACTGAAATCCGGTGGGGAGACAAGGCCGATGGCATCCTGGCAATCGCCGAAAGACTGCGTATTGCCCTCGATGCCATTCTCTATGTCGATGACAATCCCGGGGAACTCAGGTCGGTTGCCATGCGCCTGCCCGGCCTCCCCATACTTCACGCCCCGCCGGACGCCTTCGCGACCATGCGCAGCGTGAAATACTATCCCGCATTGTGGCGCTGGCGAAGCGGAAAAGACGACTCTCTCCGGGTGGACGATCTCAAGGCATCCGAAGCGCGCTCTGCCCTTCTTGCGCGAGCAGCAAACGAAGACGAATATTTCGCGGGTTTGGACGTCCACCTCGAACTGGCTCTCGATCCTATGGCACGCCTGGCACGCCTGGCCGAACTCTCTCAGAAGACAAACCAGTTCAACATCGCTCTCAGGCGAATTCCAGAGACTGAAATGGCCAGTTATCTACAATCCGGCGAGTCGGCCGTCGTGAGTGTCTCCCTGAGAGACAGGCTTTCCGACAGCGGTCTCATCTGCATGATGGTTGTCCAACGCTCCGGCGAAAACCTGGATATCGAGGAATTGTGCGTCAGTTGCCGTGCTTTGGGGCGAAGGCTCGAAAACATCATAATCGGTGAGGCTGTTTCCCTGGCCCAACGGAAACTGGGTAAGGGAAAGGTGCGGTGTCGATGGCGAACCGGGCCCCGCAATCAACCCGCACTCAAATGGCTCAGGCAGGCGAGCGGCGATCCCCTCGAATCGGAGGAAGGCATCTCAACACTTGAGGGTTTTGGGCCGCCATCCCTTCCCGCCGGAATCACCGTTTCGATATGGGAGAACAGCAATGATCCAAAGTGAAATGGAGAGCATCGTCGTGGAGACCTTTTCCCTGGTTATGAAACAGCCTTTCGGGCTCAATGAGGAGGTTGTGCGAGGGCGGGAATCTGCATGGACCTCACTTAAGCACATTGAACTCATACTGGCACTCGAAGAGAAATTCGATATTCGTTTCACCGAGGATGAAATGGTGGAACTGAAGAGTTTGTCAACCGTCAAGGCGACAGTTTCAAAACACCTGCTTTAGCAGGACGGGAGCCAATCATGAGACAACCTTTATCACGAAGAATCATCAACAGGTTGCTCCATAAGCTGGCCCGATTCATACCGGGCTCCAAGGCCCGCATTTTCTTGCACAGGCTTCGAGGAGTAAAAATTGCCGGGAATGTATTCATCGGCGATGATGTCTATTTGGAAAATGAATACCCGAATCAGGTTGAAATACACGAAGGGGTTGAGATTGCCCCCAGAGTGCTCGTCCTCGCCCACTTTTGTGGTACCGGAAAGCTCATTATCCAGAAGAACGTCTATATTGGACCATCCTGCACCATTTCAGCACCCGGAGGAAAGGTCGTGACCGTCGGCGAGGGCTCGGTCATAGGTGCCGGGAGTGTTGTCAATGCCGACGTCCCCCCTTTTACGCTGGTCAGCGGAGTTCCGGCAGCGCCTGTGGCTACCGTCAGAAAGCCCGCGAATCAGGCAAAATGCTATGACGACTTCGTCTCCAATCTATTTCCCATAAGACCCAGCTAATGTTGGATTCAAAGGACTGGATTCTTCGATTGCGAACCGCCGGGCAAATAGTTCGCCGGGAAAATCTTGGAGTACCGGCTGAACTGCCTCCGGCCTCAGCAGAAAGCAATTGCGCTCCCAGAGTAAAGCACGACAGGAGTGCAGAAGGTTTTATGCTCAAAAGCCATGACTGGACGGCGATTGCATCGATGGATAACGCACTGTGCCTGGAGATCCGCTCTAGAATCGTTTGGAATTGGAGATAAGAAATGCCTGGATCGAACGATGGTCAATTTCCCGTTTACCGCCCGGGCGTAGCCCTCATGGGTACGGTGCCGGAGACCTGTCGCGAGGTGCTGCTGGCAGTGGCCGACCTGTTTTTCATTCAGTACGTGGAAGTAGATACGCTTTCGGACTCCCGGGCAGATCGGTGCATAGGTGTTTTGGCATTTCATTCATATCGAACCAAATCCGTATGGAACGATGCCGGCATTACAGAAGCAGATATGCCGACTCTTGTCGTAGGGTTGAATCAATACCGCCCTCGGGGCTCCGGCATGAACGCCACGGAGATGCAATGGGAATGGGACCACATACACGCAAGATCCTTCAGGATCTCCTGCGATGAAGATCTGTTCGGCCCGCTCAAACAATCGGATATCGATGAGGAAGATGCCCGGGAGTTGGCCGCCTGGAAACCGAGAGCCTGCATCGAACCGCTCATCACATGCGGAGATCGTACGATCTTCGGCAGAACAGGCAGGCTGTATTTTACGTCGGTCCCCTTGCCCGGACTCTCCCAGCCGTTCGAATTGAGCACCGAGTTTTCCAATCGCAGGTTCATGGGCCTTCTGCCGCTTTTTGCCTTCCTGAGGAAGTGTCTCGGAGACCAGATGTTCAGGCCGCAGCGCATAGGAGCATGCTGCATCATAGATGACCCCAACCTTCGGTTTACGAGGTACGGCTTTCTGCGGTTCGGTGAAGCTGTGGAGAGGGCGGAGAAACTCAACTTTCATATGGCAATCGCAATGGTCCCGATCGACTATGGCCTTGCTGGAAAAGAAACGGTCAGACTGTTCGATGATAAGAAAAATGTCCTGTCAGGTTTAATCCATGGAGTCAACCACTTGAGAGAAGAGCTTCTTGTAACTCCACCGGGAATTCAAATGGAGAATCTGCTGGAAAAGGCTATTTGGTGTATGAATGAATTCACCACTGCCACAAATCTCCCCTGGAGCAGAGCAGTTGTGCCGCCGCATGAAGGGGTGAATGCAAGCGCCGTTGCGGCAATGGGTGAAAAGGGATTTGAGGCTCTGTTTGTACATCCCCCTTACGCATTGCATTCTATAGGTATAAGGCATCCTCTGTTGACAATGTTCCCCTCCGAGCACGGTTTTGGGGAGCTGCCGATAGTAGACCGGCTATCCCTTGAATATCATTATTGGAAAAACAATCCAGGTTGGATAAACTCTTTTCTTTTCCATGCGTGGCTGGGCAAACCAATAGTTCCATGGACTCATCACTATATGTTTAAAAGAGGATGGGATTATTTCGAAGATAAAATCAAATTTATCAACAACAAAATCAATCCGGAATGGATGCCAATCGGCAGACTCTTGAATAATAATTTTACCATATCTGTAAGAAATGATAAGCTATACGTCAATCTATATTCCAGAAATGTTCTAGTTAATATCCCTGACAATGTCTCTAAAATCGTCATATCCAAAATCGGCATTCATGAACCAGCCAGAAGCAGTCATTTGAAGGTGGGTGACATCGATTATACCTGGGACAGAATTTCGGATAACTATGTTTCAGCAAGCATTCCTTCACCAGGGCCAATGGAAGTAGAGATCTGTACTTTGCCACACCCCAATGTCCCGAAGAACAGGCCAAGAAGTTCAGACTACAAAGCGGTATTTCGGCGCCGTTTGGTGGAGATCAGAGATCGGATGCGACCCTATATCGACCTCGGTTCAAATCCGAAGGTATATGGCCCTTATGAATGACGGCAGAACGTTATGCATAGATTCATAGAGTTTCAACTTCCTTTCCCATAAAACGAGGAAAGATCACTTTGAAAAAAGGTGACAAGCTATGCTGACCGATCTTTTCGGCTTGATACGCAAGAGACAGAAACAACAGGCCATATTTTCCACGCTGCCCGGGGTCATGTCTGAAGGAGCCAGGCGAAAAACCGCGGAGGAACGCGTTTTGGAAAAGAAACCCGCAGAAAAGAGCGAGCGGAAGGACAGGGAGCCGGAAACCGGGGCTTCCAGGAGTTCCTTCCCGCGCCAACCGGCAGGCGCCCGGCCCAGGGTGGAATCCATGCGGGTTATTCCCGGAGGGGAAGCCAGCAGCAAATTTCTGCCGCATCGCACATCCGAAGCGGTCTCGGGACCGGCTGACAGGGGTGCATCTTCACCGGAAGCAACCGCCGGAAAAGAGGAGAAGCTCGTGGTGCGTGAGACGCACGGCCGGAAAGAAACCCGCGGGCAGAAAGATCCCGAACCATCCAGGAAGACGGAGGCGGGCGGCGGTGCCCCCCATGCTCCCCGGCGGCGGAGCCATGCCGATCCGTTTGACTCCGTCGATTTCCGGTATATCCCTCCCGGGGTCTTCCTGATGGGAAGCCACGAAGAAGAACCGGGCCGGCACGATGATGAACTGTACCACGAAGTGACTCTGACCAGCGGGTTTCTTATCCAGACCACCCTCGTGACCCGAAGGCAGTGGAAGATGACGATGGGTGCCGACCCCTCGTCGTTTCCGGCCGGGGGGCTGGAGTGCCCCGTCGACGGGGTGAACTGGAACGATTGCCAGGAGTTCATCCGGAAGCTGAATGCCGCGGGCACCTGCCGGTACCGCCTGCCCACCGAGGCGGAATGGGAATATGCGTGCCGCGCCGGCACATCGGCGGCTTTCGGCCATGAAGGTGTGGATTTTGCCGAAGACGGGCATTACACCGGGTTGGATGAAATAGCTTGGTACAGTTGCAACTCGATGGCCAAGCCCCACCCCGTAGCCGTCAAAAAGCCCAATGCCTGGGGTCTCTATGACATGCACGGGAACCTTTGCGAGTGGTGCCAGGACTGGTACGGAGCCTATTCGGGGGAACCGGTGACGAACCCTTCGGGAAGCCCCACCGGCTTCAAGCGTGTGAGCCGGGGCGGTTGCTGGGTGAGCACCGCCCGGAATTGCCGTTCCGCCTGCAGGTTTTCCTGGGAGCCGGACTGGCGAAGCGACTTTGTCGGTTTTCGCCTGGTAAGGGAGATCCTCTGACCTGACGGGCAAATTCAGGAAGCCCCGCCGACAGGCATTCGACATGCCCCATCGCAATTCTTTCCCCAGTCGACGCAAGATATCTCTCAGGCCCGGAAACCCGGGAGCAGGCGTCACAGGGCGCGGTAATTTCCAGCGGAGTCAAGCCATGAGAGCCGTCATCGTCATCCCGGTCCTCGATGATTGCGAACACATCGGCGCCATCATCGAGGCTCTCCAGGTTCAATTCAACCGGATGAACCACGATATGCAGATTCTCGTCGTGGAGGATGAATCCTCCGGCGGTGCGAGCGATTCCGTTCGCGAGAAGCAGCGGATCTATGCCAACGTCCACATGGTGCCCGGCCGCAGGAACGGGCCCGGCCCCGCACGCATCCACGGCATGCAGTATGCCTCCGGTCGTCTCGGGGCGGATGCGGTCTTCGAGATGAACGCCGATTTTTCTCATAAGCCCGAGGACGTACCCCGCCTGATGGCCGCCCTGGAGGAAGGCGCGGACCTTGTCGTCGGAAGCCGCTACGTGAAGGGAGGCCGCGTTCCCGGCGAATGGGGAATTTGCAGACGGATGATCTCGCGCTTCGCGAATTTCGCGGCACGCTGGATTGCGGGACTCTACGGTGTGAAGGATTGCACGGCGGGTTTTCGTACCGTCCGAAAAACGGTGATCGACAGAATCGACTGGAAAACGCTGTCGGCCATTCAGGGGCATGCCTTCCCTGCAGCTCTCCTCAAACAGGCGGTGGCCAATGGGGCCGTCGTGAGGGAAATTCCGGTCGGATGCCTCAGCCGGCCCGGAGGGGAGCCAAAGGTTGGGTTTTCCGATATCGTGAAATTCCTCTTCGACTTAGGACGCATCCGGCTGCATGGTTCGATAACCCTCCTCAAGTTCCTGGCCGTCGGCATATCCGGGATCGTGGTGAACCTTGCCTTCTTCAGCCTGTTTCTCTGGTCGGGGCTCCACAAATACCTCGCCTCCCCCCTGGCCATCGAACTGTCCGTGCTCTGGAATTTCTGGCTCCACAATTCCTGGACCTTCACATCCCGGGATGTTGCAGGCAGCATTCCGGTGAAATGCCTGAAGTTCAACCTCGTCTCCCTCGGCGCCCTGGCGGTGAGCTACTCTTCCTTTGTGGCGCTGACCATCCTGTTTCCTGGGGTAAGCCCACAGATCCATCAACTGATCGGCATCGCCCCGGGTACCCTGGTCAACTACCTCGTGAATTCCACCTGGACCTTCGCCAGTCGCCGATCGATCATCGATCGGCCTGCCGGGCCGGAAGCTCCCTGCGGGCTTTCGCCCCAACCCACGGCAATGACGGTTGCCGGGCATCAGGAGGGTGAGTTTTCCGTTCACCTCGGGGAAAATGCCCCGGCTGTGCCTTGCACGGAAAGGGTCCGGCCATGAGGAGCGGTCTGTCGTCGAAGGGATTCTACATCGCAGCGCTGGCGATATTCTTCGGGTTGACGCTTCTGTACTTTTATCGGCCGCTCGTGAGGCTTCCGAGCAGAGTCCTGATAGACTGCAACGAAGGCTGGAACGCTTTTGCCTCGGAACGCCTGCTCGCGGGAGAGGCCCTTTACCCCAGGTACGACGCGCTGATCTCCAACAATTACCCCCCCCTGTCGTTCTACGTCAACGCGGGCTTTGCCGTCATGGTCGGGGATCACCTGATCGCAGGGCGGATCATCTCCCTGCTCAGCCTTTTCATCGTGGCAGGCATGCTGGGGATGTGCCTGAGGCAGATGGGAGGGCGCAGGGTGCAGGCCGCGGTCATGCAACTCTTCTTCCTCGCAAGCATAGCCATTTTCGCGGAACATTACGTCGCCATGGCGGACCCGCAGTGGCTCGGCCACGCAATCCAGGCAACCGGGCTCTATCTCCTGCTGAAAAGCGAGAACAGGGGCAGGCTATTCTATCTGTCCATCTTCCTGATGGCCGCTTCGGGCTTCATCAAACACAGCCTGATCGTCTTGCCCGCAGCCGTCTTTCTCTGGCTGCTCGTTGTGGACCGTCCCGCCCTGGTCCGTTTTACCGCGGTGGGAATATTGCTGGCCGGCCTCTTTCTGGCGGCGCTCACGCTGGTCCACGGCACCGATTTCCTTCACGGACTCTTCAGTGACTGCAGGAAATGGAGTCTCCTGGCAACCGCCCGGCAAATCTCCATCCGGTTCAATCAGCTGATGATTTTCGTCACGCTCGGAGTATCCGGTTTCTTCCTGCTGCCCAGGTCGAAGACCTCCACGCTGCTCTTTTTCTATTTTGCACTCGCCTGCATCTGGGGGGCCTTCATGTTCGGCGGCGAGGGGATCGACTGGAATGCCCTGTTCGATATGATCATCTCCGGGACCCTGATAGGCGGGGCACTCCTGATACACGTCGATCGAATGGAGCTTCAGAATTCTTCGCAGGCAGGCGCTCTGACCATCTGCGTCCTTTCCCTGCTCGCCGTCTCCCTGATCGTTCCGATGCCGTACAGGGTCTTCAAGCTCAGGGACTACTGGAAGCACAGAGCGCTCCAGGTCGAGACCGTAGCGGATGACATCAGGTACCTGGCCGGTATGCGGGGTCCGGTGATGTGCGAAGACCCGGCCTTGTGCTACTGGGCGGGAAAACGGTTCGAAGTGGACATGTTCATGACGGGCGCCAAGGTCAGGGCTGGAGTGATCGACCGCGAGAAGTTCACGGACCTGATCGAGTCCAGGTACTTCTCAGCGATTCAGATCAGCCGGCCGGACGGGGAAAGCCCCCGGCTCGACGAAGCAATCAACCGCGCCATAAGGGCCAACTACGCCATCGGGAGAAAAGACTCCTGCGCCGGTGTTTTCTATGTGCCGAAGTAGCCGCTCATTCACGCGGGGCATGTTTCTTCCGGGCGCCCCCGGACGGAAACGGGGGAACCGGACGGCGCGGAATCGGCCCCCGTTCCCCTCGACGAGAGTCACCATGGACGCCTGACCGGCGGAAACCATACGAACTGCAATCAGCGGGATACCTGCCAATGTACGGATCATATTTCGGTTTTTCCTCTCTTCCATTCGAGTGCAACCTGGATCAGCGCTTTCTCTACCTCAGCGAAAGCCACAAGGAAGTGCTGGCGGCCCTCTTGTATTTCATCCGCGAAAGAAAGGGGTTCGCCCTGGTCTGCGGCGATGTCGGAACCGGGAAGACCATGCTGATCAAC
>JAJFUA010000110.1 GCA_021372635.1 Desulfobacteraceae bacterium | reverse complement strand
GTCGATTCGGCGCATGAGTTCGAGATTCAGAGCCGATTCGACAGCAGGAACATAATAGAGAGTCGATCGGTTGAGCCCCAGGAGGTCGCATTGTCTCCGGAAGCTGATCGTTGGATCATCCCACTCGATCAGGGTCCGCTTGGCTTCAGCAGAGTCAGGGAGCTTTTTTTTTCAACCACTCAAGCTCCATTCTGAGACGGCCGATTTGCTCGAAGAGATCCGATTCGACGGCTTCCTGGCGTCTTTGCTCCTCAGCCGGGGCTTTGGTGAAGACGGAAACTCCCTGATCGAGGAGCTGCTTTTTCCATTTGCCGATCTGATTGGGGTGAACCCCGTGCTCGCTTGCAAGCTCGGCAATCGTTTTGGTCTCCCTGGCTGCCTCCAGGGCTACCTTGAACTTGAACTGGGCGCTGAACCTTCTTCTCTGAGTTGCCACTTTCTTGGACCTCCACAAAGCTTTTGGTGAATTTTAACCCGTTTCAATCCACCTTAGCCCGTGGTCCAGAAATTGGGGCCAATTATAAAGCTGGGATGAGAGCCAAATCGCCCATGATCTCTAAAAATATGCGTTCCTTCGCTACCATCTATGTCTTTGGGCGCATGTTTAGTGGATTTGTCCGAGGATTTCTTTAACTTTGTTTTTTGAGTCGAGTGGTTCTTGCCTTTGGATGATGTATGTACGGCATGTATTCTGCTGAGATGGCGCGACAATAGGGAGCTTTGCATGATCTCATCACAATGAGGGCATTTTACGACATCTATGCTGCTGACATCATGAGTAGGTTTTGTGATAGCTGGATTCGACTTTTTACTTTTCTTTTTATTCGAATTTCATTTGTCATTGTAATTATCTTGAGATACCTTCAGAACATTTGAGTGAACTTCCTTCAGATGTCTTGCCACATCAACTGCATGGCCTTTGAATCCACAAAGAGAACATGTTCGTTGATTTCGTTCAGGAGTACTTATGAGTGAATTCTGCTGCGCAGCATTCACTTGCCGTTTGCATCGAGAATCGCGAATTTTTCCGACTTAGAAATTATCAACCAACCTGGCATAATTTTAGGGAAAAAACCGTACCACTTTGCCGACCGCAAGTCCACAAGAAGCGGAAATGAAAACCCATCGGTATGGCAACGAAGATCTTCGGTGATGAAAGCTTGAAAATACTCGAGCGATATTGCATCTTGAAAGCAGGGAACATGAGGTGATGGTGCCCGGACTGACGGGAAGTGGAAACCAAGCACAGAAATATTCTCAAAAAGGCGGCGCCAATCCGACGAGACTCAATGTCTGCAATGAGCCGGTCGGTTTCTTTCTCTCATTTTTCAAAAAACGACGGCTTCCTTGGTCCCGACAAGATGAATTCACACACTAATGAAGAAGAAGGTGGATCAGAATAGGCTTTCTGCCCTTGGTGAGTCAGCGTCGAGAAAAAATAAAGTGGTGACTTATTGGTGACTTAAACAAAAGGGCCTACGGTTTGATTCTCCCGTAAGCCCTTGATTTTCCTGAAGCTGGCGATGGGATTTGAACCCGCAACCTGCTGATTACAAATCAGCTGCTCTGCCGTTGAGCTACGCCAGCCCTTTTCTTGAGAAGCCTTATATCACGCGGTTTTAAGCAGGGTCAAGCGGAAAGGAAAACGGTTCGCGCCCCGGCGGACAGCCGTTGAAGACATGGTACGCGGCCGGCGCTCAGACCACCGGCCAGAGCCGCAGGTCCTTCATCCCCTGGATGAATCCTTCGCAAAGCTTCCGGGACGTGCGGTGCGCATAGATTTCCCCGTCCGGGGTCATCCCCCGGATGATCCCGTCGCGGAAGAATGCTTCGAGCAGGAAGCGGCCGACCGCGGCGCGGTCGCGGGGATCGGGCGCTCCCTCTGTGGGCGATGCGTTCGATGCGGCGGCGCTCTTCATGAAATTCAGGAGGCGGCCGAGTCTCAGAAGCGTCGCGGATTCCTCCCGAGTCGTCGTGTGGGATATGGGGAGCGCCGTCGAGCGCATGAGAGACGTCCGGGAGGGGAGTATCCCGGCTTCACGGCATTTTTCGAAATCCGCGCTGCCGGGCGAAGGGTAGTAGACGGAGACTCCGGCGATGACCTTCCTTCCGGCAAGGTACAGAAGGTCTTGCAGCGAATCGCCGGGGTTTTGTCCGGGCGCGCCGACGATGATGTAGCCCACCACTTCGAGCCCGTATCGTTCCGCCCAGTGCAGGGCGCGTTCGAACGTCTCGCGTACGTCGGGCCTTCGAAAACGCTTCAACTGCTCCGCCGACGTGGAGCCGAGGGAAAGGTTCAGCGTCCGGAAGCCGGCGTCCCTCATGGCCCGGATCGCCTCCTCGGTCAGCGACGGCGGGAAAAGGCCGTTCATGGCCCGAAGCTCCACGTCCGTCCCGGCGCATTTTTCCCGAATCCCCGTCAGCAGTTCCCGGAACCACTGTTTCTCCAGGGCGATGTTCTCGTCTTCGAAATCGATGAAGCCGCACCCGCGCTCCCGCACGGCTGATTCGATTTCGCCGAGCACCGCCTCGACGCTCCTCCTCCGGTACCCGGCGCGGGAGGACGCTCCCACCGAACAGTAGCTGCACTTCATGGGACAGCCGCGGCTGGCGACCACGACGGCGCCGCCTCTGCCCTTCCTGCTGTAGAACCGGTTGTCGACGAGGTGAACGGCGGGAGGCGGGGTGTCGTCCAGCCGTTCCAGGACGGCCGGTTCCGCCATGCGGAGGGTTCCTCCTGGCGCGCGCGTGACGATTCCCGGCACCTGATCGACCGGGCTGCCGTTGCGGAGCGCCGAGGCGAGGGCAGGCAGGGAGACTTCCCCCTCTCCTCGGAGCACGTAATCGACGGCCGCACATTCCATGACCCGCTCGGGCATTTCCGTCGGGTGATGCCCGCCGAGCACGACCGTGCACTCCGGGTGGTGCGCCTTCACGGCTTCGGCCGTCCGCAGGGCTTCGTCCGCGTAGGCGGTAAAGAGGGAGGAGATCCCGACGAGGAACGCTCCTGAGCGGGCCGCCGCCGCGCCGAGCCTTTCGAACCCGTAGCCGTAGTGCCGGAAGCGGTGGAACAGGGCGAAGGGGGAGACGTCGGGCTTTCCGTAGTATTCGTCGAGACAGGCCATCTCGGCCGGGCGCTGGATTTCCCGGGATTTCGAGGTGGCCAGGGCGTCCAGGATTTCCACGGAAAACCCCGCCTGGATCAGCGAGGACGCGATGGAGGCAAGCCCGTAGGGGATCGTCCGCTTGGCGGTCAGGTAGAAATCCCGGATGGGAGGCTGAATCAGGAGAATATCGGGCATGAATGTTCCCCGGGGCGGCGGCCGGGAGGCCGTGCTTCGCGTTCGTTAAAGGTTCGCCATGGGATCGCGGTCTACGGAAAGCTGCACCCGTCGGAGCGCCGGGTTGTCCCTGGCGCGTTTCAGGACCGTTTCGACGAACTGCTGCATCTCCTCGTTCGTCCAGGTCTTGATGAAGAGGTGCCAGCGGTAGCGGTCCTTGAGCCTTGTAAGCGGAGCGGGGGAAGGGCCGAGTACCGCGGCGCGGCAGCCGCTCTCCCGCAGTTCCGAAGCGGTCTCGCGGCTCAGGGCGGCCAGTTGTCCGGCGGCCTCGCGCGCCGTGTTCTCTTCCCGGGCCGTGACGAGCAGCCGGAGGAAGCGCGCGAAGGGAGGATACTGCAGCTGTTCCCGCGATTCGAGTTCCTTGTCGCAAAAGCCGGCGTAGTCCATGTCCGAAACCGACTGGATGGTGTAGTGGGCCGGGTTGTAGGTTTGCAGGATGACCCGTCCGGGGCTGTCCCCGCGGCCGGCCCTCCCGGCGACCTGGATGAGGAGTTGCACGGTGATCTCGCCGGACCGGTAGTCGGGAAGCTGGAGCGCCGTGTCCGCATTGATGACCCCGACGAGGGTGATGTTGGGAAAATCGTGGCCCTTGGCGACCATCTGGGTGCCGATGAGAATATCGGCGCGGGCGTGGCGCACCGCGTCGAGGTGCCGTACCATGTCCTTGGGGCCGGCCACCGTGTCCCGGTCGATCCGCACGATGCGCGCTCCGGGGGCGGCGAGCGCGGCTTCCGCCTCGAGCCTTTCCGTCCCGACTCCGTGGCGCAGCAGGGGCGAGCGGCCGCAGGCGGGGCAGCTGGCGGGAACGTCCCTTTCCCAGCCGCAGTAGTGGCAGCGGAGCAGGTTTTCGCCGTTGTGGTAGGTGAGGCTCACGCTGCAGTAGTCGCACTGGAGCACGTGGCCGCACGAGCCGCAGAGGATGAACGTGGCGAAGCCGCGCCGGTTCAGGAAAAGCAGCGCCTGGCGGCCCTGTTCCAGTGTTTCCCGGAGCGCCTGTTGCAGCGCGTGCGAGAGAATGCGGGCGCGGCTGCTTTCCCGGTTCATGTTCACGACTTCGATGGTCGGCAGGGGCCGGTCCAGGATGCGCTTCGGCAGGGACAGGACCTGATAGCGGCCGTGCTGCGCGTGGTGCGTCGACTGAAGGGACGGGGTGGCGGAGCCGAGCACCACGGGGATGCCGAGGGCCCGCGCACGCATGATGGCCACGTCGCGCGCGTGATAGCGGAGGCGGTCGTCCTGCTTGTAGGAGGAGTCGTGTTCCTCGTCGACGATGATGA
The DNA here is from genome assembly GCA_021372635.1 of Desulfobacteraceae bacterium. Classification (GTDB taxonomy): domain Bacteria; phylum Desulfobacterota; class Syntrophobacteria; order Syntrophobacterales; family Syntrophobacteraceae; genus JAJFUA01. Next base: position 1,640 of record JAJFUA010000110.1, on the reverse strand, counting down.
GAGCGGGACGGGAGACGGGCATGAACACGGCCGACCGGACCCCGAGAACCACCGGCTTCCGGCCGTTCAGGATCTCCCGCCACTGGTCGAAGCGAGGCCCGGGCGGAAGGCCGCTGTGCCATATCGCCACGAGCCTGCCGAACCGCTGGCGGAAGAGCGCCTCCATCTGGGTGCTGAGGGCGATTTCGGGAACCAGCACGAGGGAGCCGCCGTTGCGGTCGAGGGCCGCCTGGATCAGCCGGAGGTAGATTTCCGTCTTGCCGCTGCCCGTCACTCCGTGAAGAAGAAAAGGTACGAAACGGGGCCGTTCGATGCAGGGAAGCACGGCTTCGAGGACATCCCGCTGCGCGGGGGTGAGTTCCGGCGGGGCGGCTTCCGGCAGGCACTGCGCGCAGGAAAATTCCCGCAGTTCCTCCTCGGCGTCGATCCGCAGGAGACCTTCTTCCTCGAGCTTCTTCAGCCAGTAGCCGGCGTTTCCGACTTCCCGGCGCAGTTCCGAGAGCCCGCATCTTCCGCCGGATTCTTCGAGCATTTCCATGAAGCGCCGCAGGTCGGCGCTCTTCTTCATGCGCGTCTCCGCTGGCCTGCCGATGAGGACCGCGGTCCGGGTGATCCTGGCGTGCGGCTGGGGCGTTTTCCACTCGAACACCCGTTCGATGAGACCCGCCCGTTCCAGGACGCGCAAATGCTTCCGCGCGCCGGATGCCGTGGGAAAAGCGGCGATGCATTCTTCGAGGGAGACCTTTCCGGTGCGGGTGAAGAGCGGCAGAAGAGGCTCGTCGTCCGGTCCGGAAGGCTTTTCGCTCCCGGCCGGGGTGAGCCGGTAAAAGGTGCCCGGCGCATCGCCGAGTCCGGGGGGCAGGGCCGTCTGCAAGACCTCGCCCAGGGGGTAGAAGTAGTACTTCGAAATCCACCGGCAGATATCCAGCAGGTCCGGGGGCAGCACCGGCCGCGCGTCGAGCACGGCGAGCAGGGATCGCAGGGCGACGCGGTCGGGAAGGTCCGGCCGCTCCGCGGTCAGCCCGACCACGAGGCCGGTGCTTTCCCTGCGTCCCAGCGGCACGAGCACCCGCATCCCCGGTTGCACGGAGTCCGAAAGATCCTCCGGAACGACGTAGTGAAGAGTCTGTTCGAGCGCGCTGAAAACCGCTATTTCCGCAAAAAGACCTTTCATGCGACCTTCTTTCCGTTCCGTTCTGATCTCCGAGATGCGCCGCGGGCTTCGTGTTCCTCCCGCGGGGCGAAAGCTTTCGTTCCGCCTTCGACGGGGGGAATCTTATATCACCTGGAGGGACCACCGCCAGTGGAAAGGGGAGTCAGGAATGAAACCGTGTGATGAAAACCCCGGCTTATGCCGCATCTCTGTCCGCAGAAAAGGTGCTCGAAACCGAAAATCTTTAGCCTGCAAGGGTTTTGGGTCATTTAGTGCTTGCCATGCCCTTCGAGCTAAGTATAATTGCGTCCCAACAAGGGGCGTTACATCTATATATATGTTGTATTGAGGATAGTTTTTTTCGAAGGGGTAGCGGGGCTATTTTCTGAGAACTCTAAGGAGGAGGGAAGCAGATGACAAAGGCAGATTTGGTTTCCAAGATTGCCGATACGGCGGGAATCACCAAGGCCGTAGCTGAGAAAGCTCT
>JAJFUA010000103.1 GCA_021372635.1 Desulfobacteraceae bacterium | reverse complement strand
GCCGCCGCCGCCCGGGCGATCATCGACGACGCCAGGGCGCTCGAGCAGGCCGGTGCGTTTTCCATCATCCTGGAGGCGGTGCCCGCTCCGCTGGGCAAGCTCGTCGCCGAGGCGGTCTGCGTGCCCGTCATCGGCGTCGGCGCCGGTCCCCACGTGGACGGCCAGGGACTGGTGACCCACGACATGGTCGGCCTTTTCGACCGGTTCGTGCCGAAGTTCGTGAAGCAGTACGCGAAGATCCGGCCGATCATCCTGGACGCCATCAGGGAATACCGGCAGGAGGTGCTCGACGGGCAGTTCCCGGGTCCCGAGCATTCGTTCAAGATGTCCGAGGAAACCCTGGAGGAGCTGAAGGGGATGATTTCCGGGAAGGCGGCGAAACCGCTCTCCGCGTGAGCGTGCGCGGGGGACGGGCATCTCTCTCAAACCATCTCGGCAAGGAGATCCAACGATGAAGGTGAACGCGAAGGTCCTCATCGCCAGCCTGTTCGGAAGCACCATCGAGTGGTATGACTTCTTCCTGTACGGAACCATGGCGCCGCTGGCTTTCAACAAGCTCTTCTTCCCGACGCTCGATCCGACCGTGGCCCTGCTGGTTGCCTATGCGGGGTTCGGCATATCCTTTTTCCTCCGCCCGCTGGGCGGCATCATCTTCAGCCACCTGGGCGACAGGATCGGCCGCAAGAAGACGCTCATCCTGACCCTGCTGGTCATGGGCATCGCCACTTCGGTCATCGGCCTGCTGCCCTCGTACGAATCGATCGGCGTCGCCGCGCCGGTTCTGCTCATCTGCATGCGCATGATCCAGGGGATCGGCCTGGGCGGCGAATGGGGCGGATCGATGCTGCTGGCGGTGGAATACGCCGCTCCGGGCAAGAAGGGGCTCTTCGGGAGCGTTCCCATGATCGGCGTCTACATCGGCATGCTCATGGGCACGGGGTCGGTCGCCCTGCTGACTTCCCTCCCCGGAAACCAGTTCCTCGAATGGGGATGGCGGGTGCCGTTCCTGTTCAGCATCGTGCTGGTCATCCTGGGGCTGTGGGTGCGCAAGGAAATCGACGAGACGCCCGAGTTCCGGGAAGCGGAGAAGAAGGGGAACCTGGCGAAGTTCCCTCTCGGGGAAACCCTTCGGCATCACTGGAAGGAAGTGCTGCTGACCTTCGGGATCAAGCCGATCGAATCCGCTCCCTTCTATCTCTTTTCGATGTTCGGGACGTCCTACGCGATCAAGCAGATGGGCTACTCGCAGACCACGGCGCTGAACGCCGTCACGGTCGGCGTGATCGTGACCGGGATCGCCATACCCTTCATGGGAAAACTGTCGGACCGGATCGGGCGGAGGACTCTTTTCTTCATTGCCGCCTGCGGCGTGATGCTTTACGCCTTCCCGTACTTCTACATTCTTTCCATGAAGTCCACCTTCGCCATCTATGCCGCGGTGACCCTGGGACTGCTGATGTCTTCCCCGCTCACCGCCATCATCGGCACTCTCTTTTCGGAAATCTTCAGCACCAAGGTGCGCTACACGGGGATCTCCCTGGGCTTCCACCTGGGCACCGCCGTTTCGGGCGGCGTCGCCCCGTTCGTCGCCACGGCCCTGCTCGGGGCCTACGGAGACCGGTGGGAACCGGTTTCCATCTACCTCATCGGCTACGGAGTGATTTCCCTCTTTTCCCTGTTCCTGGCCGGGAGGTTCGTGGCGGCG
>JAJFUA010000092.1 GCA_021372635.1 Desulfobacteraceae bacterium | reverse complement strand
TTCGGCCCTCCGGCGGTACCCTCCCGATATAGGATTGCGAAACGAAGCCGGGCCGGAGGAATCGCTCCGCGCTTTTGTTCGCTCCCTTCTCCTGCGCGTGTTCGACAGCGGACGTCCGGCGTGGCACTGGTGCCTGATGGCGCGGGAGATGGCCGATCCGACGTCCGCCCTCGACGAACTGGTGAACGAGGCGATCCGCCCGGTCCATGAGCGTCTGCGCGGGATCGTGCGCGCGCTTGTCGGAGAGGGGGCGACGGAGGAGCAGGTCCGGTACTGCATGGCCTGCATCCTGGGGCAGTGCCTCTACTTCCATCATGCCAAGGCGGTCCTGAAGCGCCTGAACTGGCCGGAGCCCGGCCTGGAAGAGGTGGAACCGCTGACGAAACACATCACGGAATTCTCTCTGAGTGCCCTGCGGGCGATGCGCGATAAGACCACTCTGCAAGAACTGCCTGCCGAAGGGGATCGTGCGGCCGGGAATGGAAAGGGCTAGCTTGTCCGGCGACGGGATGGCGCTTCGGGATGGGAAGATGCCGGGAATAGAGACAACAGTACCGATTCCGTTTTTGGTTATGCTCTTTGTGCCGCTGTGCCGATAGTACAGTGTCGAAAGCGTGTTTTCATGCCGCCTGCCCGTGCACTGCGCGAGACGCGCGGGAGGGCTTTCGTTTCTCGTATGCCCATGCCCGGTGTCCCCGACGCGTATGACGGGGCGAAGGCGGGAGAGTTCGTCGGGTAGCCGGATTCCGGTTGAGGGGCCGCATTGTGGAGGAAGACACAGTGAAAATGGAGTGTGACAATGATTGAACGTCGGGTCGGCCCGGGACTGTTGGGCATGGCGTCCATCGCCGTTTGTCTGATGGTTCTGGGGGGGTGCATGGTTGGGCCGGATTACAGGAAGCCGCAGGCGGACGTTCCCGCCAAGTGGGCCCAAATGCCGGAGAAGGGAGTCGGCGCCGGCGTCGAGGATATCTCCCGCTGGTGGACCCTGTTCAAGGACCCGGTCCTCGATTCTCTGATCGATCGTGCAATACGGTCGAACAAGGACCTGAAACTTGCCGAAGCGCGCATCCGGGAAGCGCGGGCGCAGCGCGGCACCGTCACCCCGGGGCTTTATCCTTCCGTCGACGTGTCGGGAGGTTACTCGCGCAGCCGCAACAGCACCGAGACGGCCAGCGGCGGGAAGGCCCGCGGCAGTGGCTACGATTTGTTCCAGGCCGGCTTCGATGCGAGTTGGGAGCTGGACATTTTCGGTGGTGTGCGACGGTCCATCGAGGCGGCCGACGCGACGATCCAGTCCGCCGAGGAGAGCCGACGCGACGTCCTGGTCACGCTTGCCGCCGAGGTCGCCACCAATTACCTGGAGGTGCGCGGCGATCAGCTCCGCCTGGCGATTTCCCGGCAAAACCTGGAATCGATGCGAAAGACCCTCGAACTGACCCAGGCCAAATTCGAGGCCGGGCTCAGCAGTGAGTTGAATATCTCCCAGCAGCAGGCGCAGCTCGCGGCAACTGAGGCCACCGTCCCCGCGTTCGAATCTGCCGAAAAGCAGGCCATCCACCAGCTCGGCGTGCTCCTGGGGCTGAAGCCCGAAGCCCTTCTCGAAGAGCTTTCCAGCCCTGCCCCCATCCCCGGAATCCCGCCTGAGGTATCGGTGGGCATCCCGTCGGACCTGCTGAGACGCCGTCCCGACGTGCGCAGGACGGAACGGGAACTCGCCGCGGCGACGGCGCGCATCGGTGCGGCGACGGCCGATCTCTTCCCGAAGTTTTCCCTGACGGGCTCCCTTGGCCAGATGAGCATGGACATCAGGGATATCGTCAGCCCCGGCGCCCGGTTCTGGTCCATTGGACCGTCGGTCACATGGCCTGTCTTCGATGCCGGAAAAATCCGGGCGAACATCGAAATCCAGAACGCCCGGCAGGAGCAGGCTCTCGTGCAGTACGAAAAAGCGGTGCTCGCGTCGCTGAAGGATGTGGAAGATGCTCTCGTCGCTTACGCGAAGGAGCAGGAAGTGCGGCGTTCGCTCGCCCAGGCTGTTGAGGCCACCCAGCGGGCCTTCGAGATTTCGAACGAACTCTATTCGAAAGGCCTGGTGGATTTCCTGAACGTGCTGGACAGCCAGAGAAACCTGTACCTTTCCCAGGACAAGCTCGCTCAAACGGATCAGAAGGTTTCCAACAATCTTGCGGTTCTCTTCAAGGCGCTCGGCGGCGGATGGGAAATTCCGGCACAATAGGAGATCGAACCATGCAGCCTTCCAAAGAAAAACAGCTCGAGATGCTGCGTTCCATGCTGCTCACGCGGCGATTTGAGGACAGGCTTACGGAACTGTGCCAGGTCCAGGGGAAAGTGCCTGGAATGATGATCCTCTGCACCGGCCAGGAAGCGGTCTCATCCGGCGTTTGCGCCGCACTGGCCCGTGAAGACGTCATCGTGCCCAACCACAGGAGCCACGGGCACCTGCTTGCGAAGGGGGCCGATCCCCGGGCGGTCATGGCCGAGTGCTTCGGCAAACGGACGGGATGCAATAAAGGCAAGAGCGGTACGCTGCATATCGCCGCGCCCGAGGTCAACGCCCTCTGTACGACCACCGTGGTGGGCGGAGGGCTTCCGATCGCCGCAGGCACAGCCTTTGCCCAGAAGTACCGGGAGGAGAAGTCCGTCACGGTCTGCTTCTTCGGAGATGGAGCGGCCGATGAGGGGTCTTTCCACGAAGCGTTGAATCTTGCGGGTCTGTGGAACCTGCCGATCCTTTTTGTCTGTGAGAACAACGTATACGCCGGAGCGCAGCGTTTCGAGGAGCACACCCGCGTGCGGAACGTGGCCGATCGGGCGGTTTCCTATGGATTTCCGGGGGAGGTCGTCGACGGGAACGACGCGCGGGCCGTCTACCTGGCTGCACGGAAGGCCAGGGACCGGGCCGCTTCCGGACTGGGCCCCACCTTGATCGAATGCAAGACGTACCGCTGCCGCGGGCATGGGGAGGCCGATCATCAGCTCTACCAGCCGAAGGAGGAGATTGCGCTCTGGAAGGAGCGCTGCCCGATCCCCAGGCTCAAGGGCCAGATGCTGTCCGAGGGGTTGCTCTCCGGCGAAGAAGTCGAGGCCATCGACGCCGAGGTGAGTGCGCTGGTGGAGGACGCGGTGCGTTTTGCGGAAGAGAGTCCCTGGCCGGAACCGGAAGAGGCTCTCGATGATGTCTACGTTTGATCCCGAAAGGCCTTCGGGATGCGAAGCAGGGAGGCGCGGACCATGCTGCAGTTGACCCTCGGACAAGCTGTAAACCAGGCGCTCAGAGAGGAAATGTTGAGGGATCCCGACGTGTTCATAGCCGGTGAAGGCGTTGGAGTCGGCATCCATGCCGGCCCATATCTGCCGACTGCCGGCCTGCTTCATGATTTCGGGCCGAAACGGGTCAAGGACACCCCCGTTTCGGAAGCCGCCATCGCGGGGCTGGCCGTAGGGGCCTCCGTCATGGGGCTGCGACCCGTTGTGGAGATCATGTTCAACCCGTTCCTGACCATCGCTTCCGACATGATCGTAAACCATGCCGCAAAGCTGCGTTATCTTTCCGGGGGCAAATCCCGGTTTCCCCTGGTGATTCGCATGAAAAGCGGGGCGGGCTTCGCCGCAGGCTGCCAGCATTCCCACAATCTTGAAGCCTGGCTGGTGCACTGCCCCGGAGTCAAAGTCGTGATGCCTGCGACGCCCGCCGATGCGAAAGGCCTTCTGAAGTCGGCCATCCGTGACGACAACCCGGTGATCTTTCTCGAAGACATGATGCTCTATTTCGTTCCCGGACCTGTGCCCGAAGAGGAGTATCTCCTCCCCATCGGCAAGGCGGATGTGAAGCGCCGGGGCCGCGACGTCACCCTGGTGACTTGGTCCAAGATGCTCGGTGTGGCGATGAAGGCCGCCGATTCCCTGGCAGAAAAAGGCATCGAGGTGGAGGTCGTCGATCTCAGGAGTCTGGCGCCGCTGGACAGGGAAACAATCCTGGGTTCCGTTCGCAAAACAGGCAGGCTTGTGGTGCTCCACGAAGCTACCCGCACGGGCGGCCTTGCCGGAGAAATATGCGCCATCGTGGCGGAAGAAGCCCTGTCGTGCCTCAAAGCTCCCTTTCGAAGGATCACCGCTCCGGATATTCCGGTTCCGTTCAGCCCCCCGCTGGAACAGTTCTATATCCCCGATGAACGCGCCGTAGAGAAGGCCGTACTGGAAATCATGCGGCCGGGCTGATGCACTCGTGAAAGGGCTTCTGCAAGGTTTTCCGCCGTCGTTTGAACCGATTTTTGACATAACTTTTCTGTGTTGCCGCTTTCCGGGTGTCGTTTTCCGAGGTGTTCCCGCCTGCAGGAGGACGGCCTGGCGGGGTCTTTTTGTTCGCTGGGATGGCACAGATTCTGCTATAATAGAACAATTCGCAGAAATCCGGGAAATAGCCGGAAGCGGTTGTGGAAATGGACGAAGCGTTCGTGAAGGCAGTGAGCTGCCCTGAAGCAAAGAGGCAATTATGCTGGGGTTCGAAGTGAAACATTGGCGTTTGAACGGCCTGTTGCGCCCCGCGGTCTGTGCGGCGTGCGGGGTGGCGTTGTTTGCACTGGTCCTGCTCCAGGCCTGCTCGAAGGACGCCTCCGTTGAGGCGAAGGGGGAGGACCCGCGGAAGAAGCTCGTCATTCCCGTGTCCGTCGGCGTGGCGGTGCAGAAGACCGTCCCCGTCCAGATTTTGGCGATCGGAAACGTGCAGGCTTATTCCACGGTGGTGGTGAAGTCGAAGGTCGGCGGCGAATTGGTCGAGGTGCATTTCAAGGAAGGGCAGGAGCTGAAGAAGGGGGCCATGCTGTTCACCATCGATCCCAAACCCTTCGAGGCTCAGCTCCGGCAGGCCGAAGCGGCGCTCGCCAGGGACAAGGCGCAGCTCCTGAATGCGAGGAAACAGGCCGAACGCTACGCTTCCGTGGTCCAGAAGGGGTTTGTCTCCCAGGAACAATACGACCAGATCGCCACCAGCGCCGCGGCCTACGAAGCTTCGGTCAAGGCGGACGAGGCCGCTGCGGAAACGGCGCGGCTCAACCTGAAGTATTGCTCCATTCAGTGCCCGATCGACGGCACGGCGGGAGAACTCAAGGTGCACCAGGGAAACCTGGTCAAGGACAATGACAGTGACAAACCCCTGGTCACCGTGAACCAGGTCAGCCCCATATACGTGAGCTTTTCCATACCGGCCCAGAACCTGCCGGAGATACGCAAGAACATGGCCTCGAAAAAGCTGCAGGTCCAGGCCACGGTCCCCGACAGCGGCCTGCAGCCCGCACTGGGGGAACTGGTGTTCGTGGATAACGCGGTGGACACTGCCACGGGCACCATCCTGCTCAAGGCAAGCTTTCCCAACCGGGACAGGGCGCTCTGGCCCGGTCAGTTCGTCAACGTGGTCCTGACCCTCAGTACGCTGCCCGATGCCGTTACGCTCCCGTCCCAGGCGATCCAGTCGGGTCAGGAGGGGCAGTTCGTTTTCGTGGTCAAGCCGGATTCCACCGTCGAATACCGGCTGGTGTTCCTGGGCAGGAGCTTCGAAAACGAGATCGTCGTCGCAAAAGGGATTTCGCCGGGGGAGAAGGTGGTGACTGACGGGCACCTGCGCCTCAATTCGGGAATGCAGGTCCGGATAGTCGAAAACGGTTCCGGAAGCGGGGAGAAAGCAGCCCAATGAATCTTCCCGAACTCTTTATCCGGCGACCCGTCACGACGACCCTCGTGATGGTGGGTATTCTCATTTTCGGCATGGCCGGGTATTCCCTGCTTCCTGTCAGTGAACTGCCGAACGTGGACTATCCGACCATTCAGGTGACCGCCAACCTTTCGGGTGCCAGCCCGGAGACGATGGCCTCTTCGGTCGCCACTCCCCTTGAAAAGGAATTCTCGAGTATTGCCGGCCTGGATTCGATGACCTCCACGAGTGCGCTGGGAGTCAGCCAGATCACGCTGCAATTCTCCCTGGAGCGCAGTATCGACGCCGCCGCCCAGGATGTGCAGACCGCGATATCCAAGGCACAGAGAGTGCTGCCGCCGGACATGACGAACCCTCCGTATTTCCGGAAGGTGAACCCGGCCGATGCGCCCATCCTGTTCCTGGCCCTGCGTTCCCCGATTCTTCCCCTCTCGACGGTGGACGAATACGCACAGACGCTCCTGGCCCAGCGTATCTCCATGATCAACGGCGTGGCCCAGGTCCAGGTCCACGGATCTCAGAAATACGCCGTCCGCGTGCAGGTGAATCCCAATATCCTGAACTCCCTGGGCATCGGGATGGATGAAATCGAAAAGGCCATTGCCAAGGCCAACGTCAACATCCCCACGGGCACGCTCAACGGAAAAGACCAGGCCATCACGGTTCAGGCTACGGGACAGCTTTTCAATGCGGAGGCTTACAGGCCCCTGATCGTGGCCTACAAGAACGGTTCTCCCGTGAGGCTCGGGGCCCTCGGAAGAGTGATCGACAGCGTGGAAAACGACAAGGTTGCCACCTGGTACAACGACAGCCGCGCCATCATGCTGGCCGTTCAGCGGCAGCCGGGCACCAATACCGTGGAGGTCGTGGACGCCATCAAGCAGCTTCTTCCCGCCTTCCGGGAGCAGCTTCCCGGGTCGGTGGATCTCTCGATTCACTACGATCGCTCCGTGTCCATCCGCGATTCCGTGGAAGACGTCAAATTCACCCTGTACCTGAGCGTGATGCTCGTGGTCCTGGTGATTTTCCTCTTCCTTCGGAATCTCTCCGCGACGATCATTCCCAGTCTCGCGGTACCCATGTCCATCGTCGGTACTTTCGCCGCCATGTATTTCATGGATTTCAGCCTGAACAACCTTTCCCTCATGGCCCTGACCCTGTGCGTCGGTTTTGTCGTGGACGACGCCATCGTCATGCTGGAAAACATCGTGCGGCACATGGAAATGGGCAAGGGGAGGATGCAGGCCGCGCTGGACGGTTCGCGGGAAATCGGCTTCACGATCATCTCCATGACTCTTTCGCTTGCCGCCGTGTTCATTCCCCTGCTCCTCATGAGAGGACTGCTGGGGCGCCTGCTGCACGAGTTCGCGGTGACCATCGGCGTGGCGGTCCTGGTTTCCGGGTTCGTTTCCCTGAGCCTTTCCCCGATGCTCTGCAGCCGGTTCCTGAAGCCACCCGGTGAGATCAGGCACGGACGCGTCTACGCATTTTTCGAGCGTTTCTTCGACGGCATGCTGCACGTCTACGACTGTTGCCTGAAGGTGGTCATGAGGTACCGGGCGGTCACGTTGATCTTCTCGTTCGTCCTGGTCGGCGTCACGGCCTATCTCTTCATCATCATCCCCAAGGACTTCATCCCGAGCCAGGATACCGGCCAGATCAATGGTTTTACGGAAGCCGCGCAGGGGACTTCGTTCGATTCCATGGTGCAGCACCAGCAGGTTCTTGCGTCGATCGTCAGCAAAGACCCGGCCGTGGCTTCCTACATGTCCAGCGTCGGCGCGACCGGTTCCAGCCCCACCGGCAACTCGGGGCGTCTCGTCCTGCGGTTGAAACCGCGCGATGAGCGCACGGACACCGTCGAGCAGATCATTCAGCGGCTGCGCCCGAAGCTGGCCGCCGTTCCCGGAATCAGCGCATTCCTGCAGAACCCGCCGGCCATCCGGATCGGCGGAATGATGAGCAAGAGCCTCTACCAGTTCACCGTACAGGGGCCGGATGTGAAGGAATTGTACCAGTACGCGCCGCAGATTGAGGCCCGCGTCCGCGATCTGCCGGCCCTCCAGGACGTGACCAGCGACCTGCAGATTACCAATCCCCAAGTGATGGTCGAAATCGATCGGGACAAGGCGCACTCCTATGGTATCAGCGCCGAGCAGATCGAGAATACCCTGTACAGCGCTTTCGGGTCGCGGCAGGTCTCGACCATCTATTCCTCCACCAACCAGTACGATGTCATCCTGGAGGTGGAACCCCGGTACCAGATGTCCCCGGCCGACCTTTCCGCTCTTTATGTCAACTCCGACAAGGGCCGACTGGTCCCGATCTCCAGCATCGCCAGGATCAACCGCAAAGCCGGCCCGCTGACGGTGAACCACGTGATGCAGCTCCCTTCGGTGACCGTCTCGTTCAACATCAGGCCGGGTGCGGCTCTGGGGGATGCCGTTTCACAGATACAGAGCGCGGTGCGGGACATGCGCCTGCCGGCGACCCTCACCACGAGCTTTCAGGGAAGCGCCCAGCAGTTTCAGGCATCCATGAAGGGCATGTGGATCCTGCTGGCCATGGCGATCCTGGTCATCTACATTGTTTTGGGAATACTGTACGAGAGTTTCATCCACCCGCTGACGATCCTTTCCGGGCTCCCGTCCGCGGGCGTGGGAGCGTTGCTGACCCTTAAACTTTTCGACGTGGTATTGAGTATTTATGCTTTCGTCGGTATTATCATGCTGGTCGGCATCGTGAAGAAGAACGCGATCATGATGATCGACTTCGCGCTGCACGTGCAGCGGCAGGAAGGGAAAAGCCCGGCCGAAGCGATCTACCAGGGCTGCATCATGCGGTTTCGGCCCATCATGATGACGACCATGGCTGCACTCATGGGAACCCTGCCCATCGCGCTCGGCCTGGGGGCTGGGGGCGAGGCGCGGCGCCCGCTCGGCCTTGCGGTTGTGGGCGGGTTGATCCTGTCGCAGTTGCTTACCCTGTTCATCACGCCGGTGGTCTACACGTACATGGAGTCCTTGCAGGGATGGCTGCGCAGCGTTTATGGCTCCCGCCGGGCGGAGGATCATAAGGTAGTGGGACTCGTTCCGGCCGCGAGCGCTTCCCGGGTGAAAGGGATGGATGGCGCCCGGGGCGGCGAACGGTAGGAGGAATCCGGGGGAGGGCTTTTTCCCGGGATGCCCCGGAACTGATCTGTACGACGTCTAGTCATTTATGCGAGGTCTTTGCCATGTCGGAATTGGAACGCCTGCTGGAGCAGATCGGCGAAAAATATGAAGTGGAGGCCGTTCCGCTCAAGATCGGCGACAAGATGCTGAAGGTCCTTCAGTTCAAGGACTTTGAAGCTTATATTGAAAAGTTCGTGGAATCCGGAAACGTCGAGGCGATGGATCTTCCCTTCTGGGCCAAAGTCTGGGATGCAAGCCTGCTGCTTTCCTACTTCCTGGGCAGGCAGCCCGTGGCTGTGGGACGCCGCGTGCTGGAAATCGGCGCCGGGATAGGTATTGTTGGAGTATACGCATCGCTTTGCGGCCACCGGGTGACGATCACGGACATCAACGAAGATGCACTGCTTTTTTCCAGGGCGAATGTACTGCTCAACGAGGCTTCGAACGCTCGGGTATGCCGGCTGGACTGGAATGAGCCCGACCCGGAGGGGCGGTACGACTGGATCGTCGGCTCGGAAGTCGTCTACGACAGGAAGTCCTACCCCTTGCTCGTCCGTTTTTTGAGAGAGTCTCTCGCCCCTGATGGGATCATCTTCCTGGCAAAGAACGCCGACCTGCATACGCCGGCCTTTTTTACCGAGCTTACGAAGTATTTCGAGTTCAAGCAAACGGTTCAGACGGTTCAGACAGGTGAAGACCCCCAACAGATCTGCCTGTATGCCATAAGGCACAAGAATGGTGCCACGGCGGCCGCTTGACTTTGGCGGTTTGCGGCCGCAAAGGGCGGATCGGAAAGGATCGTCCGATGAGTACCCCTGGAGATTTCTTCATTTCCACCCCGGACGGCCCGCTTGCAGCGGTTCTCCATCTTCCCGAAAAGATTCCGGCGCCTGCGGTGGTTTGCTGCCACGGCCTGCAGAGTTCCAAAAACAGCGAAAAATTCATCGCGATCTGCGAGGAACTCTGCCACGCGGGTCTGGCAGCCCTGCGCTTTGACTTTACCGGGTGCGGCGAAAGCCGGACTTTGCCGGACAGGCATCTGCTGGCCACCAGGATGCGGGATCTCGACCGCGTCATGGACTATGTATTCCATCAAGCCTGGTTCAACGGAGAGTGCGGGATACTGGGTTCGAGCCTCGGGGGATACCTGGCCCTTCTGGTCGCCGCGACGGGGATCTATCCCGTGCGCGGGCTGGTATGCATGGCGGCTCCGTTCGACCTGGAAAAGCTCCGGCAAAGGCATCCGGAGACGATGCAGCCGGACGAACTGAGCGGAGGGGAGGGGAAAAGGGCCGTCCCCATGACCCTCGAGGGCATTTCTTCCGTGCCGGGTGTTCTCATTTTGCACGGTGAACGGGACGAGAGCGTTCCGTGGATGGATGCCACGGAAATCTACCGGCGCGTGGGCGAACCGAAACAGTTGCTGATCGTGCAGGCTGCGGAACACCGTTTTCTGGACCCTCACTGCCGGCGTCTCGCGATCGGATTGAGCCGTCAGTGGCTCAGCAAGCGCCTTCTTGGAGCCATCGCCTCATGAGGGACGGTCGGGCGTGATCCCCTTTTAGCCCGCCTGTCCTCTGCCTCCTGGACTATGCGTGTTTAATCGGATAAAATGTTAATTTGCCGTGCGGATTGGGCGTACGGCGGGAACGATGGTCCAGGAAGTGACGATGCGGGAGCACGCTGGAAATATGGCGACCGAAGGTGGGAACAGGCATACCCTGTGGGCCGGTGTGTCGATAGTGGCAATTCTAGTTTTGTCGGGATACACGGCACATCGGGCCGGTTGGTTCGAGCTCTTTTGCAATCAGGAGTGCCTGCTGGGTTTTATCGATTCGCTGGGTCCCTTCGGTTTCATCGCGTTCATCCTTCTGCAGTCCGCCCAGGTCGTCTTTGCGCCGATTCCCGGCGAGGTGACGGGAATCATAGGCGGATTCCTCTTTGGGGTGCCGATGGGCATTCTGCTTTCCACCATCGGTTTGACCCTCGGTTCCATGATGGCTTTTCTGATCTCCCGCCGGCTCGGACGTCCCTTCGTCGAAAGAGTCGTCAAAAAGGCGATTCTCGACAAGTTCGATTACCTGATGCACCACAAGGGACGTTTTCTCTCCTTCATGCTGTTTCTGCTGCCGGGTTTTCCCAAGGACTACCTGTGCTTTATCCTGGGCCTCGGCCGCCTCGGCACTTGGGAATTCCTCGCCATCAGCGGGGTGGGGCGCCTGTTCGGGACCACTCTTCTGACCCTGGGGGGAGGGTACCTCCGGTACGGCCAGTACGACAAGCTCGTAGTGTTGATTGTCATCTCCGCGGTATTTATCGCCGTTGCTTTCTTCTACCGGCATAAAATCGAAAAACTGTTGAATTCCTTGCTGGCACGGTGAGCGCCGGGCGGCAGGTCAACATCCCCTTCGCCACTACAACGGGAGGTGCGTGTGATCACGGATTTCATTTCGCATTGGGCGGTGCGGTGTCTCGACGCATTCGGTTATACGGGGGCGGCTTTCCTGATGGCGCTCGAGAGCATGATCGCTCCGGTCCCCAGCGAGGCGGTCATGCCTTTCGTCGGATTCCTG
>JAJFUA010000082.1 GCA_021372635.1 Desulfobacteraceae bacterium | reverse complement strand
GCATCCCGATTGTCAGATTTTTGCGTCTATTAATACTTTTCAAGCATATATTCGGCTGTTGTCTCCAGTCTCATTGATACCTTATCCCGAGGCTCGCACTGACTTCACCTCGGAAGCGCCGGGCATGCTAAACTTAGCACTCGACAAATTCCTTTTTTTTCAATAATATTGAGGCATGAGCCGGTAGGATGCCAAGTATCTGAGTTTACTCGTGACACATTGGGCGCAGAGTCGCCCCGGAAACCCGTCCCTCGAATTCAAGTACTTGGTCGCCGTTAGCTCAATGAGGGTAACTTGTCTCTGCTACATGCTGTGCGCTCCACTGGACTCATTGTTCCGAATCACTGCACGAAAAGGAGTGAAAGATGCCAGAATTCAAGTACTGCGACCCATTCCCCCTCGGAAAAGATGAAACCAAATACCGCCTCCTCACCAAAGACTATGTCTCTGTTGCGAATTTTGACGGGAAGGAAATTCTCAAGATAGACCCGGAGGGGCTTGCATTTCTGGCAAATCGAGCCATGTGTGAAGTTTCCTTCAAGCTCCGCCCGGCGCACCTGGAAAAGGTGGCCGCCATCCTGACCGATCCCGAGGCATCGCCCAACGACAAGGGCGTGGCCATCACGATGCTGCGGAATGCGGAAGTCGCCGCCAAGGGCGTGCTCCCAACCTGCCAGGACACGGGAACGGCCACCATCGTCGGCAAGAAGGGACAGCGGGTCTGGACGGGCGCCAAGGACGAGGAATTCCTTTCGAAGGGCGTGTACAAGACCTATACCGAAGAAAACCTCCGGTACTCCCAGACGATTCCGCTGGACATGTACGAGGAAAAGAATTCCGGCTGCAACCTTCCCGCACAGATCGACCTTTACGCGACCGACGGCGCCGACTACAAGTTCCTTTTCGTAGCCAAGGGCGGCGGCTCCGCAAACAAGAATTATCTGTACCAGGAGACCAAGGCTCTCCTGAACCCTGCAAGTCTCGAAAAATTCCTGATCGAGAAGATGAAATCGCTCGGCACGGCCGCATGTCCTCCCTATCACCTGGCCTTCGTCATCGGCGGGACTTCCGCCGAGGCCTGTCTCAAAGCCGTAAAACTCGCCTCCACCGGCTACCTGGACGCTCTGCCCACGAAGGGCAACGAAGGCGGCCAGGCGTTCCGCGACCTGGAAATGGAGGAAAAGATTCTCAAGGCTGCCTACAAGTGCGGCCTGGGCGCCCAGTTCGGTGGCAAGTACTTCGCCCTCGACGTGCGCATCGTCCGCATGCCCCGGCATGGGGCTTCCTGTCCCGTCGCGATGGGCGTTTCCTGTTCCGCCGACCGGAACATCAAGGCCAAGATCAACAAGGAAGGCATCTGGCTGGAACAGATGGAAGACAACCCCGGCCGTTTCATTCCGGACAAGTTCAGGGGCAAGCACGATCATGGCGTGAAAATCGATCTCAACCGGCCCATGAAGGAAATCCTCGCCGAACTGACCAAGTACCCCGTGACGACACAGCTCTCCCTGACCGGCACGATCGTCGTGGGCAGAGACATCGCGCATGCGAAGCTCAAAGAGCGTATCGACAAGGGAGAAGGGCTTCCCCAGTACCTCCTGGACCATCCCATCTACTATGCCGGTCCTGCCAAGACGCCCGAAGGCATGCCCTCGGGTTCCTTCGGTCCGACCACGGCCGGCCGCATGGATTCCTACGTCGATCTTTTCCAATCCCACGGCGGCTCGCTCATCATGATCGCCAAGGGCAACCGCAGCCAGCAGGTCACCGATGCCTGCAAGAAGTACGGCGGCTTCTACCTGGGCTCCATCGGCGGTCCTGCCGCCCTCCTGGCCCAGGAAAACATCAAGAAGGTCGAAGTGCTCGAATACCCCGAACTGGGAATGGAAGCGATCTGGAAGATCGAAGTGGTGGACTTCCCCGCTTTCATCCTTGTGGACGACAAGGGCAACGATTTCTTCAAGCAGCTCAGTTGCTGACGTTCTTCACCAAAGTGAAATCCAACTCGCGGACCCCGGGCCGAAAGGACCGGGGTCCGTTCATCCAGGATCTCGTCTGCCGGGCGCAGGGCAATGGTCCCGGCAGACCGTGCAGGTTTGTGCGAAAGGCAATGCGAATGCGGGTTCTCAAAGGATCGAGGGAAAGCGGGTTTTCCGAGTTGTATGCCGGTAAGTTCGAAGGTGCGTCGCTTCACAGGATCGCCGAATCCGCGGAAGGTCCTGGTGCCGGGGAAGTCCCCGTTCTCCTCCTGGATATGGGAGACGAAGGACTTCTGCAGGTCCGGCTCACAGACGACGAAGCGGCAATCCTGAAGGTGGCCTTCAACAATGAGGGCACCTGGGTTTACCCGGAATAGCGCTGCCGGGATACCTGATGATCCGGGTCTACTGCCGCGGCGGCAGCGAGTTCATCACGCTCGATGTGAATTTCGCCCTTGCGTCCGGATCCGGTATTGCCACCCTGACCACTTCGTCGAGTTGATTCAGCAGTTCATCGGTGGCCTTCTCGGCTCTTTCCGCCCCGTATTCGTCTTTCGCTTCCACCAGGAGCCAGATGACCTTCGTGATCATGAGCGCGAGATCGGCTGAATTGCGCTGCAGGCTCGCGGACTGATCCGCCGCCTGGCCCGCCTTTTCACTCAGCGCGGCGATTTTCTGCTCCTTCGCTTTGAGTTCCTCTACGAGGGAATCGATTCCCTTCCTTTGTACGACGATTTTTTCTCCTGCCTCTCTCACTTCCGCCGACAAAGCGTCGAGCGCCAGTTTGCGTTCTTCGGACTCCCTGCGGATTTCCGCAACGGAAGCCGTCCCCGCCTCAGAGACACGCTTCAGAGTTTCCGTCGCCCCCGGGATCTCCCACTTTGCCGTTCTAATCCAGTCGTAGTTTGCGACCGCCCACCCGGAAACCAGCGAAAAAGCCAGCACCATGGCGGAAAAGACGTTCGAGGTCCGTCGACTTACGGCAAGCCATACCGCAGCTCCCGTCAAAGTGAGAAAAACGATCAACCCAAGAATTTCTTTCATTCAACGCCACCCAATTCTGGAAAGTTCGTCCGCGGCACGATGCCTCCCGGCAACTCACCGCCCGGCGGTCGAAAGGATCGGGGTCGGATCGAACACCCGCCGTCCCATACCTTCCCGCCTCGCCCGATACCGTCGGGCATCGATCCAAATACAGCCCGCAGGCGATTCAAATACCCGATGCACCCGATTCCACAACCGCTTCCGATAGATAATCTTACAGGCAGGCCAGGTCAACAGGATCTTTCCCGCCGGCATCGTTCCGAAACGATTTGCTCCAATGAAATCCGAATGCATGGCATTTCAACTCGAGGTGTCGAACAACACGGACAAACCGATTCCCATCATCTGGGACAAGACGCAACATTTCAACGAAGACAAGGCGCTCGGCACCTTCATGTACCAAGGGGTCGAATACCCGGCCCGCTTCAAACAGCGCGCACCCGAGGCGGTCAATCCACGCTCTTCGCTTTCCAGGGAGATCCGGCCCTGTACGCTCGCGTATTATACCGGGCGCGTTTTCCCATAGCGCCGGGCAGGAACCGGGTGCATCTGACGGTATAGAGACCGGGGAACGAGAAATCGTCGAGGCCATTGAAATCGTTCTGCCGGTCCTGGAATAGTCCATCCGCCGACACCGCCGCGGCCGCAGGAAAGGATGGGTTCGACTGCTCGGCTGCCTTACTTCATGCGTCGTTCGTCCTTATCATAAAGGTGCTCCGACGCGAGCGGACAAAAGGCATTTCCGCCTGTGCGCATCGTCAGGACTGCGCGTTTCCTCCGGGCGGAACGACCGTCAAACGGTACGATTCGAAGGACATTTGTGCATGGATTCCGCTAAAGTGAAAGAACTCATGGTCCCTCTTCCCCAGTATGCGCTCGTTTCCGAAGACGCCAGCCTTTATGAAGCCGTCCTGGCTCTGGAAGAGGCGCAACGCAGATTCTCCCCGGAACGTGCCAGGCACCGTTCCATCCTCGTGATCGACAGGAACAACCGCGTCGTAGGAAAGGTGGACATGTGGGACATCCTCAGGGGCATCGAACCCCGCTACAGGGAACTGGGCATTCCCGGTGAGGACCCCGATTATTCCCCCGGCAGCGGATACATCAGCGCGATGCTGAAGACTTACGGACTGTGGCGCAGGCCTCTGGAAGACATGTGCGGCAAAGCCGGGATCATGAACGTGCGCGAGATCATGCACCCGGTGCATGAGGCGCAGTATATCGGCGAGAATTCCCCTGTCGAGGAGGCCATTCATCAACTGCTGATGGGCAGGCATCAATCGCTGCTGGTGACGCGGGGAGACGACGTTGTCGGAATACTGAGGCTGAGCGACGTATTTGAAGAGATCGGCAGGCACATAAAATCCAGTCGCAACTGACACAGGCCACGGGTCATTGCCTGAACATTTTTCACCACGCGGCAAGACGCTTGCCGACGGAGTCCGTGGAATCCTCCCGCGCCGTGCCGCGCACGTGAATCCCCTTCCGCCGGCCTTTGCATCCATTTCGCCCTTCGGTTGGCGCGACGATCCACGGACGCCCGGCCGCACCGATCACCGCTTCTCGTGGAAGGAGTCGAGATACGCTCCCAGCATCTCCAGGTGCAACTTTTCCTCGTCTCCGATTCTGAAGAAAACTTCCCGTGAAGCCGCGTTCCGGCTCAAATCCCCCAGGTGCAGATAAAGGTCCAGCGCCTGTATTTCGATCATCATCGCCAGTTCGATGTATCCTTCGATGGATTTCAGGAACCTGTCGTTCTTCTGCAGGTATTCCCTCAGCCCGAGACCTCCCTCGATCGCGCCCTGTTCCCGTTCGCCCCCAAGCTCCCGGAGGATTTCCTCCCTGGCTCGTTCACTGCTCAGCATGCTCAGCAGGGTCCGCTCGTGGCTTTCTTCCGCCTTCACGAGTCGGCCCACCAGGTTGGCGAACTCCGGCTCGTCGGCCTTTTCGAGGATCGACAGGTGAAACCGTCTAAGCCCCTCTTCCATGCGGCAGGCCATCAGGACGATTTCCTCGGTGCCCTCGTCCCCTTTCAGGAACTTCACGGCAAATTCCACCGGTCCCGATGCGACCCCCTCTTCCCACGCGTCCAGGCCGCCCTCGAGTATTCGGACGCTCCGAAACCCCCGATGCTGCAGAAATTGCGCGGCCGTTCTGCTGCGCCCGCCCATAGCGCAGTAGACGATGATGACCTTCTCTCGATCGAGCTGGGCCAATGAACTTCCCAGCTCCGGCAGGGGGATCAGTTTTGCTCCCGGCAGGTGAGATTCCTCGTATTCGCCGGGTTGCCGTACATCCAGCAGAGTATACGTGCCCTCGGCGTGCGAGTTGACGAATTCCTTGAGATCGTCCGGAAACATGATTTCCATGGCGGCGCTATCCATCCCTTCCATGCAATGCGCGGTTGTCGACGGCAGGCCCGGAACTTCTACCTGCCCTGCAGCCCCCTCAGGAAGGCCAATACGTTCTGCCCCAGCACCTGATGATTGTAGCCACCCTCGAGCAAGGCGAAACAGCCGATCTGAAGCTTCCGGCACACCTGGTGGATCATCCTGCCGATCGCCTGGTAGTCCTCCGTCAGCAGAACGCCCCCCCAATCCAGGACATGGTTGTCGAAGCCCGCGGATACCCCGATAATATCCGCCTTCGCGTTGGACAGGTGCGCTTCGACCTCCCGGAGATATTCCTTCCTGTCGTCCACGTCCGGATTGTGAATGGCTGCGTAGCCTTTGTCCTTGAGAATGGACACCGTGCCGTCGCCGAAGTGCATATCGAAGTCGAGCACGTAGGCGGTGTTTATCTTCCTGTTTCGTCGGAGACTCTCCAGGGCGATGGCCATGTTATTGAAGTAGCAGAATCCCCAGGCATAGTCCGCCGAAGCATGGTGGCCCGGAGGACGGGTCAGTGCGAAGCACGGTTCGGACAAGGCGATGTTCGCCGCCTGAATGGCGCCTCCGGCCGACAGGGCGGCAATCTTGTAGAGCCCTCGCTGCGTCACCCCCTCGACATGCGCCTGGGTATGCACGGCGCTGATGTCGTCGAAGCCCGCAGTGACGGCTTCTTCGAACTCCACTTCGCTGCGGATTGCATCCAGCACGGACTCAATCCTGCCAGGGGCCGCCGCCGGTTCGTGAACGTAAACCTGGCGAAAGTCATCGTGGGTAACCACTCGCATCACACCCCTCCTCCGGGAAATCCGCCGGAATCACCCGGTGCCCGCCACATTCCTCTTCCGCCCTCCGGAATCGGCCGCCGGCAAATGGAATATCCCGCTGCGCGCACCGGCGACAACACGGCCCGGGGCCACGCTTCACTCACACGGGAATTCGCCGGACGGCGTCTTTCCCTCCGGTCTCCTGCTCGCTCATTTCTGCGGGGAAGATCATCCGCACGCCGGGACATACGCCCGTCTTTCGAAACACACTGGAAAACCACGGAAATCTTCGTCCATGGCTCACGGAGTATACAGCAATCCGAGATCTTTTAAAAAGCGATTAATCGCTCTTTACTCTTGTGGATGTAATGCGGATGTTCTATTTTTTAGTCCCTTCGGTTTGGCTTGCCCGCACGCGCCCTGCTGCCGCCCGTTCCTTCTCCGGCGGGGCTCGACCGAACCCGGCTCAGTTGTCGCAACGGCCCTTGACGCCCGTTCCCGTTTCAATAACCTTGCCGCCGCGGACAGCCCATCCATGGGTTGCTCTTCGTTCGAACGAACCACCGGAAAGGAGAGAATACGCTCATGTCCATCACCTTCATGAAAACCTGCGTCGTTCCGTTCGGGATCGCCCCCTCCGAGGAGAGACAGGCCCTGCAGCTTGTCGAAATCTGCGGGAGAACGGCTTACAAGTCAGAGGACAAAATCACGGACGACTCCGCTCGATCTTTCGTGCTCATGCTCAAGAAACACGGGCATCTTTCCGTGCTGGAACACAGCAACATCGTTCTCGTTTTCCACGAAAACGCGCAAAGCCCGCAGACCGGCGACCGCATTTCACTGGGCGGCCTGTGGGAATCCCTCTTCAAGTGGCTCGGTCCGAGAAACGCCTATCACAGGATCTGCATGCTCCCGGATTCCGGAGGACTCGCCGTTTCCGGCAGTTTCAGAGCCTGGATCGAAACGCTGCAGCAGGTCGAGGAAAGCATGTCGCCCTGCGCGGATATTCTCAAGCACCACCTGAACCGCTATTTTCCGAACATCTTCCCCGACGCCGGGACTACCGCCCACGGAGGCGGTTTTTCCACTTCGCTGCTCGCCCCCGAGCAACAGCTTCAGTTCCTGAAACAGGACTCCGGCTCGGATCTTCCCCTCTTCGTCTTCAAGTTCATCTGCGACCGGGGCATCACCCATGAAGTCGTGCGGCACCGAGTCCTCTCCTTCACGCAGGAAAGCACCCGCTACGTCAATTACAGGAACAAGGGCATGGCGCTCATCCTTCCCGAAGAACTGGAGCCGTGCTTTGTCGAGGAGGCGGGGACGTTCATCGGTAACGACCCGATCGCCCGCGAGTGGATGGACAGGGCCGAGACGCTGTTCCACTGGTACCAGGCCGATCTCGCCCGGGGCCTGCGTCCGGAAATCGCCAGGGACATCCTGCCGAACCTGCTGAAGAGCGAAATCTTCGTAAGCGGCAGATGGAGCGGCTGGAAGCACTTTGTTCTTCTCAGGGATTCCCCCCAGGCACATCCGCGTATCCGGGCCATCGCCGGACAGGTGAGGAAACATTTCGAAGGCATGGGCATGTCTTTTTGACTGGCATTGGGAGCACATGGAAGAAATCTTCGACTTGCAGTGGAAATTCAACGTTCATCTTCTCCGGAAACTCGGCCTCGAGTATTCGGCGGTAATCGAAGACGCCGCAGCGAAACTCACATGGATTGAAAACTACCGGAAGGCGCTCTCCGCGGAACTGGCCGAACTCGTGCGGGAGGTCCGCGAAAATGGAATCGGGACGCACAACGGCCGGGTCGAAATCGTGGACATGCTCCATTTTCTCGTGAGCCTTTCGCACATCGTCCACATTCACCCGGCGGAAGCGGCCGTTCCTGAGGGGGCTTCCGCGGGGCGCGATTTTTCGGCGTGCGTCGTGGACACGTTTCTCGCCCTGGACGATCTTCAGAACAGCATGAAGTGGAAGTGGTGGGCCAAGGGGGGCGGCTTCAAACCCGAAGCCGCCGAAAGAGCGGTCCGCGACCTCTGGAAGTGCTTCGCCGAAGCCTGCGGGATCTTCGGGATGGATCTCGAATCTCTGAAAAAGCTCTACGCGGCGAAGAACAGGGTCAATTTCCAGCGCCAGGAACGGGGCTACAACGAGGACAACAAGACCGAAGAGGACAACCTCGCGCTGGAGCGCCTGTGACGGGCGATGCCAGGGAACGGAGAGGAATGGCCCCGACAATGGAGAGAACCCTATGAAAGGGAAATCTTTCCCTGCCAGGTTCATCAGCTTCGAGGGAATCGACGGCTGCGGCAAAAGCACGCTCATGGACGGCTTGAGCCGCTGGCTCGACGAAGCCGGAATCCACAGCATCCGCACACGTGAACCCGGCGGCACGCCGATGGGCGAGAGCGTCCGCGAACTTCTTCTCGATCCTGCCTACAAGGGAATGAACCAGCAGGCCGAAGTCCTACTCTACACCGCAAGCCGCGCGCAACTGGTGGACGAAGTCATCCGACCCGCACTGGAAAAGGGAATCTGGGTCCTGACCGACCGGTATATCGACGCGACGCTCGCCTACCAGGGATACGGCCGCGGGCTCGACCTGGCCATCCTGCGCCGGCTTCAGGATTGGGCCACCGGAGGACTGTGGCCGGACAGGACCATCCTCCTGGATTGCGATCTTGATACGGCGATGCTGCGGATGCGCGGAAGGAACTCCCGGCCCGACCGCATGGAACTGGAAACAAGAGCGTTCCACCAAAGGGTGCGGGACGGCTACCTGGCGCTCGCCGCGGAAGAACCCGATCGTATCCTGATCATGGATGCATCGAAAAGCGTTGAAGAGGTGGCGGAAGATTTGCACGCGGCGCTCCGGCGGGCGTCGATGTTCTGACCGGACACCGACCGGCCGGCCCGCACCCGCTTCCCGATCCGCATCCCCGGTAACGACGCCGGATTCAGATATTCGTGTCGTCGTAATGCCCGAAAATCCGCCCGAAATCGATCCCTGCAACCATACTCCCCTTGTACGCGCTGGACAGGATGCTCCGCCCCTCCTCCAGTTCCCTTGACGTTATCCCGTGACTCATGGAAAGGCAGGCCTCTATGAACGCGGCCAGCTTGTCGCAAGCCCTGACGATTTCCCCGTCCACGGGGCGATAGCGGTCTTCGTTGTACTCATGAGCCATCTCCTCGTCGGGCACGCCTTTTCTCACCGCTCCATTCTCTTCGATCTTATTGAGGAACTCGTCTTCCACGAAGTAGACGATTTCCTCCCGCAGAGACTGGGGCAGCAACGGCAGGAGGCGTTCTTCGAGGTGCGTCTTCTCGTAGGACTTGATGATTTCCTCGAGACCCGCCATGCGCTTGACCGGGGTGACGATGTCCCGAGTCAGGACCTCCGGAAGGTCGTGCAGCAACCCGCAGAAGAAATTGTTGTATACCCGCTTCGCACACGCTCCGATCTCAACGGAACACAGGTACGAGAGTATCGCCACAATCAGCATGTGTCCGAGGACCGACGTCCTGGGCACCCTCGGCGACTGTGCCCATCTTTGCTGGAATCTCAATTGCCCGCAAAGATCGATGAACCCGAAGGATTTCTTCCGGAGGGAAATCTTCTGTACCCCGATCAGGTCGTAATGATCCTCGATCTGGTTTTCGATTTCCTCCTTTGTTTTCTCGATGCCGTAGATGAAGGGCGCGGCGTTGTAGATAATCTGAAACTCCCAGTTCGTGGCCAGGTAATGAGCGGCCCGAAGAATCCGCTTTTCGAAAGCGGCGTAGCTTCTGTCGAACAGGTACGACTCGAACTTTTCCCCGAACCCGCCGCCGAGGGGTTCTATATCCCCGTGAAGTTTCTCCAGGACCAGCCTGTTGATCTCATCGCCTTTTTCTCGCATCATCCTGTGGAAAACCGGAGGTTTGATATCCGTCAGGATCACTCTTTGAAGAAATTCAAAGATGCCGCCCTCGATCAAGAGGCTCCAGTCGATCTTCGCCTCCCGCTCCGACGCCTCCAGGTGCGCCAGTATGTATGCGATCACCATCTTGTGGGCCTGCTTGTCGAGTTCCGTGAATTCGACCGGCCTCACGTGGTCGTTCCAGCGCTGAATGCTGGCGGCGGAAAACAGTCTGTCGATGAACCCCTTGCCAATCATGCGAAGCCCCCCTCTCAGCGGAATCGTTCAACCCGTTCCAGCGCAGTCCGAAAAACGGCCCGCCCCCCCGCCGCCGTCCGCATCCCGCGGCTGTTCTCCCGTCCCCGTACACTCTATGGCCAGAGGATGCTCACGTCATCCCCGATCTTCCCGCCGCCGAACCGCCGGAGCACATCCTGATTCACCGCAATGCGACGTGGCACCGCACGGGCTGTTTTCCCTAACGGCGAGGCACCCCCCAGGGCATTCCCGCACAACTCATCGAGCATGTCCTCTTCCCTTTTTCGGAAAAGCCTCGGAAGTTTCCGGGGAAAACCACCGGATTCCGATGGATGCGGCAGGGTGGCCTCCCATGGCAATTCGCTCGGTGCCATGGCCGGAGGAAACGTCCCCCTCCTCCCTGCCCATGGGAAATTCCGCCTTGCCCCATGCACTCTAGCCACAGGAAAGCGTTGTTGGCAACAGTGTAATGATTGCAGCTGCCAGGGAACGCAATGCGAACGACATGCACAACAGTTTCCCGGTGCTTTGCAAATCGAATGATCCTCAGTGCCGCCCACGACCGTTTTCCCCTTCCACATCGCCTCGGTGACCGTCAATCCGAAGCCTTCCCCGATCGACTTCTGCACGCCAATGTCCGCGCGATCCGATGCAAGGCGTTGGTCGTCCCGTGCGCGTCCGCCGGCAGCGGAAGCACGTGGATATCAGGGTCTTGGGCGGCGCCGGCCCCCGCCGTTTCCGCTTCTGAGGCAAAGATCTTCCGCATACCCTGTATTCCATTTGCGGAAAGCTATGATCGCTGAAAATCGTTTTCAAGGGCTCACAGAATGTACTGGGGGATGCTTCCCATACCTCCTGCGTCCCCATACACAGGCCGATCGTTCCAGGAAGTTACGGCACATTATTTGCATAAGGCAAATCTTAACAAGATTGTGAAACATGGCACTTATTCACATACGGCTTCCATCAGAATGTTATATATAACTTCTTGCCATCATTAATAATTCATGCACAATATTCCAACAATATACAGCCAGCGTACATGCAGTATATGGCACGTTGCTTGCATGCTCTTTACAAATTCATGAAGGGCGTTACATAATCATGGTATTTTTTCGGTGAATATTGTATGAATAATTGTCTGCGAATTTTTGCTGACCATGAACAAAAGTATAAAACTGGCATTGCCGGGACGCAAAACACCCGACAGATATCAACGAATTCGAAAGGATGGATGGGAGGGACCAGGAAAGAATCGATGTCAACCTATGACCTTATGATGTTCCCCAAACTGTCTGCCGAAAAATGCCGAATAGACCTATGAGGAGAAACACCATGTCAGCCGCAACCATGTTTCCAAGGCTCAGCCCTGAAGAAGCTGCCGAACACATATTCCACAATGCCACCGTGGCATTCAGCGGGTTTACGAATTCGGGGGCGGCGAAGCTCATCCCGAAAGCCATCGCGGCACGTGCGACGGAACTCCACGCCCAGGGAGAGCCTTTCAAGATCCGTGTGCTGACCGGGGCGTCGAGCGGCGCAAGCATCGACGAACCCCTCGCGCAGGCGGAGGCGATGTCCTTCCGCGCCCCGTACCAGAGCGGCCCCCAGCTCCGAAAGCAGATCAACAGCCAGGAAGTCGAATACGTCGATATGCACCTGTCCCATCTTCCGCAAGCCGTCCTGTACGGGTTTCATGGAAAGATCGATTTCGCCGTTGTGGAAGCGACGGAAATCACGAGCGACGGCAGGGTCTATCTCACTTCATCCGTCGGCGCGTCTCCGACCTATCTCAAGTACGCGGACAAGGTGATCATCGAGATCAACCATCACCATTCCCAGCGGCTGCGCGAGATGACCGACATCATGATCATGCCGCCTCCGCCTCACCGCAACTCTCTGCAACTGCACGAACCTCTCACGAAACTCGGCTATCCGTACGCCGTGGTAGACCCCCGGAAGATCATCGCGGTGATCGAAAACGACGAACCCGACAAAGTTCCCAAATTCACCGCCGCAGATGCCCGGAGCCAGAAGATCGCCGATCACGTGGTCCGCTTTCTCCTGGATGAGATGCTCGCGAAGAGAATTCCCGAGCAATTTCTCCCGCTGCAGGCCGGGGTGGGAAACATCGCCAACGGCGTCATGGCAGCCCTGGGTCAGAATCCCTACGTTCCACCCTTTAAAATGTATTCGGAAGTCTACCAGGACTCCCTGGTCGAACTCATGGAAAAAGGAAGGCTTCTCGGGGCCAGCACGACGGCTCTTACCCTGACCCCGGAAGTCATGTCGCAGATCTACGACAACATGGATTTCTTCGGGCCCCGCATCGTCTTGCGCCCCCAGGAAATTTCGAACCACCCCGGCGTGATCCGTCGCCTTGGAGTCATCGCTCTGAACACGGCTCTCGAAGCGGACATCTACGGAAACGTAAACTCATCCCATGTCTTCGGTACGGACATCATGAACGGGATCGGCGGGAGCGGAGAATTCACCCGCAACGCGTATCTTTCGATCTTCATGTGCCCCTCCATAGCCAAGGGCGGTAAGATCTCCTCCATCGTCCCCATGTGCCCCCACATCGACAACAACGAGCACTCCGTGCAGGTAATCGTCACGGAACAGGGGCTGGCGGACCTTCGGGGGCTCGGACCGATGCAGCGGGCAAAGGCGATCATCGATCGCTGCGCGCATCCTCTTTACCGCGATTACCTGCACAAGTATATTGAAGGGTCACGAGTCGGCCATATCCGGCACAATCTCGCAACCTGTTTTGACATGCATACGAACCTGATGGAACAGGGAGCCATGCTGCCCGATCTGGATCTTTCCACAGCGCAGAACGAGTGAAAAACGCGGCCCGGGGTTTTCACACTTGACCCGGCGGGTTAGCTTTGTTAGAAGCAGGAAACATGCTGACAGAGACGTCATATTCGTCTATATACTGCGGCTTTTGGCGGCGTGGACGACGACCGCCGGAGGCTAGAACTGTCCACAGCTAGGCATGCTGCTGCTATTTTGTTAGGGCCGTGGAGGTTTCATCCTCCACGGCCTTTTTTGTCATGCCTGAAGATTTCCTTATTCACCCGTCGAGGAGTAAGAAGTGGCAGAACGCAAGATCCTACTTGGTAATGAGGCAATCGCCGCAGGGCTTTTGGAAGCTGGCTGCACGATGGCCACATCCTACCCGGGAACTCCCGCCTCCGAGGTTCTGAGTTCGCTTGCGGCTTTCAAACAGCAGGCCGGACTCAACATACACCTGGAATGGTCGATCAACGAAAAGGTCGCCTTCGAGGTCGGACTCGCAAACAGCTATACCGGCAGGCGGTCCGCCGTGATCATGAAACAGGTGGGACTCAACGTCGCGGCCGACCCTCTGATGAGCGCGGCCTACACGGGGGTCGTGGGAGGCTTCGTCGTCGTCTCCGCGGACGACCCGGGACCGCACAGTTCCCAGACCGAACAGGACAGCAGGTTTTTCGCCATGCTCGCGAAAATCCCCGTCCTGGACCCGTCTTCGCCCGAGGAAGCGCGCGCCTTCGCCACAATGGCCTTCGAGCTTTCCGAGAAGTACGAAATTCCGGTCATGCTGCGCCCGACCACCCGGGTGTGCCACGCCCGGCAGGACATGGAACTTCGCCCCTTTTTCGAAAGCCCGAAGCCGCCGCTTTTCGAGAAGAACCCGCCTCGGTGGGCCGCCACGCCGAAATTCCGGCTTTTCCTTCACATGAAGTTGAACGAAAAGCTCGCAGCCATCGCGCAGGAACCCGCTTACGCGCCGAGGCGTTTGAACCCGGACGCCTCCTCCGCTTCTTCGACTGCCGCGCCCGGAGTCTGCATCCTTGCTTCAGGAGTCGCCCTGGCGCACACCCGGGAGATCATGGCCGAACTGGACATCCTCGACAAGGTTCCGCTCTACGCCATCCCCATGCCCTATCCTCTGCCCGTTGCCTTCAGGGAAGAGATCCTTGCGCGGTACGACCGCGTCCTCGTGATCGAAGAATCCTATCCCGTCATCGAACTGCAATTCCAGAACAGGGAAAAGGTCTTCGGCCGGACAAACGGTGTCGTGCCCTCCTCCGGCGAACTCCTTCCAGAAGTCGTTGAACTCGTCCTTCGCGGCTTCCTTGGACTCCCCCAGGCCCCGGCTGTGGAGGCGCCGAGCGTTCCGGGCCGGCGCCCCACCCTGTGCGCGGGATGTCCGCACCGCGCTGCGTTTTTCGCCATCAAAAAGGCTTTCCCCAAGGGAATCTACACGGGAGACATCGGCTGCTACACCCTGGGAGTCAACCTGGGCGTGGTGGATACCGTCCTGTGCATGGGCGCCTCCATCAGCCAGGCCGCCGGATTCTACCACGCGTACCGCTCTTCCCGCAGCGAGACGCCGCCCATCTGCGCCACCATCGGTGACTCCACCTTCTTCCACGCCGGCATTCCCGCACTCGTCAACGCCGTCGTCCAGGGGGCGCGCTTCACCCTCGTCATCCTCGACAACAGTACGACCGCGATGACCGGCCATCAGCCCACCCCGGCCCTGGGCCGCAACCTGAACGGCATTGCGGCCCCCGCCGTCTCCATCGCCGAGATCGCAAGGGCCTGCGGCGTTCGCTTCGTACGGGAAGCCGATCCCTATGATTTGAAGTCGTTTACGCAGCTTCTTAAGGAAGCCGGAAGACACGTCCAGGATCCCGAAGGCGGGATAGCGGTCGTCATCTCCAGGCATCCCTGCCTCATGGACCGCACGCAGCCGGTTGAAAAACCCCTCGCAAAGGTTCGGGTCACCGAAAAATGCAAGGGCTGCGACTTCTGTGTGAAGCAGTTCGAATGTCCCGCCCTCCTGCCGCAGGGTGAAAAGGAACCCGTCCTCATCGACGAAACACTCTGCCGGGGCTGCGGGGTCTGCATCGACGTCTGCCCTCACGGGGCTCTTGTGGCGGACTGATACGCCCGCCGTTCCGCAATCGTCCCGCTTTTGGAGGGCGATTGCCTTTGCGCGGAAATCTTCACGAATGGCATTCAATCGAGAGGTCAATATGCAACAGATCATCGTCAGCGGCGTCGGCGGCCAGGGCGTCCTCTTCGTCACAAAGGTGCTCGCGGATACGGCCATGAAAGCCGGCTTCTCCGTAATGGCTTCGGAAACGCACGGGATGGCCCAGCGCGGGGGAAACGTCATCAGCCACCTGAAGGTGGAACCGGGCAGCGACGCTTCCCGGACACGCCTCAGCAGCCCCCTGATCAGGCCGGGCCATGCCGACGTGCTTTTTTCCCTGCACCCGGATGCCATCCTTGCCCATGCCCACTTCCTGAAACCCGGCGGCAGGGCTTTCTGCAACACCCCGGATGCGACCGGCTCCAACGCGATAGACGCCACAAGAATCGCTACAGAACTGGGATCGCCAATATCCGCAAACCTCGTACTGCTCGGATTCGCCGCCGGCACCGGCGCCCTTTTCTGCAAGCCGGAGGATATTGCAGCCACGATCGACGGCTATGGCGGCAGGCGCAGGGAAATCGCCCTGCGCGCCTTCCTGGCCGGGAAAGAGGCCCTGGCGCTGAAAACCCGTTCCTAGCGCAAGCATCTCGTCAATAACCGGTATCGCCAAGGGGCAGGTTCCCGAGCAGGGAACCTGCCGGCCGCACCGCACATTCTTACCGGAAAACGGATGATTGGTGCTTTTCATGAGCTGGTATCTTGTTCCCCAGTTGTTAGTCGCCGGAGTCACGAACGGGAGCATCTACGCTCTCATCGCCCTTGGCTACTGCCTGATTCAGAACGCCACGGGGCTGGTCAACTTCGCCCAGGGCGACTTCGTGATGCTGGGGGCCATGCTGATGCTTTCCCTGGTCCATGCGGCCCACCTGCCGATGCCCCTCGCCTTCGTCATCTCCGTCGCTCTGGTCGCCTGCATCGGAATGGCCCTGGAACGCGGGCCCATCAGGCACTCGAGGAACCGGGACGTCCTTACCCTCGTGATGATCACCATCGGGGCATCCATATCCTTCCGTGGCGCAAGCATGCTGATCTGGGGAAAAAGCTCACACATTTTCCCCGGGCTGGGAGGGGAAAACCCCATCATCTTCCTCAAGGCCGCCATTCTCCCGCAGTCCCTTTGGATCCTCTTTTTTTCGATCGTTACCCTCGGGTTCCTCTACTTTTTCTTTCATCGCACGCTCCTCGGCAAAGCCGTTCGCGCCGCGGCGGACAATCCCCACGGCGCGGTGCTCATCGGCATTTCCGTACGCAGGCTCGTGGCCCTGGCTTTTGCCATGAGCGGCGCGCTGGGTGCGATGGCCGGCATCCTCATCACCCCGATCACAAGCATGAGCTACGATACGGGATTGATGCTGGGGCTGAAAGGATTTGCCGGGGCAATACTCGGCGGATACGGCAGCACCGCGGGTGCGGTCGCCGGAGGACTCCTTCTGGGTGTCCTCGAATCCTTCGGCGCAGGCCTGATTTCCTCCGCCTATAAGGACGCCCTTGCGTTTCTCATCCTGCTGGTCATTCTGTTCGTCAGACCCGCCGGACTCTTCGGAAGCACGCGGGTGAAAAGGTTATGAGACTTCCGCCCCCTCATTGCGCGGCATCCGGGCCCGCGCCCCGCCGGGGCGGCGCACAAGCGGTCATACCCGGCCGATGGCGCCCGCTGCTCCTGGTCGCCGCCGTGCTCGCGGCGGTTCCTTTGCTTTCCGGAAACGATTATTTCCTGGTGCTTTTCAATATCATGGCGTTGAACGCCATCATCGTTCTCGGATTGAACCTGCTCATCGGCTCTACCGGCCAGGTTTCCCTGGGACATGCCGCGTTCTACGGACTGGGGGCTTATCTATCCGCCATCGCGAGCACAACGTGGCAATGGCCGATTCCCTGCGCTTTCGCCTTTTCTCTCGCCGTCGTCGCGGCGGTCAGCTATCTTCTCGCATTGCCGACTCTCAGGCTCGAAGGCCATTACCTCGTTATGGCCACCCTGGGCTTCAACATCATCGTCGGAATCCTGTTCAATCAACTGGAGGGCATCACCGGCGGGCCTTCCGGTTTCCCGGGAATTCCCAAGCTCAGGATCGGCCCCTTTCCGATCGCTTCGGACCGCAGCTTCTATTATTTCATCTGGGCGTTGTTCCTGGTCCTGTTCGCGCTTTCCCGGAACCTGGTCTCTTCGCGTGTCGGCCGCGCCCTGCACGCCATCCACGAAAGGGATCTCACCGCCCAGACCCTCGGCATTCCGGCCTACCGATACAAGGTGATCACCTTCGTTCTCAGCGCTCTTCTCGCGTCCCTTGCCGGCTCCTGCTACGCTCACTATCTGTCCTTCGTAAGCCCCAAGACGTTCGACATCTTCTTCTCCGTCCAGATCGTGACGATGGTCGTCGTCGGGGGGATGGGAAGCCTCTGGGGAGGCCTAGCGGGCACAGCGCTCCTCACGGGATTGCCGGAAGTGCTGCACAGCTTCGAAGACCTGCACACTCTCCTCTACGGGCTCATCCTGATGACCGTCCTCGTATTTTGCCCGCAGGGACTCCTGCCGGCAATCCGCTCTCTTCGACTTTTCAGGCGCAACCCCCTCTTCGCCGGGCAGGGCCGCTCCGAACCGGATGCTCCAGCGCTCGTTCACAAGGCGGACAAGCCCTCCGCGCTCCCGCAGAATTTCTTCGCGCTGTCGGACCGGTCGCCCGCGGGCGCAGTGGAAGGACGGCCGCTTCTCAGCATACGGGACGTTTCCCTCGGTTTCGGCGGCATTCAGGCCCTGCAGGAAGTCAGCCTGGACGTATTCGCAGGAGGAATCACCGCCCTGATCGGACCGAACGGGGCGGGAAAAACCACACTCCTGAACGTCATATCCGGCCTCGTCCGGCCCCAGGAAGGACAGGTGCTTCTGCAGGACAAGGACCTCGTCGGCCTCCCCCCCTTCGAGATTGCCGCCCAGGGTGTGGGCAGGACTTTCCAGGCGGTCCAGGTCTATCACCACGCCACGGTGCTCGAAAACGTGCTCCTCGGTTTTCATATCAAGGGCCGGGCCGGGTTTGCCCGAGGCTGCCTGCGCACTCCCTTCGAGCGCAGGGAAGAACGCTTCCTGCGGGATCAGGCCCTCTCCGTGCTCGACGAGTTCGATCTTGCGGAAAAGGCTCTTCTTCCGGCCCGGCAGCTCAGCCTGATCGAACAGAAGCGCCTGGAACTGGCGCGTGCCCTGGCCCTTTCGCCCGCCCTCCTCCTCCTGGACGAACCCGTCGGCGGGTTGAATCCCCGCGAAAGCGACGTCCTGGTCGGCTACACGTCGCACCTGTGCCGGCAGGGTATGGCCGTTATCCTGGTCGAACACGACATGAACGTCGTGATGCGGCTCGCAGACAGTGTGGTCGTGCTGCAGTACGGACGGAAACTGGCATCCGGGACTCCTCGCGAGATCCAGCAGAATCCCGCTGTCATCGCCGCATATCTTGGAACCAGGAAACATTGAGACGAAGGGGGATCGAATCTTGCTGCAGGTGATCGGCATTTCCGCAAGCTACGGCTCGGTGCAGGTTTTGCGCCGGGTGACCTTCCATGTCGGCCCGGGAGAAATCGTCGCGATCATCGGGGCGAACGGCGCAGGCAAGAGCACGCTGCTTCGGTCGATCAGCGGTATTCACCG
Organism: Desulfobacteraceae bacterium; assembly: GCA_021372635.1. Classification (GTDB taxonomy): domain Bacteria; phylum Desulfobacterota; class Syntrophobacteria; order Syntrophobacterales; family Syntrophobacteraceae; genus JAJFUA01. Next base: position 5,463 of record JAJFUA010000082.1, on the reverse strand, counting down.
GCCTTCCGAGGGGGAAATCGTTTTCGAGGGAACCGCCGTGCAGCAGATGACGCCCGAGCGCATCGTGCGCCTCGGCCTCATCCAGGTCCCGGAGGCGCGGCAGCTTTTTCCGAACCTGACCGTACTGGAGAACCTCGAACTGGGCGGATACATCTTTGGACGGAAATATGTCCAAGGGGCCCTGGATGAGATGTTCCAGATGTTTCCCATCCTTTCCGACCGCAGACGGCAGAAGGCGGGAACTCTGAGCGGGGGCGAGCAGCAGATGCTCTCCATCGCCCGGTCCCTGATGGCCAGGCCGCGCCTGCTCATTCTGGACGAGCCCTCGATGGGCCTTGCCCCGCTCATCGTCGAAGAGATCTACGCAAAGCTCCTCGCCCTGCACTCGAGAGGGACCACGGTTCTCCTGGTCGAACAAAACGCCATGGGTGCTCTGTCCATCGCAGAGCGCGGCTACGTGCTCGAAACGGGCAGAATCGTGCTTTCGGGCAAGGCCGCGGAACTCATGGAACATGATGATGTTCAAAGAGCTTATCTCGGGAAAGACTACCAGAACAAGTGGGAACGATAGGGGGAAATCATGTTTCACGACCCCGTAGAAACCGCACCACGGGAGGCAATCCGCCAGTTGCAGCTCGAACGGCTGCAGACCACTCTGAACCGGGCCTATTTCAACGTGGATTTCTATCGGAGGCGCATGGACGAATTGCAGCTCCTGCCCGAAGATGTCGCGAGCTTCAGGGACCTGCGCCGCTTTCCGTTCACGACCCGGGAAGATCTGGTGGATCATTACCCCTACGGACTTTTCGCCGTTCCGCTGAGGAGCGTCGTACGGCTCAAGACCACGGCACACATGCTGCAGCGGGGCCAGACCAGGCCCATCGTCGTCGGCTTCACGCGCCACGACGTCACCATGTGGCAGTCCCTCATGGTGCGGCTGTACGAACAGATCGGCATCACGGACCGCGACATCGTCCAGGTGGCCTTCAATTTCAGTCTCTTTCCCGGCGCCTTCACCTTCAATCACGCGGCGGAAGCGATCGGCGCGACCCTGGCCCCGTCCGCGACCATCTCGGCCACTCTCCAGCTCCAGATCATGCAGGATTTTCGCTCCACCGTCCTCGCCACCACGGCGGCTTTCGCGCTGCACATCGTGGAAACCATGGAGCGGTGCAGGACCAGCCCTGCAAGTCTCCATCTGCGGCATATTCTTATCGGCCCCGACCCGCTTCCCGAGGCCACTCGCCGACGGCTCGAATCCATGTTCGGCGTGCCCGTGTACGGGCTGTACGGAGTCACCGAGATGGTCGAGCCGGGCATGGCGGGTGAGTGCCCGTCCAGGCAGGGATTACACCTGGCAGAGGACCAGTTCCTGGCGGAGATCGTTCACCCGACCACCGGAGAAGTCCTGAAGCCTGGCCAGGAAGGGGAACTCGTCCTTACGACCCTCACGGCGGAAGGCTACCCCCTGATCCGCTACAGGACCGGTGACGTCACAGTGCTCCACGATGCGCCATGCCCGTGCGGGCGGACTCTGGCGCGAATCGCTCCCATTCTGAGGAGAACGGACAGCCGCATTTCCATCCGGGGAATCCCGCTCTACCCGGAAAATGTCGAAGAACTGCTCAAAGCCGTCGACCCGGACCTGGACGACTTTCGCATCGTGATCCATACCTGCTTCGGCATTGGAGAACATATGGATCTGCTCATTGCGCGCCGCCCCGGCCAGGATTATCCTAACGGCAGCCGCACCTCGTATTTGGAACTTGTCCGGAGCCATGTGCGGCGAGTCCTCGGAATCGGCGCGCGCATACAGATTGTTGAACCGGAACGCCTGCCGCAGGAGGGGCTGATCCACAAGACGGTCTTCAGGAGCGAAGTCTCGGATTATGGGATTTTCTAGCAATACCGGCCCGGCACATCTCATGGACGTTGAAAAGGAGGTTTGAGGATGGGAAAGGGCGACATCGTCTTGGAAGAAGTCAGGGCTTTCATGAAAAGCCGCGTCATTCTCACGGCCACCCAGCTGGACTTTTTCACGCGGCTTTACTCCGGCCCCGCCACCGCCCTGGAACTGGCGAGTGCAATACGCCTGGATCTCAGGGCCGCCACACGCATCCTGGACTGTCTCGTCACTCTCGGACTGCTGGAAAAACAGAACGGGAGCTACAGCCTCACGGAAAGCGGCTCCCGTCTCTCCTCCACCCATCCGGAATCCATGCGCCCCATGGTGATGCACATGAACGACCTCTGGAACAGCTGGAGCCGCCTTACCGACGTTGTGCAGCACGGTCCCGAATCCCAGGCGAAACCGGGCCTGGAGATGGACGAGGAAAACCGGAAGGCGTTCATCGGGGCGATGCACGTGGTGGCACGCACTCTTTCTGAAGACATAGCCTCGGGCTACGATCTCAGCGGATTTCAGAAGCTGTTGGACATCGGGGGCGGCTCCGGGACCTATACCATCGCCTTCCTGAAAAAAAACCCGGCCATGCGCGCCGTGTTGTTCGACCTGCCCAAGGTCATCCCCCTGGCCGAAGCGCGAATGGCTTCCGAGGGCTTGTCGGGCAGGGTCGATTTCGTCCGGGGGGACTTTTACCGGGATGCTCTTCCATCCGGGTGCGACCTGGCCCTCCTTTCGGCCATCATTCATCAGAACAGCCCCGCTGAGAACGTGACACTTTATTCCAAAATTCACGACGCCCTTGCCCCCGGAGGCGTACTCCTGATCCGGGACCATATCATGGACGAGGAACGCACACATCCGCCGGAGGGTGCCCTGTTCGCCCTGAACATGCTCGTGAACACGCGGGGCGGAGACACCTACACCTTCGACGAAGTCCGGGATAACCTGCTGGCAGCGGGATTTGTGAAACCCGCGGTGGTTCGCACCGGCGAACACATGGATTGCCTGGTTGAGGCGGTAAAACCTGCACAGTAAAAGGCGGTCCGAGGGTGAAAGACTTTTCTTTCGTCCTCGCCGCTCCATTTTGATCGCATTCGCCGGATATGCACAACAGGGTTCAATTTCCTTCTTGACAACAACGCGCAGATGACCGGATAATGCATATTACGGAAAGTTGTGGTGTGGAGCCGCGCTTTTCGATTTCTCTGGACGGCAACGAACGCTCGTTTCATTCAAGCTCATACTCCCGGTTTTTCACTCTCGCAGCGCAAAAACTCCATTCTCCATTCGATGCATCAGTACCGGGTCTCTACACGCCGGTGACTGTCTCCTGTTCCTTGCGGTTCTCGGTAAAGGTTGCCACTCACGTTATCGTTCAAAGAACCACCCGGTATCATTAAAAAAACCAGATATTCGACCGGGCCGGGTCCCAGCACCTTTCGCTCCAGGGCGCGGGATGGTAGGTGAATTGCCTGGTACTGCTGCAATTTTTCCAGGAAAAGCCGGAAATGACAGGCATGTGAAAAGATGTTCAAGAAGAGCGTCTTTCCATGGCTTCTTCGCAGTACAGCGTTTCACTCCGGCCCGGCCGCACGCGCCAGGTTTCCCCGGCGGTCCGCCGGCTGGCTTCGCCAGGCTGCATCACGGACGCCAACACATACCCGCGCAGGCGGGACATCATCGGAGATTTCCATGGTAGACGATTCCAGAACGTGCGATGAGTGCGGCAAAGCCGAAGATCAGTTCTCCTTCTGCGAGACGCGCTGCATGCTTCCCAGTTGCACCGAATGCACTTTTCTCCTCCAGCTTTACGGCACCGGCTGCGGCAACGTTCGCGTCTATTATCTCTGCCGAGAATGCTACGACAACCGTATCCAGAGAGGGTTTGTGGAGCCCTAGCAAGGAGGTGAATGGAACGCTATGAACTCATGGGATTCTTTTTTATCTTATCAACAATGAAGGAGGCATAGGAGGGTAAGATGAGTGTTGTCGACAAGAGAATGACCCTGAAGGAAGCCGTATCCAAATTCATCAACGATGGCGATATAGTCTACTACGGTGGCTTCCAGATCATGGTGCCCATGGCCATCACCCGTGAAATTATCCGTCAACGCAAGAAGAATCTACACATCATCAATGCCTCGACCGACGTCGGTGGTCTCGATCTTCTCGTGGGCGGCGGGTGCGTGAGTGAAATGCACCTCGCCTGGGCCATGAACTGGTATGTCAAGGCTACCTACGCCATTCGCCGTGCCTTCCAATCCGGTGAGCTCAAACGATACGATCTATCCAATTTCGGTGCCACCAGCGCCTTGATCGGCGGCTTTCTCGGCGTTCCCTTCCTGCCGGTCCGCGGGAACATCGGCACCGATATGCTCAAATACAATCCCACCGACGCCAAGGTGATCGAAGATCCCTTCACGGGTCAACCGATCACCGTCGTCCGCTCCTGGCGGGCCGACGTCGCCATCATTCACGCCCAGGTCGCCGACCGCCTGGGCAACGTGGTCACCTGGGGCACCCGCGGCGTCACGGACGAATTCGGCACCATGGGCAGCAAGCGCGGCGTCATCGTCACCGCGGAAAAGATCGTGGAGCCGGAGGAAGTCAGGAGCGATCCGGACCGCACCATCGTGCCCTACTTCAAAACCCTTGCCGTCGTCGAATGCCCTTTCGGCGCACATCCGTCGGCCTGCCGCGGCTTCTACGGCCTCGATATCCGTTTCTGTCAGTATCAGGGCAAGTACGAAAGAGACAAGGATCTGCTCCCCAGGTTCATCGAGGAGTGGATCGACGGTTGTGAGGACAACAACGCCTACATCCAGAAGTACGTCCAGAAATTCGGCCAGGAAAGCCTCGATCGCCTCAAGCCTGTACTGGGTTACAAACCCAAGCTCGAAGTCGACTACGGTTTCCACGATCCCGGCGTCTGGAAAGGCGTGCCCCAGTATACCGACGAATTCATCAAGGCCTAGAACCGGGCTGACATGACAGTGCAAAGGAGGACGAAAAATGGCTGGGAACTACAAACTGACCGAATTGATGGTCGTCCGCTGTGCCAAGGAAATGAGAAACCATGAAGTCTGCTTCGCCGGAGTCGGTCTGCCCCTTGTGGTCGTCGGATTCGCCATGCTGACGCACGCGCCCGACCTGATCCTCTTCACCGAGGGCGGCTCTATCCGCGCCACGGCGCCTCCGGGTCTGGCCATCACGGTCGATGACCCCGCCCTTTTCTGCAACGGCGACGCATCCTTCGGCATGCTCTCCACCATGGCCGCCCTGCAGCGCGGCGAGGTCGACGTTGCCTTCATCGGCGGCGCTCAGATCGACAAATACGGCAACATCAACTCCACGGGCGTCGGGGACTGGACCAAACCGGGCACCTTCACCTATTTCGCTGGCAGCGGCGGCGCCAATGACATGGCGACCAGCGGCAAGCGGGTGCTCGCCATCATGCCCCAGGATCCCAAGAAGTTCGTCGAAAAGGTGGACTATCTGACCACTCCCGGCTACCTCGACGGTCCCGGTTCCCGCGAAAAGCTGGGGATGATCGGCGG
>JAJFUA010000076.1 GCA_021372635.1 Desulfobacteraceae bacterium | reverse complement strand
CTTCCGCAGCCGCTACCCGCACGAATTCAGCGGGGGCCAGCGGCAGCGCATCGGGATCGCCAGGGCGCTCGCCCTCAACCCCAGGCTCATCGTCTGCGACGAGGCGGTTTCGGCCCTCGACGTCTCCATCCAGGCCCAGGTCATCAACCTCCTGGAAGATCTCCAGGAAAAATTCGGCCTGACCTACATCTTCATCTCCCACGACCTCAGCGTCGTGAAGCACATCTCCCACCGGGTGGCCGTGATGTACCTCGGCCGGATCGTGGAACTGGCTCCCACAGAGGAACTCTACCTCGCCCCCCGGCACCCGTACACCCGCGCGCTGCTGTCCGCCGTGCCCGTTCCGGACCCGAAGCACCGGTCGGAACTCATCGCACTCACGGGCGAGGTCCCGAGCCCCATCAACCCGCCTTCCGGATGCCGGTTCCGAACGCGCTGCTACATGGTCCAGGAAATCTGCGGCAGGGAGGAGCCCCCGATGAAGGAGATCCGGCCGGGCCGCTTCGCGGCGTGCCATTTCGTGTAGCACTTTTCCCGCAGGGCCGTCGCTTCCGCCCCCGAAGCACCGGAAATCCGCTGCCGGCAGGGCCGGCGGAGGCCATTCGCGTGTTTGCAGGTTCGCCCAAGACAGGGCAGGCAGTTCGGCGTGAACACTCCCGCGGAGGAACTCGATGGACACGACGGATCGCGTTTTGGACTTCATCCGGGGCCTTCGGATCTCGGACATTCCCCACCACGTCCTGCACCAGGGGAAACGCTGCCTCCTGGACACCGTCGGCGCGGTTCTCGCCGGGACGGCCACGCCCGTGGCGCGCATGATGGCAGACTACGCCCGACTCCATTACAGGGAAGGCCGGTGCACCGTTCTCGCCGGCAATACGCCGCTTTCCCCGGTGGGAGCCTGTCTCGCCAACGGCTATGCGGCCAACGCCCTCGACATCGACGACGGGTACCGGCTCGTCAAGGGCCATCCCGGGGCCTGCCTGCTGCCCGTGCTCCTGGCCGCGGCGGAGGAGGCCGAAAATCCCCCGGACGGCAGGGAACTCCTGACGGCCGCGATCGTCGGCTATGAAATCGCCCTGAGGGCCGGACTGGTCAGAAACGCCGACCCGGAAACGTACTACACGTCGGGGTCCTGGGGGGCCGTGGGCGGGGCGGCCGTAGCCGGACGGCTCTTCGGCCTGTGGGGAAAGACGCTGCGGGAAGCCCTCGGCGCGGCGGACTACCACGCACCCGCCGGGTTCGTCATGAAAGGGGTCGCAACGCCGTGCATGGCCAAGGACGGAGTGGGCTGGGGAGCCATGGTGGCCATGGCCTCGGCCCTCATGGCGCGGGAAGGCTTCACGGCCGCCGAACCGCTCTTCGACGAGCCCATGGCCGCGCCCCTGGTCGAGGAACTGGGGGAAAAATACCGGATCCTCGACCTCTACTTCAAACCCTTCTGCGCCTGCCGGTGGGCTCAACCAGCCGTCGCGGGGGCGCTGCAGATCGTCCGGGAACATTCCCTTTCGCTCGACGCCATCGAATCTATACGCATCGAAACCTTCAGGAACGCGGCCGCCCTGAGCCGGGTCCACCCGACGAACACCGAACAGGCGCAGTACAATTTCTCCTATCCCGTCGCCGTCGCCCTGGCGGACGGCCGGGTCTCGCCGGAACAGGTTCTGCCGCCGCGCATCTTCGACCTGAAACTGCTGGAATTGATGGATTCGATCCGGGTGGAGGTCAACCCGCAGTTCGAGGCGGCTTTCCCCCGAAAGACGATTTCGCAGGTCCACATTCGCACGCGCGACGGGCGTGAACTCACGTCCGGCCCCGTCGAACCGCGTTGGGAACCGCCGGATACACTGCCGTCCGACGCGGAGCTGGAGGGAAAATTCCAGTCGATCGTCGGGCCGATCCTGGGCGAGGAAGAAGCCGGGCGGCTGTCCGAGAGGATCTGGAACATCGAAGACGCGCGCTCCGTGAAGGAGATCCTGCCCGTGCGCGGGTGCATCGGCAGTCGGGCGGGACCGTGAGCGGTACCGGTGCTTGCGGGAGGGGAAAAGCGCCCCCTATTCCCGCATGCCGATGAGCACCTCTTTGAGGCCCGAAAAGTCGAGGCCGGCGCAGTCGTCGGCCCAGCCGATTCCCGCCGGCAGGATGAAGTGCAGCGTGTCGCCGATGCGTTTTTTGTCCGCATGGACCGCGTCGAGAATCTCGTCGGAGGAAAAGGCCGCGGGGATTCGAACCGGCAGGTCCCAGGCGGCGCAAAGCCTTTCCAGGCGCGCAAGCACATCCTGCGGAAGCCTCCCGAGGCGGACAGCCCAGCGGGCGGCCGCGACCATCCCCACGGCAACACCGTCGCCGTGGCGTATGCGATAGTCACTGAGCTTCTCCAGGGCGTGCCCCACGGTATGCCCGAGGTTCAACAGCCGGCGCGCCCCGGATTCCCGTTCGTCGGCTTCGACCACCCGCGCCTTGAGTCGGCAGCAGGCGGTGATGACGTATTCAAGGGGTTCCCTGTCGTGCCGTGCCAGGACGGCCGTATGCATTTCGAGGTATTCCCACAGTTCCGCGTCCCCGATCATCGCCGTTTTAATGATTTCGGCCATGCCCTGCCTGAATTCCTCCGCCGGGAGCGTTTCCAGGAACGCCGGGTCCATCACGATGACGTCCGGCTGGTGGAAGGTGCCGAGAAGGTTCTTTCCTTCGGCCAAGTCCACGCCGTTTTTCCCCCCAATGCTGCTGTCCACCTGCGCGAGCAGTGTCGTGGGGACCTGGAAGTGGGGAATGCCCCGCATGAAAATGGAGGCGAGAAAGCCGGTCACGTCGCCCGTCACGCCGCCCCCGACCGCAATCAGAGCGCTTCCCCGATCGGCCCCGGCGTGCACCAGCCGCCCCGCGAGGTCTTCCAGCGCGGAAAGGCGCTTGTTCGCTTCCGACGCTGTAAAAAGGAGGACGCGGCCGCAGCCGGGCTCAGGCCATCCCCACTGCGCCAGGCGCTCGTGCCAGATGCTCCAGACGCACTCGTCGCAGATCCAGAAATCCGTCCGGCCCCCCAGAAAGGAAGACAGAATCCGGGGCAGCCCGGCCCCCAGCCCGTCTCCGACCATCACCCGGGAAACCCTCGCGGGAGTGCCCGGCAGGTTGATGTTCAGATCCATTCGCCCTCCACGTTATGGCGATTTCGGCAGCCCGGCGCCGGTCTGCCCGTCACCGCAGGAATCCTGTCCGGCATGCCCGCAGCTCTCCCCGTCCGCAGGGCCCTGGGGACCGCTGCAGCCGGAACAGCACGAACATCCCGCGGATTCGCCCCGGAAGATGCCGATGTAGTGGTGAATGACGTAAATGAGCACCCCGGCAAGCACAAACAGTATCGCCAGCGTTTGCCACATAAGCGCCTCCCCGGTCACCCCACGCCCAGCCAGATGCCGCCCCGGTAGACGAGCACGGCGAGCAGGAAGGCGACCGCAGTGTTGAAAACCATGGAAAACAGACCCCATTTCCACGCCCCGGACTCTCTTATAATACAAGTGACCGTCGCAAAACAGGGGGCATAAAGCATGATGAAGACGATCAGCGCGAACGCCTTGAGAGGGTTCCACTGCGAATCGGCCGCCAGGCGGTCGCTCAGGGGGATGTCCTGCCCCCGCTTCGTCTTCCCGAGCGAGTACGCCGTTCCGAGCGTCGAGATGATGATTTCCTTCGCGGCGAACCCCGAAAGGAGCGCCACGTTGGTGCGCCAGTCGAAGCCGCAGTAGCGGCTGACGTATTCCAGCCCGGACCCGATCCTCCCCGCGATGGAATGCTTCAGGGTGGCCTGCGCCTGTTCGTGGTCCAGAGTATGAACCCATTCCACGGTCTTCGCCTGCTCCGGTGTCATGCCCTCGGGCGTCCGCCCCTCGGCGACGGCGGCCCGGACGTTTTCGGACAGCCCCGCCAGGAGGCTCTGCCGTTGCTCATCGTAAATTTTCTTTTCCGATTCGGGAAGCCCAGGATAGGACATGAGTGCCCAGAAGAGAATGGAAATCGCCAGGATGAGCGTACCGGCCCTGCGGATGTACTCCCAGGTGCGCTCCCAGGTGTGGATGAGCAGGCCCTTGAAGGTCGGCAGCCGATACGGCGGAAGTTCCAGGAGGAAGGGCGTGCTCGGGCCGCGGAGGATCGTCGAGCGGATGAGCTTGGCGAAGAGCAGCGCCGCGGTCCAGGAAAGCACCGTGAGCAGGAACATCATCTGCGCCTGCCGGGTGGCAAAGAATGCGGCGATGAGCATGGCGAAAACGGGAAGTTTGGCCCCGCAGTTCATAAACGGCGCGGTGAGGAGCGTCGCGAGCCTCTCCCGGGAGCTGCGGAGAGTCCTCGCGGCCATCACCCCCGGAACGGCGCACCCCCCGGCGATTCCTCCCGAGATGATGAAGGCCATGACGGAGCTGCCGTGCAGGCCGAAGGTTCTGAAGACGCGGTCCAGCATGTAGGCGACCCGGGCCAGGTAGCCCGTGTCCTCGAGAAACGCGATGGCCAGGAACATGAAGGCGATGAGCGGGACGAAACCCACGACGCCCCCCACCCCGTCGATGATGCCGGAGATGAGAAGGGACTTGAGCGGTCCGGGAGGCATGACGGAATCCGCGAACCGGCCGAGGGAGGAAAACCCGGCCGCGATCCAGGCCACCGGCAGCTGGCTGTAGTTGAACGTGAACTGGTAGACGGCGTAGAGCGTCGCCATCATGATGAGCGGTCCGAAAAACCGGTTGGTCAGTACCCTGTCGAGCTGGTCGGAAAGAAAGAGCCGGTCGGACTTCCGGTTTTCCTTCACCACGCCGCCTTTCAATAGCGCGGCGATGAACCCGTAGCGATGATCGGCGATCATCGCCTCGGGATAGGAATCCAGGGTTTTCTGCAGGTGGTCGGCCACCTGCGCCGCTACGGCTTCGAGGCAGCCGGACAGGTCCGGATTGTCCGCCCGGCCCCGGCCCACCACCTGCTCGTCGGCTTCGAGGTACTTGAGCGCCGTCCAGCGGGCGGGCTGCACGTCGGCCATGAGTCCCGCCGCGGCTATTTCCGCGGCCATCCGCTCCAGGGCGAGGTCGATGTCCGGGCCGTAGGAGATGTGCAGGGGCGTCCACGGGCGGTCCTGCAAAGACATCTCCGCGGCGGTCCCGATCAGCTTTTCCTTGCCCTTGCCGGTGCGCGCCACCGTCGGGACCACCGGCACGCCGAGCCTCCGGGAAAGCTCCTCGACGTCGATCTCGACACCCCGTGCGGCCGCGGCGTCCATCATGTTGAGTGCCAGGACGATGGGAACGCCCAGCTCCATGAGCTGAACGGTGAGGTAGAGGTTGCGTTCGAGGTTGGACGCATCGATGATGTCGATCACCACGCGGGGGCGTTCCTGGACGAGAAAATCCCGCGCGACGAGTTCCTCCATGGAATAGGCAGTAAGGGAGTAGGTACCGGGAAGGTCCACGAGGCGCAGGGTCCGTCCGTCCAGGTGGTAGTACCCTTCCTTCTTTTCCACCGTGATGCCGGGATAGTTCCCCACGTGCTGGCGGGCGCCGGTCACGGCGTTGAAAAGGGTCGTCTTGCCGCAGTTGGGGTTCCCGGCCAGGGCGATGAGGTCCTTGTCGGATCGTTCCGTCATGGCGCACCGTCCGTCGTGTCCACGTCCACCTGGATGTAGTCGGCCTCGTTGTTGCGAAGGGTCAGCGTGAAGCTGCGGACCTTGATGGCGACGGGGTCTTTGAGCGGAGCGCGTCCCTGGATCTGCAGAGGCGTCCCGGGCACCAGGCCCATGTCGCGGATGCGCCTGCCGAGTTCACCACGGGCGTTCACGCCGGCGATGACCCCTTTCTGGCCCGACAGCATCTTGCGCAGGGGAATTACAGCCATTCTCCATCCTCCAGTAAGAAAACCGGCACAAATTAGGCTCCCCTAACTTTTGCGCCTCAAAAGAAGCGGCCACCGTCGGCCGCCGAAAAAATGCGAAATCAAGGCACTCCCGGGTCCCCCGCCGGATCAGGCGGAGGTCACCATGATCTTTTCCGAAACACCGGCACCGAGGGAAAGCGTGCCGCCGTGGACCCGGACCAGGCAGGGAGAGCCGCAACCCGAACAGAGCACTTCCATTTCCACCCCGGGGTAGATCCCCATGGAAGCCATCCGGGCGCACAGGCGCCGGCCCCCTTCGATACAGGCGACTTTCAGCCTCCGTCCGGACCGGGCGTTGCACAGGGGCAGCGCGGAAGAACAATCCGAGGTCTTCATGCCAGTGTTTGCGCATCCACAGATTCCGTTCCATAAGTTCAGCATAAAGCGCCTCCTTTCCATCCCGTTTCATGGACAATAATTAGTTAAACCAAACTTTATACGTAGTCAATATCTTTTTTAAGGGAACAATACCTTGACTTCGGTCAAGCTTTGGTTTTGATTCTCTTCCGAGGACAAAAAAAAGGAGAACAAAACATACATGGCCGGCCGGATGCCCCTCGAAGAATTCCTCGCCTCCGTCGAACAGACGCTGCGCTCCGGCGGATGGCCGGCGCGCGAAGAACTGCGGGCGCTCCTCGACCTCTGCGCACACCCGGAGGAAAGAATCCGCGAAACCGCGACGGCCCTCCTCCTGGCTCCCCCCGCCGCCGACGAGCCGGCCCATTTCGCCCGCCTGCTCCACTTTCTCGCCTCGCGTCCTGTGGGCATGGACCGCCTTCCCCGCGCCTTCGCCGAATTTCTCCGGGAAGCGCTCTCCTTTCTACTCGAAATGCCTTCCGACCCAACTCTTCGGGCATTGTTCGCCCGTGCGCTGAAAAGGCTCGGCAAAGAATCGCTCCTCGCCTCCCGCTCGCTCCCCCTGGCCGCCGCCGTTCAAAGCCTCGGAGCGGACGCTTTCGTCGATGCACGCGGCGCGGCTTCCCCGGCCGCCCTCAAAAGACGCTGGCGGCTCTTCCGAAAGCGCCTCCTCTCCGCTCCCCCGTCTCCCCCCTGGGCCGAACCCACCACCGCCGATCTCGAACCCCTTCGGTGGAACGTCGGAAAGTCGCGCAGGCTCCCCTTCCGCCGGGCAAGATGGCTGGCGACGCTGCGGCCGCTGTTTTTCCGGCCGGCCCCGCCCTCCCATCCCTCGGCATTCGCGCATCTCCACTGGAACGGCCTGGGCCCCTCCGCCCTCGGCTTTCTGGAAGCCCTCGTTCGGCAGCAGGCGGAAGAACTGCGCGCCGTCCGGGAACTTGCCGTCGGCGTCAGCCGCGCCACGCGCCGCGTGGTGCTGAGCTGGCACAACGCCACCCTGGCGGCGGTGGGAGGCTGGGCCTTCGAGCACCTGGAAGCGTTCTTCCCGCCGGGGCCGCTTTTCGAGGAATTTTGCAGAGCCGTCAAGCACCGGGCCGACGCGATCGAAAGGGATATGCAGAGCGGCGGCTCCGGGGCCAACCGTCTGGCGAGGCTGCGGGAGGAGCGGCTGTTCGCTCCGAAGCTGGCCCACGCCCTCTGGGAGAGCCGCATCCGCGCCGCCATGGACGCAGGGCGGCGCGACGGCTTCGAAAGGGACCTCCGGGCCGCAAGACCGTTTCTCGCCCCGGACGTGCTGGCGGAGATCGAGGGAGGCGCGAAGTACTGCTGGCATGGAGCGGTCAGCCCGCACCAGCGGATTTCCGTCCGGGGAGTTCTGTCCGAAATGGAGGCCGGGCGGAGCGGGTTCGGAAAGGGGCTTGCGCTGCTCGCGGCTCTCGCCGTCGAAGGCGGCAGGCTGCTGGAGGCGGGCCGGGTGGAGCATTTCGTGCTTCCCTGGATCGACAAGTTTTTCATCTCCTCCCTGCGCGGGGCCGACCGGGACTACCTGCCCGCCCTGGTCCGCCGGCTGGAGGATTCCGGAGTCCGCCCGCTCGTCCTGTTCTGGGAGGATACCGCCCACAGCCGCGCTCCCAGCTTCCAGATCGCCCTGGAACAAATGGCCGAACGTGGCTACCTCTTCCGCGGCATCGGCATCTTCGGCGGCGGGAGGGAACGGCGCGACGAGGCCGCGGCCGTCATCCTGGAGGAACACGGGAGACGCAGTCTCTTCGCACTCCGGCCCTGGGGCGACGGGCACAACTACAGGTCCCTCCACCAATTGCTGCGCACCCTGGACAGGGGGTTTTTCAAGGCTTACGATTCGTCGTGGAAGGACAACCTCTGCTTCCTGTACTCCGGCACGCAGATCGTTCCCCTCCTGTCCATCCAGTGCGAGCCGGAACCCTTTGCGGCCTGGTCCGCCGAGAATGCGGCGCGGTTTCCCTTCGGGGCCGCGCTCCGTAGTTTTTTGCGCCGCGAAGTGCTCGGTGCGGCACATCTTCCGGCCGATCCGCTGTCCCTTCGCTACGCCCTGTGGGCCAATTTGACCTGAACGTGAAAGCCGTCTTGCTTCCCGGGGGTACGAATGGTAAAGAAAGATGCGAGCCGGGAAAAGAACACGGGATAATGTTCTTGCTTTATCTT
>JAJFUA010000075.1 GCA_021372635.1 Desulfobacteraceae bacterium | reverse complement strand
GCGCAGCGGTCGAGGTCGGCCCTGTCCGTCTTGCCCCGCTCCGTCAGGGCCGCCAGGGCCATGGCGCGGACGGTCGTTCCCATCCCCTTCGTGTAGGTTTCGGGCGAAGCATCTTTGCGAAGCAGGTTCAGCAGGTACTCGTGCAGGCGGCTTTCCGCCTGGGGCGGCGGAGCGTGGCCGAGGGCGCGAAGCCAGTTGAAGGCGAACGCCGTGTAGGCGCTGAGGTACGGATCGGCGTAGTCGTTCTTCGGCTTGTAGTACGTCATGCCTCCGTTGGGCGCCTGGTTTTCGACGGCCGTGGCGAGGATTTCGGATGGTACCCGGTCATGCCCGGGCCATGAGAAGGACTTTGAAAGATGCGGCCGGAGGGGTTTGACGGCCGCGGCCATCACGGCCCGAGTGATTCTCTGCTCCCAGCAGGTGAACGGGTAGTCGCGGATGTAGGCGAAAGCGCCTTCGAGACCCCCCGCGAGGGACGGCGAGAGGGTGAGCCGGAGCTTTGCGGACCCCGGTTTCATATCCCCGGGAAGGTCCAGGGCTTCGGTCATCTCCGGGGCGGTTCCCGACCCGTACGAAGCGACCGTCTCGGGGGATTCCCTCCTTGCCACGGCGAGGGTCTGCCGGATGCCGTCCCGGTCCAGGGAGTCCCCGGCCGTCGCCGTGAAGGTGATTTCCCCGGGTGCCGCGACTTTCAGCGGAAAGCGCACGGTGGCCCGCGCATGGGGTTCCAGGGCGAGTTCCCGCTTCACCGACTGCGGACTCCCTTCGACGGGTCCCTCGGCCTTCAGAACGACTTCGAGCGTGCGCGCGCCGCCCGTCCGGTTCATGACGGAAAAGCCGGCTTCCACGGCGTCCCCTTCGATGAGCCGGTTGGGGAGGACCGGCCGGATTTCCGTCGGCTGATTCACTTTCAGGGAGGCTTCCCCGAGGCCCATGAGATCCTCCGGGGTGGCCGCCATGACGAGCACGCGCCAGCCGGTCAGGTTGTCGGGCAGGGTGAACTGCACCCTGGCCCTGCCTTCCGCGTCGACGACGACGGAAGGATTCCAGTAGCTCACGAATTTGAAGACGGAGCGCATGGCCAGGTCCCCGCCTCCTCCTCCTCCGGGGTTTTCGCCCTTCTTTTCGAGCTTCTGCCTGCCGACGAGCTGCATGAGGAGGTTGTAGTTGGCGAGGTCCAGCGGCCCCAGCCTGTAAAAGCCGGCGTACGGGTCGAAGGCGCTTTTCCCCTGACTCAGCAGGTCGAAGACGGACTCATCCAGAACCGCCACCGCCAGTTCGATGGGTGGCGCGGGCGATCCGCCGGCGGGTTGGCTTCCTTCCCCGGCCTTGACGGGGTTCCTCGGCCTGGCCTGGATGTCCAGGGTCACCTGTTCCCGAGGCTTGTAGACTTCGCGGTCCGGCTTCGCCCGGACGTCGATTTCCTTGTAGGGGTCCTTGACGGTGATCTTTGCGTAGCCCATGCGGAACGCCGGCTTCCCGAGATCCTCGTCGTCCGGTCCTTCCAGGGACGGTTTCTCGACCCTGGGCGAGGCCACCACGATGGAGAGATAAAAACCGGGCAGATCGTCGGGCTGAACCGGGACTTCGACGACTTCGGAAGCCGTTTCGAAGACCTTCGACCAGCTGCGCATCACTCCGTAGCGTTCCACGGAAATCAGGGCCTTCGCGCCGGGGAAGGGGTTCTGCACCATGAAGCGGGCCGTTTCGCCCACGCGGTATTCCAGTTTTTCGGGAATGACCGACAACTGGTTGCCCGGAACGCTTTCCCAGAGCACGGCGCTCTTGCCGAGAACGTATCGGGTGAGCTTCGAAGAAGCGGGGCGGCCTTTCGTGTCCTGGATGCCCGCGGTGATGCGCAGGACGCCCGACCGCTTCGGCGTGAAGGAGAACTCGACGGCCCCGTCCCCGGAAACCAGGCCGGCGCTCGCCGCCTCCTCGATCCATTCCTCCGAGTACTGCGTCACGTAGGCGTTCCCCGCTCCCTTGACGCGGGACGCCTTCGTCTCCCGGCGGTCCACCCGGATGTCGACGGGGACGCCGGAAACGGGTTCGCCGCGCTCGTCGACCACGATGGCCCTGACCGCCGCCGGCCTGTT
>JAJFUA010000040.1 GCA_021372635.1 Desulfobacteraceae bacterium | reverse complement strand
GTCGAGGACAACGGCATCGGCTTCAGTGAAGAATATGCGGACCGGATCTTCAAGCCCTTCCACCGGCTGCACGGCCGGAGCGCCTACGAGGGCACCGGCATGGGGCTGGCCATCTGCCGCAAGATCGTCGACCGCCACGGCGGCGGCATCACTGCCAGGAGCACGCCCGGGGTCGGCTCCACCTTCGTGATCACCTTGCCCCTGAAGCAGCGCGCGCGGGCGGAAGGTCAGACACGGGCGGCATGAAGCTGCTCACCCGGAGGGCGCTTGCTAGCCCCGGTGCAGGAGAAGATTCCGGAGCGATTCCACCAGGAATTCCACCTCATCGGGCGTGGTGGCGTATCCCACGGAGGCGCGCACCGTCCCTTCCGGCAGGGTCCCGAGGGTTTCGTGCGCCAGCGGGGCGCAGTGGAGTCCCGTTCGGACCGCGATGTCGAACGCTTCGTCGAGCAGGTGGCCCACATCCGCCGGGTTGAGCCCCTCCACGGCGAACGAGACCGTCCCGGTGCCCCGTTCCTCGGGACGGAAGAGCTTCAGACCGGGGATCTTTGCCAGCCCCTTCTCCAGTCGCGCGGCAAGGTCCAGTTCGTGTCTCCGTATCGCGTCGAGCCCGGTCCGGGTGATGAAATCGAGCCCGGCGGACAGCCCCGCGACGGCCGGCAGGTTGCCCGTGCCGCTCTCGAAACGCTCGGGGCAGAGTTCCGGCTGTTCTTCCTCTTCGGAGCGATTTCCCGTTCCCCCCTCCATGAGCGGAAGAACGTCCAGATCGTCCCGAATGTAAAGAATGCCGAGTCCGGGAGGGCCCAGGAGCCCTTTGTGCCCGGAACAGGCGAGCATTCCGAGGTTCCAGTCCTTCGCGGAAATGGGCTGAACGCCGGCCGTCTGCGCCGCGTCGAGAAGCAGCGGGACGCCCGCGCGGCCGCAGAGCGCCGCGACTTCCTCTGCGGGTTGCAGGGCGCCGTTGACATTGGAGGCGTGGTTGAGGACGACGAGCCTCGGCGCCGGGTCCAGCATGGCCCGGAGCGCGGCGCAGTCCAGGCGGCCCCGCGGACTGCACGGGATCCTCTCCGCGGCAACCCCGCAGGAAGCCAGGCGGTGCAGCGGCCGGACCACGGCGTTGTGCTCCATGCCGGAAATCAGGACGCGGTCTCCCGGCCGGAGATACCCTTTCAAGACCACGTTGAGGCTCTCCGTGGCGTTTTTGGTGAACACCACGCGCGCGGGGTCGGCGATGCCGAAGAAGCCCGCCACCTTGCTCCTGGCCTCGGCGACCAGCGCCGAGGCCTCCCGGGCGCTCCGGTACGCCGACCGGCCGGGACTCGCACCGATTTCCGCAAGAGCCTTCGCAACCGCCGCGTAAACGGAAGCAGGCTTGGGATGGCTCGTTGCGGCGTTGTCCAGGTATACCGTCATGCGCCTCCTCCCCGTGACCGGGTTCTTACATGAGTGTCCGGGCCGCGCGCCCGGAATTGCCTGCAGAAATGCGACGGATCACTGTAATGGTACCGCTTTCCGCGGGAGCGATCAACCGGCTTTGCAGGTGGTTCTGCGGCGCCCGGCCCCTCCCGGCGATGCTGCTGCATCAGCGGCGCCTTCCCCCACGAGCGATCATTCCCATTCCCCCCTGAAGGGGGGAATGGGAGAGCTTATGCACCGGCATTGTCCTTATGGCAACAGTATTGGCCCCACCCGGGGGGGGGCTGTACTGAAACCGGCGTCCCTCTCCTTCCGGAAGACTTGTGAAAATAGGATCAAGAATCATTCCTGGATATGAGTTTGTGTTCCTGGTGGTAAAAATAAGAACAAGTATTAATATTAGTCAAAGTAAATGATATAAGAATGAAACTTGTTAAAAGAGGCGATTTGGTTCATAAAATAATGTAACTTCTACCACATAATTTCGCACATTTTTCACAAGACTGACAGGAAAAATCATTGAAAATATGTTATATATAGATCCCGTGTCGTATGGGCAGCTTTTCCTTTGGGCCGACCGCCTGTCGGATGACCCATGGGCCGTGCAGTTTTGAAGCGCCGGCGGTCGATTCTAGGGAGAAGCTCTGCGATTAACCTTTTTGAAAGTTAGACTTTACCATTTGCTCGGAGGAACCTTCCATGCACAATCTCGATGCGATTTTTTCCCCCAAATCCGTTGCCGTTGTCGGGGCCAGCAGCACGCCCGGCAAAGTAGGGCATGACATTTTCTGCAATATCCTGCAGGGCGGTTACAAGGGGATCCTCTATCCCGTGAATCCCAGCGCGAAGGCTGTTTTGGGCGTCAGGGCCTATCCCTCAGTGATCGACATTCCTGACGACATCGAACTCGGGATCATCATGGTCCCGCCCAAAGCCGCGCTGAAAGCCGTTGACGAATCCATTCAAAAGGGCGTGAAGGGGCTCGTGATCGTTACGGCCGGCTTCAAGGAAGTCGGCGCGGAAGGGCTCGCGATGGAAAACCAGATGGTCGACATGTGCCGCAAGGCCGGCGTGCGTCTGGTAGGACCCAACTGCCTCGGCGTGATCAACCCCATGCCCGATGTCAGGCTCAATGCGTGCTTTTCCAAGCGCATGCCCGCCGCCGGAAAGATGTCCTTCATTTCCCAGAGCGGCGCTCTTTGCGCGTCCGTTCTCGACTTTGCGGCGGACAGGGATTTCGGATTCTCCAAATTCATCAGTATCGGCAACAAGGCGGACGTCGACGAACTCGATCTCCTGCAGTACCTGCATGAAGACGAGGACACCCAGGTGATCATGCTCTACATCGAAGAACTGCGCCGCGGACCCGAGTTCATCGAGGCGGTGCGGGAAATCACCATGGGCCCGAAACGCACCCCGGTCCTGGTGATCAAGTCCGGCAGAACGAGCGCAGGCGCGCGCGCGGCCGCATCCCACACGGGTTCTCTCGCAGGCTCCGAGGCCGTCTACGACTCCCTTTTCGAGCAGGCCGGCATCATCCGCGCCAACTCCATCGACGAATTGTTCGACTACGCCAACGCCTTTGCCTACAAGAGCGAAACCCCCATGGGCAAGCTCAGGAGAAAGCTCCCCGCGGGCAACCGCATCGCCATCGTAACCAACGCCGGCGGCCCCGGAATCGTCGCGACGGATATGACGATCTCTTCGGGCCTCGAGCTGGCCAACTTCGACAAGTCGACCGTGAACGCCCTTTCCCAGTGCCTGCCCCCGGCGGCCAACATCCACAATCCCGTGGACGTTATCGGCGATGCGAGCCCGCAGCGTTACGAGGATGCGATCCGTTCCGTGTTGAGTGACGAAGGCGTGGACGGTGCCCTGGTAATCCTGACTCCCCAGTCCATGACCAAGTCTCTCGAGACCGCCGAAGCCATCGTGCGCGTAGCCAGAACCTCCCAGAAGCCGATCCTTTCGTGCTTCATGGGCGTGGTCGACGTCTCCCAGGGTGTCGAATATCTTCAGGCTCAGGGCTACCCGGTCTACAAGTTCCCGGAGAACGCCGCCAAGGCTTTTGCCATGCTCTATCGCTATGCCGACCGCCTCAACCGCCCCGAACTCGAGGCCTTTTCGCTCCAGAAAGACACCGCCAGGGCGAAGGCGATCGTCAAGGACTGCATCGACAAGGGCAAGCTGCGCCTGGGCGAACTGGTAGGGCTGGAGCTTTTGAAGTGCTACGGCTTCCAGACGCTGCCGACAAAGCTCTCCACGAGCCCCGACGAGGCGGCCAGGGTTGCCGAGGAAATGGGCTTCCCGGTGGTCATGAAGATCGTTTCCGAGCAGATCCTGCACAAGTCCGACGCGGGCGGCGTGAAGGTGGGGATCAAGACGAAGGAAGAGGCAAAGGCCGCTTACGAGACGATCGACGCCAACGCCCGGAAGTACGATCCCAATGCGAAGATCGACGGTGTGCTCATCCAGAAGATGGCCTCCAAGGGCGAGGAAGTGATCCTCGGCATGAACCGCTACCCGATCTTTGGACCGCTGATCATGTTCGGCATGGGCGGCATTTTCGTCGAGGTGTTCAAGGACGTGAAGTTCGGTCTGAGCCCCTTGAACAGGAACACCGCGCGGTCCATGATCCAAGGGATCAAGGGCTACAAGCTCCTTACGGGTTTCCGCGGCAGGCCGAAAGCGGACGTGATGACCATCGAGAAGGCCATCGTGAGCCTCTCGAACCTGTGCCTGGACAATCCAGAAATCGCGGAGATGGACATCAACCCCCTCCTCGTGCACGAGGAAGGCAAAGGTGCCACCGTGGCGGACTGCAGAATCATTCTGAAGCCCAACGGGAAATAAGAAACAGATAGAACACCTGCCGCGCCTGCCCCGAGGCCACTGCGCCGGGGGCGGGCCGGCAGGCTCTTTTTCGATCCCGGTCTACCCCGTCAGCCCCTTCAGTTCCTCCAGCACCTTCGGGGCGTGCCCGGCCGCCTTCGCTACGGTGGGCCACGTCCCGGCGATCTTTCCTTCCGGATCGATCAGCACGGAACTCCTGACCACTCCCGGCGATTCCTTCCCGTACAGTTTCTTGATCCGCCAGGCGCCGTACGCCGCGAGAACCTTTCTTTCCGGGTCGGAGAGAAGAGTGATGCGGATGCCTTTGTCGGCCGCGAACTTTCGATGCGACTGGACGGAATCCCTGCTCACGCCGAAAACGACGGCGTTCAGGCGTTCGAAATCCTCCTTCAGCCCTGAAAACTCCAGGGCCTCGGTCGTTCAGCCCGACGTGGCGTCCTTGGGGTAGAAATAAAGGACGACCCACTTCCCTTTCAGTTCGGAAAGGCAGATATCCTTCCCGGCGGAAGAAGGCAGGCAGAAGTCGGGGGCCGTGGCACCCGGCTGGACAGCGCTCGATTCGTTCATCGCACCCTCCCGGCGTCCCGGCGCGGCCGGCGGACCCGGCTGTTCGCGCCGCGGATCATTCGTCGCTTTCCTCTTCGGCGATCGTGACTCTCTCGATTTCCTCCAGCGTGGTGAGACCGCGCAGGACCTTCTTGATCCCGTCGTGCCGCATGGTGCGGTAGCCCGCCGTTTCCGCGAGGCCGCGGATTTCGGCCAGCGGAGCCCCTCCGACCACGCCCTTTCGGACGGCGTCGTTCACCAGGAGCATCTCGTGGATGCCGAGGCGGCCCGAGTATCCGGACTGGCCGCACTGGTTGCAGCCTTTTCCCCGGTAGAACGGGACTTCGGTGCCGTCCATGACGATGACCCTCCGCACGGCCTCGACCGGCGGGAAATATTTCTCCTTGCAGTTGTCGCAGACTTTCCGGACCAGCCGCTGGGAGAGAATGCCGATGACCGACGGCGCGATGATGTCCGGCTGCACGCCCATGTCCATCAGGCGCGTCAGGGCCTGGAGGGACGTGTTGGCGTGCATGGTGGCGAGGACGAGGTGGCCGGTCAGGGCGGCGCGGCAGGCGATTTCAGCCGTTTCCTGGTCTCGGATCTCCCCCACCAGGATCACGTCCGGGTCCTGCCGCAGGAAGGAACGGAGCGCCACGGGAAAGTCCAGGTCGATCGCCGGGTTCACCTGCACCTGGTTGATCCCGGCCAGCCTGTATTCTATGGGGTCTTCGATGGTGGTGACGTTCTTTCCGGGCTTGTTCAGGTGCTTCAGCATGGCGAAAAGAGTCGTGGTTTTCCCGGACCCGGTGGGGCCGGTCACGAAAAAAATGCCGTACGGGGTGTCCACGACCCTTTTGACCGCCTTCAGGTTCGAGCTGGAAAAGGAAAGGTCGACGAGGTCCGGAATGTCCTTCGCCCTGGAATCCCCCAGCACCCGGAGGACGGCCTTTTCCCCGTAGATGGTCGGAATGCTCGAAAACCTGAGGTCGACGGTCCGGTTGGGAAGCGTGAGGCTGATCCGCCCGTCCTGGGGCTTTCGCTTCTCCGTGATGTCCAGGTTGGAGAGAATCTTCAGGCGGGAAAGGACGGGAGCCAGCAGGGCTTTCTCCAGCGTGCTCTTTTCCTGGAGCACGCCGTCGATTCGAAAGCGGACCCGGACCTTTTCCTCCCCCGGTTCGACGTGAACGTCGCTGGCGCGCTGCCGCACGGCCAGAAGCAGCAGTCCCTTGACGAATTCGACGACCCCCTGGTCCCCGGCGATGTTCTGGAGTTCGTCTCTCGTGAGGTTCGTGATATCGGAGATGACGACGGATTCCGTGACGATTTTCGAGGAAAGGGCGCTGAGCTGGTCTTCGGACTGGTATTCGAGTTCGACGGCGGTTTCGATGTCTTCGGGAAGGGAAAAGACGGGGCTGATGATCCGCCCGGTGATCCTCTGCGCCTCCCTGAGGACGGCCTGGTTCGTCGGGTCGGTCATCGCGGCTGTGAGGGCCTCCCCGAATTCGTAGAGCAGCACAATCCGGTGTTTCCGCGCGAACTCTTCGGGAAGCTTCAGAAGAACATCCCGCTGGAACAGCGTCTTGCTCGTATCGACGTACGAGATTCCTATCGAATCGCCCCAGAGCCTCCCCAGGAACGCCTTCCTGTGGGGGTGGATCTTCGCCAGGTGGCACAAAACCGAAAACGCGTCCCCGTCGAAGGTTTGGAGAAGCCGCGCGCCGGCGTCCGCAGTGAGGATCCCCCTGGACGCGAGCAGTTGCATGAACGTCTGGTTTTGCTTCATTGCGATCGCCTCTGCCGGATTGGGCCGCTATGCCTTCTTCTTGACGGCGCTCCAGGACTCCTTGATGATGTTCTTGATTTCAGCCACCGGAGTGTCTTTTCGGATGTAGTTGGCGGCCCCCATTTCGATGCACCGGGAAACGGTTTCGGTGTCGGTCACCGAAGAGACGACGATGACGAAAGCGTCCGGCGATGCGGCGAGGATCTCCTGGAGGACTTCGTCGCCCGTTTTGAACGGCATGTTGATATCGAGAAACATCATGTCCGGCTTGAGCTGGCCGTACATTTCCACGGCCTGGACGCCGTTCGACGCCTCGCCGACGATTTCGCAGTTCATGGACCTCAGGATGGCCTTCAGCAGATCCCGGCAGAGGATTTCATCCTCCGCAAGCAGGATCCTGGGCTTTCTTGCCGTCGTCATATCCGCACTCCATCGGGATGGAAAAGGTAAAAATCGAGCCGGAACCAACCACACTGGAAACCGAGATATCCCCGGAATGCTCGTCGATGATCCGCTTCACGATCGCCAGCCCCAGCCCGGTGGACCTTTCCTCCCCGGTCGTCCGGGCCCCGAACGTCTGGTATTCCTTGAAGAGCATCTGGATTTTCTCCGTCGGAATCCCGGGGCCCTCATCGCGGACGCTGACCACCGCCTTCCCGTCTCTCCGGTTCATGGAGACGTGGATGTTCTTTTCGGGAGGAGAAAACTTGATGGCGTTTCCCAGGAGGTTGTCCACCACCTGGGCGATCCGGTCGCGGTCGAAGGGAAAATCCGGAAGCCTGGAAAGCTTGTAGGTCAGCCTGATGGACTTCTTTGCCGCCAGCATCCGGTAGATCTTCAGCCTCTCCCTGAGCACCGCCTGCAGCGAGGAATGCCTGATCTGCAGCCGGAAACTCTGGTTTTCGATCGCGGACACGTCCAGAAAATCGTTCACGAGGGTCAGCATGGTGCTGCTGGCAAGGTATATGGTATCCAGGTATTCCTTCTGGTGCCTGTGCAGCGTTTTTCCCAGATCGTCCCGGAGGATCTCGCTCAGCCCCCGTATCAGTACGAGCGGGTTTCTGAAATCGTGAGCGGCGAGCCCGAGGAACTTGTTCTTGATCAGGTTCAGTTCGGCGAGCTTCCTTTCCGCGACGGAGTATTTGAAAACCATCTGCTTGAGAAGTTCGCTCTTGACCTCGTGGTCCCGTTCCGCAGCCCAGTATTCCATGAGGAGGGTGAGAAGCCTGGTGGAGTGGGCCTCCTGCGCGCACTCCTTGTTGAAGTAGTCGGAAACGAGCTGGCTGAGAATCATAACCGCACCATTCTTTCCCGGATGGGGCGTATGTTGCCCAGGTCGTAGAAGGAGCGGTCGCCGACGATGCTGTCGATCCCGACGCCGCGGAGAGTGGAGAGCAGTTCGCAGAGGATCAGGACATCCTCGGCGTTGTGAATGATGCTCCCCTGCTGCGGCGCGATCGTCTTGAAGGGAATGCCCGAGACCTGGTCGATGGCGTGCTTCAGTGCCCTCTCGGAGGTCATGATCTCCCGGTGGTAGCTGAGGATTCTCTTCACCGGGCAGTCTTCCTCGTCCCGGTCGCAGTCGTGGGGATGGGAGTCCCCCCGGCACCTTCTGCACCTCGAAGGGAGGTCCAGGAACAGGGTCCAGTCGGACACGTAGCTGCTGAACAGGTCGCTCGAGAACAGTATTTCCGATTCCGGGTCGAACGTCATGAAGCTTCCGGAGGAGGGCGCGTAGGGGATCTTGATGAACTTGAGGGTTCTCCCCGATCTGAAGTGGAACTCGTAGTCGATTTCCGCGAGGGACACGAAGGAGGCGGACTGGGAATAATGCCGGATGAACATGTGGTTGATGGGGTCGGAGAGAATCTTCAGGTCCCCGCGGTCGATGATGCTTTCCAGGTGCGGGATGCTTCCGCACAGCCTGGCGTCGTTGTTCTGGTAGATGAGTCCGGTGATGGCTGACGGCGCGATTCCCGTCTGCATGATCTTCATCATCACGGTCGGAAATGCGGACCTGCTGCCGCTGTCGATCACCACGCCCTCGTCGCCGTCGAGGATGAGGTACGGGTTGGCCTGGGTACCCGTTTCCCGGTCCCGGAACCCGACCCAGTAGACCTCTTCCGCCAGCTTGACCGGCTTGGAATAATCCAGGTTCATGTTGGTGATGTTGGACATATGCCGCTTCCTGTATGGTGTGGTTTCACGGAGCCCGCGTGACGGCCCTCTCGACATGTTCGATGTTTTCCGCAAACGGGACGACTTCGTCCCTGGTGAGCTTTCCTTCCCGGATCAAATTCACCAGGCAGGCGTCCAGGGAGGCGAAATCGTCGGCCTCCTGCCGGCTCTGCGCCCGGATCTGGTGCTCCTTGCCTTCGCGTATCAGGTTTCCGATGCGATAGCTGTTGACGAGCTTTTCGTGGGCGAGCACGAGGGCGCCCGCTTTTTTCCCCGGAATCAGCCTCTGGGAGAGAACGAGCACGAGGGCCTGGGAGAGTTGCTGCCGGATGCGCGCCTGGGCGTGCCGGGGCACCAGGTGCAGCATGCCGTCGATGGCGGACGTGGTGTTCGGCGCGTGGATGGCGCTGAGGACAAGGCAGCCGGATGCGGCTGCCCCGACGGCCGTTTCGATGGTTTCCCCGTCGCGCATTTCCCCGACGACGATGACGTCGGGGGCCTGCCTCAGGACCCGTTTGAGCCCTTCCGCGAAGGTGTTGGTGTCCGTGCCGATCTCTCTCTGGTTGATGTTGCTCTTCCGTGGTGTTTGCAGGTATTCGACTGGGTCTTCCAGGGTGATGACGTTGCATCGCCGGTTCTTGTTGATGACGTCGATCGTGGCGTGCAGGGACGTCGTCTTTCCATGGCCGGCAGGGGCCGCGAACACGATGAGCCCCTGCGGCCTGAGGGCGAGAGGCTCGAGCCAGTCCGGCAGGCCGAGGGAGCGGCGGTCGGGGATGACGTCCGGAATGCGGCGGAGCGCCAGAGAGATGGTGTTCCGCTGGCGGTAGGCGCTGACCCGGAACCTGCCCAGGGCCGGGTAACCGAGGGCGAAGTCGAGTTCCTTGCCGCACAGGAATTGTTCCCACTGCTTTTCCGTCATCAGGGCCTTGGCGAAGGCCACGCACTGTTCGGCCGAAACGGCCGGCAATTCGGTGCGGTGAAGCTCGCCCAGGAGCCTGAATGAGGGGGGGACGCCGGCGGAGACGAGCAGGTCGGAGGCCTTCGAGGAGACGAAAAGCTCCAGGACGGTGTGGATCGTGAGGGGGCCTTCCGAGCCGGTTTTGGACAGAAAAACGGCCCGGCCCTCGTTCTGTTCCAGGGAACCGAGCGCGGTGTCCATCTGGTACGAGGGCGCGACAACGGGTTCCACGCGCATGCCCGTGATGAATTCGACGTCGTTGACGGCCGAAAGGTTGCCGGGATCCTCCATCGCCAGCTTGATGATGTTGTCTTCGGCCCTGAGCGGGATGACCCTGTGCTTCATCATGGTGCTCAGCTGCAAAAGCCGCATCGCCTTTTCACCGGCCGTCGTACGGGACAGGTCGACTCCTTTGACGCCGTGCTGTATTTCCAGGGCCGCGATAAGCTGCTCCACGCCGATGTGCCCCTGTTCGACCAGGAGAGATCCGATTCTGCCCCCTTTGGCGGCCTGCAGGCTGAGCGCCTCTTCGATCTGCCCGGGAGTGACCAGCCCGAGCTGCGCCAGCGTCTCGCCGAGCCTGATTTGCGGACCGCGCTTCTTTCCGGCTTTCCGGTCCTGCTGCTCGCGGACCATCCTTTCGATTTCGGTCTGGGACAGCTTGGCGCCGCGGACGTCGGCCGCCTTTTCGTCTTCCAGGATCTCTTCGAGCAGGGAACGCAGTTCGTAGGCCTTGGGCATTTCGGCTTCTCCCGTGGAATGTCCCGTCTCTTCGGAGATCCAGTGTTCCAGTGTCCGAGACGGTTGAGGGGATCGGTCGAAGGATCTGAGCAGGTCTCAACCGATGGCAAAGGGTTTCGTCGAACGCTTCCGTGACGACCGACAGCTCCCCGGCCTTACCGCTCCGGAGCCGATGTCCCGGGGCCGTGTGAGCAGGCTGCGTCCACCGTTTTGGGGTAATCTACTCTATGCCATCCTCGGGGGATCTGCAAGAGGAAGGTTGAGGGAATCATCCGGAATTCTAGCTAGAAAGGGCTTATCAGCTAATCGGTATTCGGCGCGGCGCTTTGGGAAAGAGAATCAATCCGGGGAAAGGACCGGGCGCGAAATGCAGGCATATGCGGAGAGCGCAAGGGAAAGTGGCATTATGCCCCATATTAGAAGGTTTCCTGCTCGATATTTCCTGTCTGCCACCTCCGGTGAAAGCTGCCCGGAAGAGGATGGCGATGCCGCTGCGCCGGCCGTTTTTTCGCCTCCCACCGCTCTTCGCCGGGGCGGCGAACCGGGCGAAATGTGATGTGATTCCCTGGAATTGCCCCGGCTGCGGTCTTGATTGCTCCGGTTTCTTGTGATAGAAGCCAAACCTGTACTTGAAAGCGGGTGCGGGACCGGAAACGCAACCTCCGGCTCGAACGACGGCACCGGCTCGACGAAGCCTGCCAGGAATCCGAGCGCCACACCTTTCTTAGTGCACCTCATGCGTCATAAAGGGAATCGATCATGTTAATCATGGAAATGCTGGCCAGGAACGCTCGGATGTACGGACCGGAAGTCGCACTCGTCGAGCGGGAACCGGCCAGGGGGAAACGCAGGGAGATCACCTGGAAGGCGTTCGACGACCAGGCCAACCGCGTGGCCGATGCGCTTTTGAAAAAGGGCGTGGTCAAGGGCGACCGCGTGGTCCACCTGATGATGAACTGCCTCGAATGGCTGCCCATATACTTCGGGATACTGCGAACGGGCGCCTGGGTCGTTCCTTTGAACTTCCGCTTCGACGCGCCCACCATCAAGCGCTGCACCCAGGTGGCCGAGGCGAAGGTCTTTATCTTCGGCGAAGAATTCATCGACCGGGTCAATGCCATCCGGGAGGAACTGACGTCCGTGGAGAGCTTCGTGTTCGTGGGGCCCGAAGCCTTGCGCCCGGAGTATGCCGAACCGTTCGAGACGGCGCTTGCGTCGGGGCTCCCGGTGGACCCCGCGGTTCCGATGAACGTCCTGGACAGCGCGGCGCTCTATTTCACCTCCGGTACGACCGGCATGCCCAAGGCGACGCTCCTGACGCACAAGAACCTGGAGTTTTCCTGCTATGCGGAAAACAACCATCACCGCCAGAACCATGACGACAATTTCCTCTGCATTCCGCCCCTCTACCACGCGGGCGCGAAGATGCACTGGTTCGGCAATCTCATCGTGGGGGCCAGGGCGGTGATCCTGAAGGGGGTCGAACCCCGGTGGATCCTCGAGGCGGTTTCCGAAGAGCGGGTGACGATCGTGTGGCTGCTGGTTCCCTGGGCACTCGACATCCTCTTCGCCATAGAAAACCGCGACGTGCG
>JAJFUA010000020.1 GCA_021372635.1 Desulfobacteraceae bacterium | reverse complement strand
GTCGGTGATGTGCGGAATGACCTGGACCGTGCCTCCCAGGTAATCCCCCCGGCGCTCCTTGGTGATCACCGAGTAGTAGATGCTGCCGGAGGTGTAGTTGTTCTTCTTACCCAGGCTGGCGTGGGTGAAGCGTTCGTAGTGACCGAGATCGAGGTCCGTTTCAGCCCCGTCGTCGGTGACGAAGACTTCACCGTGCTGGAAAGGGTTCATGGTCCCGGGGTCCACGTTGATGTAGGGGTCCAGCTTCTGCAAGGTCACCTGCAGGCCGCGGCTCTCCATCAACGCTCCGATGGACGCCGCCGACAACCCTTTTCCGAGTGATGAAAGCACCCCACCCGTGATAAAGATGAATTTTGCCTGACGCAAGGCTATATCCTTTTGGTTGCAGGGTAATGGTTGAACGCCGGCGGCCGGGAGCGCACGAACGGTCTCGATGCGGGACGGCGTCGGACGGGAGCCTGCCGGATGGCGACAAAACCGCCCTCGGGGTCTCCTGAGGACCTCTCCCGCATCCGTGTGCAACCCATGTCGCGCCGCGCGAAAAGACAGTCACGTTTATCGGTTGGGCCCTGCGGAAACGGAACACGGCGGGCCGGCACTCAGTATAGCAAAAGGGAACCCAAAGTCAATGACGGCACTCCCCCGGATTCAGGACCCGCTCCCGCGAGCTATGGCGCACGTTTACGGAAGTTTTTTCTTGCTTTTTTCTCCAATATGGCTTAGCTTGACAAATAATGGCAGGCGAAGCTATTGTAATTATTAAACAAATGATCAATAATATGACCTCGCCGCCCGCTTTCCCATTTACCTGATAAGGATGATTCACGTGATTGTGCGCAACTGGATGACCTCGAATGTGGTGACCGTGAAGAAAGGGGCATCGATCCAGGAGGCCCTGGCGATCATGAAGCAGACCTCCGTGAGGCACCTGCCGGTCGTGGAAGCCGACGGGAATCTCATCGGCTGGGTTACCGACGCGGACCTCCGCGGGGTTCTGATTGCCTCCATGCTCGAGGAACTGACTCTCGAAGACGTTATGATCCGAAAGCCTTTCACGGCCACCCCGGACATGCCCCTCGAAGAAGCCGCGCACATCATCCTGGAAAAACGCATCGGCGGTCTGCCCGTGCTGGAGGACCGGCGCGTCGTCGGGGTCATCACGGTGGTGGATATCCTCTCCGCTTTCATCAATATCATGGGGATGCTCTCCCAGTCCTCGCGTGTGGACGTCAGGGTCGACAGCGTCGAGGGGCCGTTGCATGAGATCATCCGCCTGATCCAGGGCCGTGACGGCGAGGTGATCAGCATCTGTCACGTGCCTTCGGCGGAAGAGCAGAAGTTTACCTATTCCATTCGACTCAAGAAATGTGACCTGAAACCCGTCATCGACGACCTGGAAAAGAACGGGATCGAAGTCGTTCACACGATTGCCTAGCCGGCATTCGGCAGGACGGCCTTTCCTTTCGGACGTGCGGGGCGACTTGCACCGGGTCCGGCCGCGTTTCCGCCGGGCGGCGGCAAGAGGCCGCGCAACGGCCGATACGTTCCCTGCCCCTCTTTCTTAACCGAACGGTTCCCGCCATGCCTGAGGAGAACCCGCCCGGACCGCACCGCACGCCGGTGACGGAGAGCGCCGGTGAATCTTCCGACTTGCGGCGGACCCGTGGAAGCAGCACGCCCGGCCGGAGTCCGCCGCCCGGGTCCGATGGAATTTCCGCGTACACCCTCACTCACCTGCCAGGAGCTACGGGGATGGGGAAGATACCCGAAGATTTCTTGCCGCCGAAGGAACTCTGGCCGGAATATCTCGTGCCCGAAGAATTCGCGGACGTTCCGTCATCGCTCAACCTGGCGGATTATCTGCTCGACCGGCATGTTCGCGAGGGACGGGGCGATCTGCCCGCCGTCAAATTCAACGACGTGACGATCTCTTACGCGGAATTGCAGAGGCTGGTCAACCAGTTCGGCAATGCCCTGAAGGAAGCCGGCGTGGGTGTCCAGGACCGGGTCGGCATTCGGCTGATCAACTGCCCCCAGGCGATCGTTTCGGTCTTCGCCATAGAAAAAATCGGGGCCATTCCGGTCCCCACCTCCCCGCTGTGGGCCGTGGACGAAGTGGCGTACGTCGCCGTCAACGCGGACCTCAAGTATTATATCGTCAACGCCACGCTGGCCGATGCCGTGGAGGCGGCGAAGCCCCGGTTTGCCACCGGCACGGGGGTGATCGTCATCGGAGGGAATCCCGAGGAGACGCTCGCGACGGGAAATCTCTCCTTCGAGGAGATGATCCGGGAAGGGCGCCCGGAACTCGAAGCCGTAATGCTGGACGGACGCGATATCGGCCTCATTCTCTACACCTCCGGTACGACGGGCCTGCCCAAGGGATGCGTGCATTTTCTGCGTCAGGGGATCATTCAGACCAGGATCGTGAACAAATACGTTTACCGGATGGGGCCTGGAGACGTGCTGGGTGGAGCGGCGCCGGTTTCCTTCGCCGCCGGCTTCGGCACCTTCACGATGCTGCCCTTCGAGGGCGGGGCGGCCGTGTCGCTCATCTCCAGGTTTTCTCCCCCGGACATGCTCGAACTCATCCCCAGGCACGGGATCACCGTCTTTACCGGTCTTCCCACCTCCTACCGGGCGCTGATCAAGTATCCGTGGTTCCGGGAATACGATCTTCGTTCCCTGCGTCTCTGCACGTCGGGCGGGGACAGTCTCGGGGCCGACACCCTTAAGGCGTGGCGGGAACTCACCGGGATGCCGGTCTGGGAAGGATTGGGAAGCACCGAAATGCTCCACCTGGTCACCTCGAACACCATGTGCCCCGAGCCGGTTCCCGGTTCCATCGGCAGACCGCTGCCGGGGGTCGAGGCAAAAGTCCTGGACCCGCTCGGAAAAGAATGTAAGCCGGGTGAAGTGGGCAGCATGATCGTCAAGGGGCCGTCCGGAACCGTTTACTGGAAACCTTTCGTGAACGAGAAACGGCTCCTGAGATCCCAGAAAAGGGGTGTGATCGATGGTTGGAACCGCCTGGGCGATGCCGTATACGCCGACGAGAGCGGAAACATATTCTTCGTGTCCCGCGAAGACGACATGATCAAGAGTTCCGGCTACCGGATCAGCCCGGCGGACGTGGAGGCGGCGATTTCCAGGCACCCGGCGGTGGCCGACGTCGGAGTAGTCGGGATTCCGGACTACGAAAGAGGGCAGATCACGAAGGCGGTCATCGTGCTGAAGCCGGAATATCGGGGCGGAGGACTCTTTACCAGTGAACTCCTCGAATTCCTGAAAAAGCGCATCGCCGTCTACAAGCTGCCCAGAGTGGTCGAATATGTGGACAAGCTGCCGCGAACGCCGACCGGAAAGCTGCTGCGCCGCAAGCTGAGGGACTGACCTGAGAATGTGCGAAGCCGGGGACCGGCTCTTCTCACAGCCCCCGGCTTCCTTGCCTGAACCCATACACTACTGCATTTTGGGGTTGCGCCGCCTTAGCGGTTGTGGCGTTCCCCGTCCCACTGCCTGAAATGATGGCGGTGCCTGTAGTCGTGATGCCATCTCGGGCTCGAATAGCCGTTATTCCAATGGTGGTAGCGATAATAGGGGCGGTAGGAGCCGTAGTACGCATAGGCTGGATAATGCACCTGCACCGCGTACGGACGGTCGTAGCACCCGTAACCGCACCCGTAAGCCGTCGTCGCGTTCATGAGGATTCCCGCGCCCACTCCGGCGGCGCCTCCGATGGCAGCGCTCGCGGCGTTTCCTCCGGCCGCGAAGCCCAGAGCCGTTCCCAGAGCGCCGAACGCCAGCGGATTATAGACCTGAGCCTGCGCGCCCGTGGCAGTAAACCCCAGAAGCAGCAAAAGGCCGATCCCCAGTACAAAACCTTTCCGTTTCATGACACACCTCCGAAAATATGCCCTCCCGCGCTTGCGGCCGGGAGTCCAAAAAGTCGGTCCGGCGGGGACCTTTTCTCTCGGGGCGGCCGGGAAGCGTTCCAGGGGATGCTCCCGCCGCCGGCCGCTGTTTCCATTGCCTTATGTGTAAAGCATAAGGCGTACCAGAGCGGCCCTTTGCGGGGAGGCGGCTTGCAACGCTTGGATTTGACACGCTAAACGTGATGGGGACGATCTCCGGGATGCGGGCCGCTGTCGCCGGATGGGGTGCGGGGACGCAAATTATTGCCCACTTGAGTGTGCCGTGCGCAAAAAATGTTCATCGGTGGGGCACAAGCCGCGCGCCGTGGCGCGCGGCTTGTGCCGGGCAGGTGAGGGACCTGTCAGCGGATCTGCTGGATTATCCGGTTGTTGGATTCATTTGTCTCCGGGATGCTGCTTCCCGGATCGAGCAGCACGATGATGTATTTCCCCGTGAGCTTTGCTCTCGAGCTGTAATTGAACGTCAGATTGACCGTGGTGCCGGGACTCAGGGACAGGTTCGTGTATCTCTTGAGAAAACCTCCAAGAGCGACACCGTCGCTGGACAGGTACACATTCACGGTGAACGGTCCGGCGTTCGCATTCCCGGTGTTCCTCACGGTGAACACTCCCGAGAGCTTATTGTTGTAGTAGTTGAACCTGGACCAGTAGCCTGTCAGATCCGAACTCGGGTTCTGGTTGACGAAGATCGTACAGCCGGCGGTGGAACTCAGGCCCGTGTAATCGGTTACCAGCAGCGTGAAACCGAGAGTGGTGCCGTCCGCCGTGACGGCCGGTGCGGCAAAAACGGGCATTGCTGACGTGGGGTCCGACAGAACCACCGGGGGGCCGCTTGTCTGGGTCCAGCGGTAACTCGCGATGCCGTCGTCGGGGTCCGTTGAAAGCGATCCGTCGAGACGGACGGTGTCCCCGGCGTGTACCGTCTGATCCTCTCCCGCGTTTGCCGTTGGCGGGGCATCGACCCACGTGACGTTCACGATGCAGGTGCCCGTGGACTTCAAGCCCCCATTGTCCGTGACCGTAAGCAGGAAGGCAAGCGTCTGGCCGCCGGTCGGAACATCCGGAGCCGCAAAGGTGGGATGAGCCGTCGTTGCGTTTTGCAGCGCCACCGGGGTCCCGGACGTCTGCTCCCAGAGGTAGGAGGCGATTCCATCATCCGGATCCGTGGAGCCCGATCCGTCCAGTGTCACGATATCCCAGGCGTTTACCGTCTGGGTCGTTCCTGCCGATGCAACCGGCGGCGCGTTCACCCATGTGACGTTTACCACGCAGGTGTCCCCGGCCGTCGCGCCTGTCTTGTCGGTCACCATGAGGGCAAAGGTGAGCGAGGTTCCCTCGGTTGCCACATCGGGGGCGGTGAAGGTCGGAGAAGCGGACCTGGAATCGGAAAGGACCACCTGAGGTCCGGCTGTCTGGGACCAGAGGAAGGACAAGGCGTTGCCGTCCGGATCCGTGGAGTTGGCGCCGCTCAACGTGACGAGCGCGCCTTCAGCGACCCGCTGGTCGGGGCCCGCATCGGCCACGGGCGGCTGATTGACGGCCGAGAACGTCGCACTGATCGTGTGGGCCGCCGTGACGTTGGAGAACGTATAGGAGGAAACCGCGCCTGCCGATGAGCCGTCCACCACCACGTCCGCGATGCGGTAGTTCGCGTTGGGAGTGATGGTGAAGGCCTGGCTGGAGCCGTAGCTGACGTTGACGGAGCCGGCGGGAGAGATCGTGCCGTTTGCACCGGCCGAGGCTGAGATTGCCGCCGTGTCGATGGCGAAGGTTGCCGCTATGGTGTGAGCGGCCGAGACGTTGGAGAAGGTGTAGCTCGTGACCGCTCCCACGGAGACGCCGTCGACCAGGACGTCGGCCACGTGATAGTGCGTGTTGGGAGTGATGGTGAAGGTCTGGCTGGAGCCCTGCTGGACGCTCATCGTCCCTGTCGGTGAAATGGCCCCGTTCTGCCCCGAGGTGCCTGTGATGGCGTATGCGATCATGGAGAACGTTGCGTCGATGGTGTGGTTCGCGGTGATGTTTGAAAATGTGTAGGAGGCCACCGGTCCGACGGATACCCCATCGACTTTGACATCGGAGATTCGGTAGTTCCGCGAAGGCGTGATGGAAAAAGTCCGGTTGTCTCCTTGATTGGCCACGACCGCTCCGCTGGGTGCGATGGAACCGTAGGAGCCTGCCGAGGCGGTTATGCTGTAAGTGGCCGGTGCGAACGTCGCTTCGATGGTATGGTTTCCGGCGATATTGGAAACAGTGTAGGAGCCTGCGGCGCCCACCGAGGCTCCATCCACCAGCACGTCGGCGACGCGGTAGCCTGCGGCGGGGGTGATGGTGAACGTCCGGCTGGTGTCTCTGGCGACGGGTAAGATGCCGCTGGGGGAGATGCTCCCGTTCGATCCCGCGGATGAAGAGATGGTATCGCAGACCAGTTCGACGGAGTAGTCGCTTTCGTTGCCGTAGCCGTCGTAGGCCGTTACGGCGAAGTAGTATGTCGGCCCGTATTCGAGCCCGGTCCATGTGTATGTGCTCTGGTTTCCGACATCGATGGCGGGGGAGTAGGTGCGACTGGCGTTTCCGGCGTAGAATTTATAGCCGGTGGCCTCGGCCACGGTGTCCCAGGCCAGCGTGGCCTGTGCCGCATGTGCGGTTGCGAAGGGGGAGAAGGCGAATGATGCCAGGGCGACAATTATGAACAATCCTGCAAGGGCGGTCTGGGGAACGGTTCTGCCAAGACAAACGTGTTTCAGTAACATTGAGCACCTCCATAAAGCCAGTTCGACCCAGCTCGTGGAAGTGCTGTATCGGCCTGGCAATCCTGCCGCCATATCCCCGGAGGGACTTAGGCCAGTGATTTTGCGTCCCGCTCTTTCGAGTGGTTTGCCTTTTTCAAGCGATCAATCATCGAACATTGTGGCTCAGCTTGGTAATTTCTCGCTTAGAAACGGAATAAGAACGGACCACACTATGGAACTATACGATTTTTCTCCTTTCTTCACGGGCAAATATCCCGGGTTTGTGAATGCCTCCGGGTTGTTATTGTCGTCTTGACGACAAATAGTGTCGATCAAGATTTGTTGCCATCTTCGGGGTGCAAATCAGGTGCCAAGGTTGGGTAAAGGGTCGGGTGCCGTTTCCATGACGGGATATTCGGAGGAAATGTGAGGGAAAATTCCAGTTCTTCCATCGAGAGTGGAGGCGGGTGTTTCATTCTGGCTTTCAAGCACTTAGAACCACACCCCCCCATGGTCACAATGCTGCTGAATCAGCGGCGCCTTTCCCCACGAGCGATCATCTCCATTCCCCCCTTAAGGGGGGCAGGGGGGTGTTTCCTCCGGATCTTCAAGCTCTTAAAACCACATCCCCCGTTGTCGTCCCCCTTCAAGGGGGAATGGGAGCGGGTAGGTTGGCGGTGAGCGACAGCGAACCCCAACAATTTCCACATCGGCGCACGGGCAGGGACAATCTGCATTGGCTGTCGGGTTGGGGTTTGTTGGTGTTGGGGTTCGCTGGTCGAGACTGTGTCACAATTCATTATCTCTGGAATTTTCACTCAAAAAGTGGGCACTATTGTCTAAAAATACACCAGTTTTGCCTCTAGAGGGTATGGAATTGCTTGTGGGCAATACCCAAAGTGGGAATTTTCAAAGTCCTTATGAATTGTGACACAGACTCTGGTCGCTCACCCCAACCTACGTGCTGATTTTCAACCGGCGGCAGGAGTTCCATCAGCCTTGATGCAGCAGTATTGCGGGGGGCTGGAGGGGTGTTTTCTATGAAGCTTCGGTTACTTAAAATCGGAACCACCTTTTTCTTCCTCCGGGGTGGAATCCTCAGCTCGACAGCATGGAGATCAGGCGGAAAGTCTGAAAATATCGGAAATCAGAACTGCCTTTTGTAGAAGCGCTGCCCGTTGTAGTTCAAGATGGCCCCGTCGGGGCGGATGCTTTCCACTTTGAGGCCTGGAGCCAGTTCCTGGCCTTCCCGCACCACGCGCCCCTTGATGCCGACCAGACGGTTTCCGGGATTATCGGAATAGACGAACATGGAAAAAGACATGAATGGAATCTCCCCCCTGGTTTTCGGGGGCAGGTCTTCGTATTCCGGAACTTTGGGCGGGGGTGACGAGGCGCGCGGGGCGGCAGGTTTCGTGTCCGGCACCGGGGCGGGCGGCGGATCGGCCTGCGGCAATTCCCCTCCGGTGAAGGGAATCTGCTTTCCCACCAGTGATTCCAGTTCGGTCTGCGCCTTTCCCGCGCGTTCCGGGGCAGGTGCCGCGGAGGGCCTGGAAGGGGTCCCGGAAGCGTCCGCAGTCGCCGGGGACCTGGCGGTCCTGGCGCCGGGGAGGGCCGTTCTGCCCTCGGCGGCGGATGCGGTGTCTTTCCGCGAACCCTGGGACGCGGCCCTGCCGAAAGTGGGCCGCTTCGCTTCGGCCACGGCGGGATCGGGCGCTCTTTTCCAGTCCATTTTCTCCGGAGCTTTGTCGCGTGCGACGGTTGCCGGTGGAGAAACCTCCTGGACGCCATCCGGCCGCGGACGGCTTTCGGAAGCGGTTTTCGGCCTGGAAACGCCGTTTGCCTCGCCGGGAGGGACTGCCGCCGAAGGGGGCGTGGCGGGGACGTTTTCTACCGCATTTTGTTTAGGACTGGCCGAAGACGGTTCCCCGGCGCTGTTTGGAGCTTGCGAGCCGTCGTTCGAAGCAAGGCTGTTCCGTGGCGGAGGTTCCTTTTCCCGCGACGACGGGGCCTGCACGTTCTCTGCGGCCTTCTGCGCGACGGGGGGGGCGGTCGGGGCCGACGGATCCTGTGCCTGCGATTCCAGGGGCGTGGCGGCGGTTTTCGGCTCCTGGCGGGACAGCATCATCCAGCAGAGCAGGATGCCCGCATTGAGCAGAAGAATCAGGCAGATGAGCCAGGGCCATATTCTTTGGCGGCCTTTCGGCTGCTGTTTCCCCGCGGAATACACGCTGCTGAGGGAGGGGGGAGTGCGTTGCTGGCGTTCCCGGTCCGATTTTTTCAATGCATCGAGGATATAGGACATTTCAAGGCCCCTTGGGGACTGGCGTTAGCGTGGGGGCATCGGTGCTCACGGCGAGCATGAGCTGATTCAACGTCTCGGGGCCAATGACGCCGTCTGGTTTTAAGCCGTTGGATGCCTGAAATTGTTTCACTCTCTGTTCTACGGCATTGTCGAACCTGGCGGAGGGAATGGGCTGTATTCCGTCCCCGCTGGCCCTTGCCAACTGGAGTTCCAGCCAGGCCACTTTCGGGCCCTGCTGCCCCTTGCGCGGGCCGTTGCCGTACCCGGCCGGAACCGGCCAGAGCAAAAGGAATTCGCCTTGGAAACGGCTTTGGAGGGCTTCCGTGTCGATGTCGACGTTTTGGGAGCCGACGGCGAAAGACGCGGTGCGTTCGTCCATGCGCAAAAGGGCGGCCTGGAACTTGTTTCCCCCTTCGTCCACGAGTTTCAACACGGCGGGGCGATTCCAGGCGCGCATTTCCCTGATGCCCCCGTTTCCCGTGAAGCACCGCAGTCCGCCCGCAGTCGCCTGGCGGCACGCGTCGGCGGCGGCACCGGGCTGAAGGGTAAGCCCCCATTTGGCGAAAAGTGAGACGAGGGCGGCATCCTGTCCCGCGGAGCGGACGAGCGTTGCCAGCCTGTCCACGGCGACGGGGGCCTTGTCCGCTGCCGGCGTGTCGTTTTCCCCGGTTTTGGGGGCTTCGACGGTGGCGGTGGGATTGGACGTCTGTGCCGGCAGTGCGGCGTCCGGAGTTCCCCCGTTCGCGGTATGGACTGGCTGTCCGGCCGATTCTTCCCTCTGCTGGGACGCCGTGGCCGGCGGAGTCGTGGGATTTTCCTGCGCCGGTTCCCCGGCGGCTATGGCGGAAGTTTCGTCCCGATGCGGAACCGGTTTGCGTTGCTGTTGATTCTCGCCCGGCGGTTCCGTCTGCACATGCTTTTGCGTGGGAGCAAGCGAAGGGGGAAGCAGTCCCAGGGCGTAAATGCACGCGAAAGCTACGGCTACCGCGCAAAGAGCCGCGGCAATCGGGACAAAACCGGACCTTTCCGGTTTTGTCGGACGACGGCGGGGTTCGCCCAGCGCCTCCCGGGACGCGCGTGCGACCGTTCGCTTGTCCACCTTCGGCTTGCCCTGAGAATAAGCGCCCAGCAGGGCTCGGTCGCAGATGACGTTCACCAGGCGGGGGATTCCACGGCTGTGCGCATAGATTCCGGCCAGCGCGGCCGGCGAGAAGATTTCGTTGTTGGTTCCGGCCACCGAGAGCCGGTGTCGCACATAAAGTTCAACGTCCTTCCTGTCCAGCGGCCCGAGATGAAACCGGGCGATGATCCGCTGCCCCAGTTGCCGAAGGTCCGGCCGGGCAAGCTTGTCGCGCAGTTCGGGCTGGCCCAGGAGCATGATCTGGAGAAGCTTCCGCTTGCTGGTTTCCAGGTTGGTCAGCAGGCGGATCTGCTCCAGGACGGACCTGCTGAGGTTCTGCGCTTCGTCGATGATCAGGACGGCCCTGCGGCCCTTTGCGTGCATATCGAGCAGGAATGCGTTGATCCGGTCCACGAAACCCTTGATGCTCTGATTGCGTTCAGGATAGTGGATGCGGAACTCGTCGCAGATCGACGAGAGCAATTCCAGGACGGTGACGCGGGGGTTGAAGATGAACGCCACGACACACTCTTCCGGGATCTGGTCGAGCAGGTAGCGGCAAAGGGTCGTCTTGCCGCTTCCCACCTCCCCGGTGAGCAGTACGAAACCGCCGTCGCTCTGGAGCCCGTACAGAAGATGGGCCAGCCCCTCGCGATGCTGCTCGCTCATATAGAGAAAGCGCGGATCGGGGGCGATGGAAAACGGCTGCTCGTTCAAGCCGAAGTGTTCTTCATACATAGGGTTGTCCGCATTTAATCGAATTAGGCCGTATGAATATGCGGAAAAATTATAGGGATATAGGCGGCGTTCGACAAGAGCAAAGTGAGAGCGGGAATGCTCCGGCGGCGGGGCTCCCCGCCCCTGCGGTGTTCAGAGAATAAATCCTTTTCCGGAATGTGAAGCCGGTCTATTATGAGGCGGTTTTCTGGCGTTTTTATTGCTGTACCGGGAACATGCACCGCGCTTGGAGAAGAGCCGCCTTACGGAAAGCCCTCCCGAGCCGTCGACGAGGGCTGCTGCGGACGCGGCGGCTGGAGAGGTGAGAATGCATCCGGGTGTCCTGTCGTTTCTGTTGATCGTTGTGCCGGCGGTCTGGGGCGGGTTGGAGCATGACGCCTCCGGTTTCCTGCTCGGGGGGAGCATCGGGCTGGCCCTTGCCGGGCTTCTCGGCATGCGGAGGCGGCTTGCCTCGGTGGAAAGGGAACTGGCGGAGCTGAAGGAGCGGCTTTCCGGGCATCCGGCGGCCGCGTCTGCCGAAGGGGCGGCCGGTCCCGCTGCGGAGAAGCCCCTGCACGCGGCGGTTCCCGAGGCCGGGGAGGAACCCCTTGAATTCGAACCGGAGCCTGAGCCGGCCGTGTTGCATCTCACGGCGGCAATCCCGCCACCCGTCCCCTTTCCGGGGTTGGAGGAGGAGACGGACCGGAAACCTCCGGTTGCCGGCGGAGAGGCTCCGCCTGCCGGTCGTCCCCGGGCGGTCGATTTCTTTCTGCGCTTTGCGACCGGCGGCAATCTCCTGGTCAAAACAGGTCTGCTCGTGCTCTTCATCGGTGTGGCATTCCTGGTCAAATACGCATCCGAACGGCATCTGCTGCCGATAGAGTTGCGGCTGGCGGGGGCGGCGCTCGGGGGCATCGCTCTCGTCGTCGTCGGCTGGCGACTGCGGGAAAAGAGGGAACATTACGCACTGACTCTTCAGGGCGGCGGCATCGGTATCCTCTACCTGGTCGTATTCGGCGCATTTCGCATCTACGATCTCGTTCCGTCCGGTCTGGCCTTTGCGATTCTGTTGGGGCTGTGCGCGCTTTCGGCCTGCCTGGCCATCCTCCAGGATTCGCCGAGTCTCGCGATTTTCGCTGCTGCGGGTGGCTTCCTGGCTCCCCTGCTCACCTCCACGGGCAAAGGGAGCCACGTGATACTTTTCAGCTA
Source organism: Desulfobacteraceae bacterium (assembly GCA_021372635.1). Lineage (GTDB taxonomy): Bacteria > Desulfobacterota > Syntrophobacteria > Syntrophobacterales > Syntrophobacteraceae > JAJFUA01. The sequence goes on along the minus strand of JAJFUA010000020.1, from coordinate 3,236 downwards.
TTACGCGCTCCTCGACGCCGGCATACTGGGGATCGCCTGGTTCAAGGCCTGGAGGCTCCTGAACCTGACGGGTTTCGCCTTCACCTTCGGCCTGGGCACCTTCTGGGGCTGCGGCTACTACACGCCGGAGCATTTCGCATCCACCGAACCCTTTCTCGTGCTTTTCTTCCTCTTCTTCATGTTCATCGCGGTGCTCTTTGCGCTGCGTCAGCAGCCCCGACTCAAGGGCTACCTGGACGGAACGATCGTCTTTGGCACGCCCATCGTTGTATTCGGGCAGCAGGCGGCCATGGTCCAACCGTACGATTTCGGGGCGGCCCTGAGCGCCATCGGCATGGGCGCCTTCTATGTCGGTGCGGCATGGGCGGTGTTCCGCTGGAGGCCGCGGGAAATGCGGCTGCTTTCCGAGGCTTTCCTGGCCATCGGCATCGGTTTCGGAACGATCGCCATCCCACTGGCGTTCGATTTCCGCGGGATTGCATCGGCCTGGGCGCTCGAGGGAGCGGCGCTGGTCTGGGTCGGGGTGAGACAGGAGCGTCTTCTCGCGCGTCTCACCGGAATGCTGCTCCAGTTGCTGGCAGGAATTGCCCTCCTGCCGTACTTCCTGGAATTCGCGCCGCGCGGGAGCGGTCTTCCCATCCTCAACGGCTTTTTCATGGGGAGCGTGCTGGTCGCCGCAGCCGGCCTGTTCAGCTCCCTTTACCTCACCCGGAACGCACAAAGGCTCAGGGCCGGGGAAGCGGCCATTTCTCCGTTTATCGGATATTGGGGCCTGGCCTGGTGGTATGGAGCCGGCTGGAACGAAATCGACCGGTTTTCCGGCAACTCTTTCCGGATGGGCTCGATGGAGCTTTTCGTCTCCATTTCCTGCATCGCCTGCGGTTTCTTCAGGAAACGGCTCGACTGGGCACTGCTCCGCATCCCTGCTTTGGGGATGCTTCCCGCAATGTTCGTCATGCTGTGCTTCACCTCCGGGCATCCTGCCGGCGCGGGAGGTTTCATCGGGTGGCCAGTCGCTTTTGCGTCTCTGTACCGGATTCTTCACGAGAACGATGAATTTGCCGGCAAGCTATCGGAATTCCTGCATGCCAGCGCGGTCTGGTGCCTGTTCCTGCTGCTCCTCTGGGAGGTGGACTGGCAGGCCGGCGACTGGACGGGATACCGCGGCGCGTGGCGGGAATTTGCCTCCGGAGCGTGCTTCTCCGCCTTGCTGCTGCTGTTGGCGGCCAAGGGACCGAAGCTCGCCTGGCCGGTTGCCGCGCATCTTCGGGGTTACCTGTGGCTGGGGCTCCTGCCGGTCGCCTGCGTCGGCTGGGTCTGGACCCTTGCGGTCGGTCTTTTCGATTCCGGCGACCCGTGGCCGCTTGCCTACCTTCCGATCGCCAACCCGCTCGACGTCGGCGTCGGGTTTGTTTTCCTTGCCCTGATCCACTGGCTGTGGCGGCTGCCTTCCCTGCCGTCCGTCGTCCCCGAAAGTTGCCTGCCGCTGCTCCCGGGGGCGGTGTCCGGAGTCGCCGGAGCCATCTTTCTCTGGCTGAACGCGATCCTCGTCCGTTCCTTCCACCACTGGGGCGGCGTTCCCTATACCGCCTCCGGAGTCATGGCGTCGGTGCCGGTCCAGGCTTCGCTTTCCATCTTCTGGACCGTCAGTTCGCTCTGCCTCATGGTCTTTGCGGCACGCGGGAAGAGGCGGACGCTGTGGTTCACCGGAGCGGCCCTGCTGGCCGCGACCGTCGTCAAGCTGTTCGTGGTCGATCTTTCCAGCAGTGGAACCATCGGACGGATCGTCTCCTTCGTGGGGGTGGGAATCCTGATCCTGATCGTGGGCTACCTGTCCCCGGTCCCGCCCCAGGACAAGACAACGCGGAGCGCAGAATGAGTCGCACGATCACCACCTTCGTCATGCTTGTGGTCTTCGCATGCGCCGGATTCGGAGAGGCGCTGGCGAACCTCTCTCCGGAAGAATTCGCGTTCGGGCTTCCTCTGGAAACAGGGGAGGGAGGGGCGATTTTCGAGGTCTCTCTCCCGCTCGACTTCTACCGCGGCGTCACACGAGGGGACCTGAGCGACATGTGTGTGTTCAACCGGGCACGGGAAGTGGTTCCGTTCGCGGTAAGGCGGCCGGTTCCCGAGACGCCCGCGCCCCCGGGGAGGTCCCTGCCTGTTTTCCCCGTGCCCGGCGAAGCGGGGCGGACGCCCGACGGTCTTTCGCTCCGGGTGCACAGGGACGACGCGGGTACGATCGTGCAGTTGGACGATCCGCCGCGCTCGAGTTCCGCACCGGGGACGGTTGCCTACCTCCTGGACGCGTCGTCCCTGAAACGACCGGTCAGGGGACTGGTGCTCGAATGGAACCCCGCCGCGCAGGGATTCGTGGGAAGAGTGTCCGTGGAGGGGAGCGACGACCTGGAGCACTGGGCGACCGTCGGGTCGTCGTCGGTTGTGGCAAGCCTGCGCTACGGCGAGCACAGCCTCGTCCGGAACAGGATTCTCGTGAACGCCGCGGCAAACAAATACCTGAGGATTTCCTGGCCCGCAGCTTTGCAGCAGGTGCAGCTTCTCAGGGCGGAGGCCGAGTTGTCGGAACCGGCCGCCGAACCGCCGAGAAGCAGACTGGCCGTTTCAGCCGCCGAGAACAGGGACCGGCCGGGGGAATACCTCTTCCAGTCGCCGGGTCCGCTTCCGGTCGACCGCCTGCGAGTGGTGCTCCTCCAGCAGAATACCCTGGCCTCCGCCGAACTTTTTTCCAGAGAAGACGAGAAAAGCACGTGGAAAAGGAGGGCTGCCGGGCTGATCTACGGCCTGCGGCTGGAAGGGACCGACGTCGTCAGTCCCGATCTGGCCATGGCTCCCGTGACGGACCGCTTCTGGATGCTGCGCGTCCGGCAGAGCGGGGGAGGCCTGGGACAGGGGGTGCCCACCCTGGAACTGGGCTGGGTCCCTCAAAGCCTGCTCTTCGTCGCGCGCGGAGAGGGGCCGTTCCTGCTCGCCTACGGCCATGCCGGGCGGCAGTTCGTCAATGTCCGCGTCGACGATCTCCTGGCCGAATTTTCGAACAGCCGCGGGGACAAGGTCCCCTTTCGCCTGGCGACCGCCGGTGCGCAGGTGGTCCTGGGAGGGGTGGAAAAGCTGAAAGCGCCTCTGGTGGACGCAAAGAGGGCGGCGCTCTGGTGTGTGCTCATCCTCGGGGTGGCAGTCCTGGCCTGGATGTCGGCGCGCCTGTTCCGGCAGATGAA
>JAJFUA010000014.1 GCA_021372635.1 Desulfobacteraceae bacterium | reverse complement strand
AACCGAAGGCTTCCTGTGCGGCGGTGAGAACTTCGATGAGTGCGTCCTGCTGGTACTGTTGGCGTTTCAGTACGCGGTCTATACCCTTGTAGCGGGGATCCCCTGTGGGATGCTCTTTTGCTGCATCCTGTTTTTTGTTTTGGGCCACAGCCATGGCAGTACTCCTCCGTGTTGCGGGTGCTGATGTGTTGAGATGTTGCTGGAAAGAAACTATCCCGGCGAAGACCTGAAGCCGGTCCGGCGGATGCCGGCCGGCCAGGGATCGCTCAAGCTCCTCTTTGCCGATATTGCTGACCACGTGTTGCGAGTGGTGAACGCCTCTTGATGCATCAAGAAAGCGGACAGTGCATACTACAAGATAGATACGTTAATATTTCACAAGCTCAATAACCGCTCAGAATTCGCTCACCCCTGAAGGCCGATGAGGCATCCCTCCTTTACAGTTGGGTCCGAGTGGACTACGTTTGGATTGCGAAACCATGGCCGGAACCGGTCCCGGTCCGACGCCACAGTGTTCCGGATTCTACGTTTCCGCCCGAAGGGCGGATGCAATTTCCGTTTTCAAGGAGCAGCCCGTGAAACTTCGCGGAAAGGACACGGCGGAAACGGGCCGGAAGCCGCAGATATCTCTGTGCCTTTCCATGCGTTAAGGCCAAGCGTAGTGTAAGGGAAGCAAAGTGTCAAGAGAAAAATGTTACAAGCTCCAGTTCGTGCTTTTTCATTATTACATAAAAGAACAAAAACGACTAGATAAAAAAGATTAGCCGGGCAGGACGGGTGCGAATGGCTCCTTGTAGCAGGCCAATCCTGGCGGTTTGCAGCGGCTTGGTTGTGCATTTGTTCGTTTTGCCCATTGTGGTGATGTTAGTGATAATATATTGTAATAACAAGGTAAACAATTTTTTGAGCCGTGACCTGGGTGGTCGGGAGCCGTCCGTGCCGGTTGGGCTTTATTGGTTTGCACAAGGAAACGGGGTTTGAAACGGCACCTCAGATGGGGAGAACGCCGGGAACCGCAGAGAAACGGGAGTGATTTTGAGCGAATTGTGCGTTGAAGGGCCGCTATGCACAAAATGCTTCCGCCGAACCCGGCAGGTCGAGTCCCGCACGGATGTGGCGAAACCTGCCCCGCGTGCTTATATTGATCGGCATTCGCGCCCGGGTGCGCGCCGCATTTCGTTTCGAACCGGCGACCAGTGAGAGAAGAGGAGAACGGGCATGAAGATGATTCGAAGCGCGTTCGTGACCCTGGCGGTTTTATGCCTCGCCGCAACCGGAGCCCTCGCACAGGTGCATTCCGGGCATAATGCACAAGACAATCCAAAGAGCAAATGCCAGGAGCATTTCCAAATGATGGACACCGACAAGGACGGGTTCGTCTCCCTGGAGGAATACAAGGGCATGGGACACGGCAAGGACGCCGAAAAGACGTTCAAGAAGATGGACGCGAACGGCGACGGCAAGATCAGCCCGGAAGAGATGTGCGGAAAATGAGGCCGCAGACCGTTTCTTCGAATCCCTGGCGAGACGTTCCGCTTACCATCCTGCTTCCGATCCTTTCCCAATAGACGAACAGGCACGGGGAAGCGGCGGGCATGTTTCGTTGTTGCCCGTTCTTCCGATGCGCCGTCCCATCCGTTTTTTCCCGGGCGCATGACGTGGTCGTCGCTGCCGCTGCGTCCGTTCTTCCCGTTCGTTCCTTTCACCGCCTGACCGGGAGGACGGATCCGGGCAGGGAAATCAGAGGACAATCCTGGAGCCTCGGAGAGGCCGTTCGCGAGGGGGAAGGGCGAAGGGAGCGGTTTGTGGCCTGCCGGGGGTTTGCCGGCGCTTGTTTTGCGAAACCAATCCTTTTACAATAAAAGCTTGGTGAGAGTGGGCGGGCAGGTATCCTTCGACAGTCGTTCAGTGGCGGGGCCCGGCTGCGGTCGTCCCGGAGTTTCAGGACTCCGGGCGTCTGTGGCGAGGCGGTCCCCGAGGGTGTTACGGAAGTTTCATGCAAAGGCGTGTGAAGGTTTGTTACTACAAGGTCCTGGGGGTTGCGGTCGGGGCGGGGGACGAGGAGATCAAGAAGGCGTTCCGGTCCCTGGCGCTCAGGTTCCATCCGGACAGGAACCCGGAAAACCCTCGTGCGGCGGAACGGTTCCGCGAGGCTCTGGAGGCGTATGAAACGCTGATCGACCCTTCCCGGCGGTGCGAATACGACAGGGACCGGGGACACGGGCGGTCGAAATCCGACGGGTTCCGGGCGCCCAGGAGAAAAAAGGAAGGGAGCCGGTCTCCCTTCGACGATATCGTGCACGAAGCTTTCGGCATCGACTACGCTTTCTTCCGGGAGCGCAGCGGAGTGGACCTGCGGTTCGACCTGCAGGTTCCCCGGTGGGGCATCGGCGAAGGGGCGTTTGAAGAGATACGGTATACGCGGCTGGTGTTCTGCCGGGGTTGTATCGGGCAGGGTCGGAAAAAGGCCTTGAAATCGTGCGGGGAGTGCGGCGGCCTGGGGGAAGTCGAGGAGGTATGCTCGGTCCGGGTATGGATTCCGCCCGGAAGTGAAACGGGAACACGGCTGAGGGTCCCCGGCGGGGGAGATCACCTGGTTCCGGGAAGCGTGGCGGGAGACTTGGTCGTTTTGCTGCACGTCATCGAGAAGGGCGGGAACGGGCGCGGCTGCTGAGGGAAGATTTGGGCCCGGCGGCCACCGGCGGGGCTTGACGGATGCTTTATATAGAGTTCGACAAGGGGGAAACATGGGCACGGAGAGAGAACTGACGCACATCGATTCCCAGGGGCGTCTGCGGATGGTGGACGTAAGCGACAAGGAATGCACCGCGCGCGAAGCGCGGGCCGAGGCGACGGTGCGACTCGGTGCGGAAACGCTGCGGCGGATCTCCGAGGGCGAAATCCACAAGGGGAACGTCTACGAGGCGGCGCGGCTTGCGGGCATCATGGCGGCAAAGAAGACGTGGGAGCTGATTCCGCTCTGCCATTCCATCCAGCTCACCGGGGTCGATGTGGACTTCCACGCGGACTACGAGAGGAATGAAATCCGGATCACGTCGAGAGTCAGGACGCAGGACCGCACGGGTGTGGAAATGGAGGCCCTGGTCGCGGTCGCGTATGCCGGGCTGACCATCTACGACATGTGCAAGGCCATAGATCGGGGGATGAGCATCGAGGAGGTCCGGCTGACATATAAGAGCGGCGGTAGAAGCGGCACGTTCGAAAGGGCATGAGCGAAGGTTTTTTTCTTTACTCTTTTATGCGAGTATGTTACCGAACAAGCTTCCAAAGGCTCTACCAGGGGGTGCATAGCTATCAGGGGGTGCATGTATGGAAAAAGAAACGCAAGCTCTGTTCAAAGATCTTCTGCTGAAAAGACTGGACGAACTGTACGACGAGGCAG
>JAJFUA010000440.1 GCA_021372635.1 Desulfobacteraceae bacterium | reverse complement strand
AAGGACCCCGCCAACGCCCTTGCGCACCAGGGCATGGGACAGGCCCTCTACAAGGCGAAGAACTACCAGGAGGCGCGGGACCGGTTCGAGCAGGCGGTCAGGAGCGACCCCGGGCTGTGGATTTCGCACACCTACCTGGGAATTCTATCCGATTACCGCAGGCAGCCCGAAAAGGCCGTCGAACACTACCAGGCCGCCATGGCGGTCAAGCCGAACGAACCCATGCTGTACAACAACCTGGGCATCTCCTATTCGCTGATGGGCAACTACGATAAAGCCGTGGAATACTTTTCGCGGGAGCTGCAGATGAATCCGAAGGACGCGAGGGCGGGGAACAACCTGGGAATGGTGCTGTGCAAGCTCGGCAGGCAGCACGAGGCCATCGAGGCGTTCCGGATCGGCGGGGACGAGGCGCAGGCGTTCAACAACCTAGGGTGCTTCTATCTCCACGAAGGCAACTACCCTCAGGCCATGAACGCCTTCGAAAGGGCACTGGAACTGAGGTCCGGCTACTATGCGCGGGCGAATGAAAACCTGAAGAAAGTCGAAGCCGTCCTCCAGGCCCGGGTAAACTCAAAAACCCAGGAAGCCCCAAAGTCCCCGGCTCAGCCCCTGGGGAAGGTACTCCAGAGGAAAAGCCCTCAAGCCGATATCCGCGAAACCACCCTGCCGCCGCAGGCGCCGGAGCCTGCGGTCGCCGACTGACGGCCTCCGTTACACGTAGGTTGGGGTGAGCGCCGAGCGAACCCCAACATGGGCGAACCCCACCCAACACCAACGAACCCCGACCTGATCGCCAATGCGGATTGTCCCTGCCCATGCCTCGCCGTGGAAACCGTTGGGGTTCGCATTCGCTCACCGCCAACCTACGGGCTACTCGCTACTCCTTCGCCAATCCCCGGGAGAGGCATGATTTCCTTTCCCTCGTGAGGACGAGCGGCGATTTACCGTTTCGCAGTCGCCGTCTTGCCGGCCGGGGCCTTCGCGCCCGTTTTGCCGGCCAGTTCCCTCGCCTTCGAGAGGTCGGCGGGATTCATCTTCGCGGCCAGCCTCTCCCGCTGCCTGGCCGCTTCCGTATTCCCGCTCCTGGCGGAAACGTCGAACCACACGTAGGCCTTCACGAAATCCTGCGGAAAGCCCACGCCCGCCGCATACAGCATTCCCGCCTTGCACTGCGCTTCGACGACGCCGCGTTCGGCCGCCCGGAGATACCACTTCAGCGCTTCGGCCTTGTTTTCGGCGACGCCGCGGCCGTATTCGTAAAGCGCCCCCATGTTGTTCTGGGCATAGATGTGCCCCTTGTCCGCCGCTCTGCGGTACCATCTGGCCGCTTCCCGGTAGTCCTTCGGACCGGCCTTCCCTTCGTAGTACATCTGGGCCGCCATGAACTCGGCGTTCGGTTCCCCCTTCTGCGCGGCGGCCAGGTACCAGCGGAACGCTTCGGAATAATTTCGGGCGACCCCGGCCCCGGCTTCATACATCCCGCCGAGAAGATACTGGGCCCTGGGGTTTCCCCGTTCGGCCAGCTTCCTGTATTCGACGAAGGCGGAAGGATAATCCCCGCGGCCGTAAGCGGCCTCGGCTTCCTTCATGCCCGCCTGCGCCGCATCCGGCACCAGCACGAGCGCCACGGCAAAGACCGCGGCGAAAACATAGGACCCTCCGGCGCTGCGTGCCGGGAAGCTCTGTCGCATCGGCAGGACTCTGTTCATGGAGGCACCACGCTGCAAAAATGCGGGAGGAAATGGAGAAGAACAAAAGAGAACCGAATCAAAGAGAACCAAAGAAAAAGGGGTTGACCCTTACCGGACCAACCCCTGTTTCTTTCTGCTGGTGGCGAGGCTCAGAATCGAACTGAGGACACGAGGATTTTCAGTCCACTGCTCTACCGACTGAGCTACCTCGCCACGAACGTCGCGGATACTATACAAATGCGGGCGCACTGTCAAGGAATATTTCGCAGCCCCGATCCTCAGCGCCCGTTCGCTCCGCCGTCGCCGGGTCTATGGTCCCTGTTCAGCTTGCCTTCCCCCAGGTTGACCATCAGGTCTTCCAGGTCGTCTTCCGAAATTTCGATCACCAGCCCTTCGCTGTCGTCGCTCGTGATTTTAAGCGACTGCGGCGCTTCGGCTTCCGATTCTTCCCCCGACGGCGCCGCCAGGCCCGCGTCCGGACCGGCACCGGGCTGTTCCTCTTCGAGCGTGATCCCCAGTTCCTTGTCCACAGCGCCCAGGTCGAACTCTTCTTCTGCGGACAAATCCCGCACGGGGTCGATCAAGTGCTGGTCGACGGGTTCGAGAACGAACTCCATGGAACCGTCCTCTTCCAGGTCCAGGTCGACCGTGGACAGGAGAGACGGCTCTGCGTCCGGGGACGGTTTTTTGGGAATCGCCTGAGGCTGGGCGTCCAGGTCCGGGCTGTAGTCGAAGTCGATTTCGAGTTGCCCGGTGTCCGGTGCCTGGACATCAGCCCCCGGAGGCGGGAGTTCCGCGTCCAGGACGCTCAGGTCCAGTTCCACTTCCAGGTCTTCCGGCTCGATCGACGGCACCTCGTCCATGGAGACCGCAGCGTCCAGATCCAGGTCCAGGGCGATCGGCGCCTCGGGAGCTTCGGCCGCGGCCGGGTCTTCGTCCAGGCTGAGGTCGAGGTCCAGCTCCAGGTCCTTTTCCGCCTCCTCGTCCTCCAGTTCGATCGTCAGGTCTTCGTCCGAAAGGATCAGGGGTTCCGCCAGCTCCGGAGCGGGAGCGCCTGCGGCGGCCATGGCGGGCCGGGCGGGTTCCATCGGTTCGTCGGGCGAGAAGACGAGGTCCTCTCCGAAATCGAGTCCCGGCAGGGACACGCCCTCTTCTTCCGGACTCGGGGCCGCTTCGCTCGTCTGCGCCTGCATTCCGCCGGTCAGCGCTCCAAGAAAAGACGGTGCGGACGGCTTTGCCGGCATGAAACCGAAGCCCTCCCGGACGGCGGTCAGGTCCGCCCCGCATTTCTTGCACTTGTTGAGATAATCGAAGCCGATGAAACCGCATTTCTGGCATCTCATGGTAGTAGTCCTTCCCGCCTATTGATCTCCAAAGTCTCCCCACAAAAGCTGAATCAGGGACAAGAGCGCAATCGCCGCCGTTTCCAGGCGCAGGATA
>JAJFUA010000164.1 GCA_021372635.1 Desulfobacteraceae bacterium | reverse complement strand
GACGGGCCGAGAGGGTTCTCGTTGCTCGCAAGCTTGATCGAATCGGAGATCCCGTACTCGCGCTCGAGTTCCTCAAGCGGTTTTCCTGGCGGGTAGGGAATGATGCTAGCTATGTGTTCCGGTGCGCATGGTTTCATGGTTTCTACTGGTGGCGTTACGGACAGCACCGCTCGCGCGGCGGCCGGCTCGCCCCTTTCTTTTGGTATGTCTCATCCTTATAATGAATGGATGTGCAGAAAGCAACGGTTTTCTGCACGCTATGGCCGACAAGCCCGCACCTTTTCATCTTGTTTTGACGGATTGGCTGTAATAATATAACTCATTATGCTCTATGGAAGAGAAAACATTCTCGGAAATGGCAGAGTACGTGGAGAATCACTCCGAATTCGGAGCTAGCCAAGAGCGAGGAACCATCTGTGATGACAAACGCAGAAACAGGCGCATTTGAAGAAAATAATCCGGAAGAATCCGCCGATGCCGGCGGCGAGGCGGAAGAGCAAAAGCCGGTCGTGGCATCCCAGGAAAGATCCCAGACCGTTTCCTTCGATCCCTTCAGGATCTACCTGGACGAGATCAAGCGGTATCCTCTGCTGAGCCGCGAGGAGGAAACGGATCTGGCCATACGGTACCGGGAAAAGGGGGATTTGAATGCCGGCTACAAGCTTATCACGGCCAACCTGAGGCTGGTCGTCAAGATTGCAATGGATTTCCAGCGCTACTGGATGCAGAACCTCATGGACCTCATCCAGGAAGGCAACGTGGGGCTCATGCAGGCGGTGAAAAAATTCGATCCGTATCGCGGCTACAAGTTCTCTTACTATGCCTCCTTCTGGATCAAGGCGTACATCATCAAGTTCATCATGGACAACTGGAAACTGGTGAAGATCGGTACGACCCAGGCCCAGCGCAAGCTCTTTTTCAACCTGCGAAAGGAAAAGGAGCGGCTGGAGGCCCAGGGGATCGAGGCGTCCCCGAAGCTGCTCAGCCACCGGCTGGACGTCAAGGAATCCGAGATCATCGAGATGGACCAGCGGCTCAACAGCTGGGAAATCTCTCTGGACAGCCCGCTCAAGGAGGACTCGGAAGATACCCACAAGTCGTTTCTCCCCTCCGACGATCTGCCTGTCGACGACCAGATTGCCGACCAGGAGGCCAAGGCGATCCTGCACGACAAGCTGATGCTGTTCCGCCAGCAGTTGAAAGGCAAGGAATCGGTGATATTCGACAAGCGCCTGCTGACCGAGGAACCCATGACGTTGCAGGAGATCGGGGACCGATTCGGGATCAGCCGTGAACGCGTGCGCCAGATCGAAAGCCGCCTGAAGAAGAAACTCAAGGCGTACCTGGAAGAAGAAATCGAAGATATCGATCTGCTGCAGGAGAGCATGGTCGAAATCTGACGCATCCCCTGGGAACCTGCCTGAACGGAGGGAAACAGCGCTGCCGAGCCGGGCGGCGCTGTTCCCCTCCCGAGCGACCAACTTCATTCCCCCTCCAACGAAATTCCATTTTGGCTAAAGAATCCGGCCCCTGCGTCCGATTCAAGGAGAAAGTGCCGAACACCGAAAGGTCGACAGCTTTCGGAAACCAGCAGGGCTTTGGATAGAAGGGCCTGCACGCGGGAAAATTTCGAGGTGATGCATGGTGGAAACTGCAAGCGCTTCAAAGAAGATCAGTCTTGCCGAATATGAAGGAGACTTTGACAGGGAAACGGAAGGCTACGTCGCTTTCGGGATAGGCAACCTGCTTCAGGGGAGCCCCATTCCCTTTGACGTGCATTTCCCGGCGAGGAACGCTTCGGGCGGAGTCTCGCTCAGGCTGCTCTTCGCCCAGGGGGACATGTACGACAGGGAATCGCACGATGCGCTGCTGCGCCGGCAGGTGGATACGGTTTTCGTCAGGAACGGGGACCTGGAACTTCAGTCCAGGTACATATCCGATAATATCCGAAAAGTCCTGTCCGCTCCCATTTCCGCGGTGGAGAAGACTTCGCTTCTCTACAACCATGCAGAGTTCCTGGTGGAAAGGGCATTCAGCGATCATCCTTCGGTTCCCGACATCGAACTGGGAGTGAAGCTGGTCAGGTCTTCCGCCATGCAGTTTGCCGAGGACGAGATAAGCGCCAGGGAACTGTTCGGAATTTTCGCGAAAGACTACAATACCTTCACTCATTCGGTCCAGGTGAGTTTCCTGTCCATGGCGTTCGCGACCTCTCTCGGATGGCTCAAGGGCGAAGTGGCTGACATCGGCGCGGGGGCGCTTTTCCATGACGTGGGAAAGAGTGCGGTGGATTCCGGGATTCTCAACAAGCCCGGCAGACTGACCTCCGAGGAATTCGACCTGGTGAGGAAGCACTCCCTGATTGGCTACGAACAGTTGAAGAAATCCCGGAAGCTTACGCCGGAGCAGTTGGACATCGTGCTGCACCACCACGAAGACATGTCGGGAGGAGGGTATCCGGACGGTCTCGAGGGGAAGGCGATCCACAGGTATGTCCGAATCGTGCGGATCGTCGACTGCTTCGATGCGTTGACCACCAGGAGGGCCTACAAGGAGAGCATCTCCCAGGCCGAGGCCCTGCGGGTCATGAAGGAGGAGATGCCCGACTGCTTCGATCCGCAATACCTGGAAGCTTTCGCGGCGTTCTGCGGCTTCGACGCCCCTTCTTTCAGGAGGTCCGGAGGGGGGAAGCGACTGGCGGTCGAAATGGAGAGCCACATACAGCTGCAGTTCAGAGGCTGCGAACAGCGTCTGAAGAGCAAGCTGGTGGGCATGGAGACGGGGTGGTACCTGGTCGTGAGGCTTCCGAAAATAACGGACTCCCACGAACGGCTACGCGCCGGGAACCAGGTTATCGTGCGCTATATCTGCTCCGGGACCATCTACGGGTTCCAATCGACGATTCTGAGCCATATCGAACATCCCATGCAGATCCTGGTGTTGTCCTACCCGGAGAGCGTGGAACAGCACGAACTGCGGCGGCACAGGCGCGTCGACTGCCTGCTGCCGGCCAAAGCCATGGTCATGTCCCTGGATTATGCCGGGATGGTCGCGGACATCAGCGTGGGCGGGTGCCGGTTTATCGCCGGCGTACCCGAGGACGACACGTTCCTGGACGATGCCCTCGACGAAGAGATGCGGCTTGAGTTCGAGTTGCCAGGAGAACCCGGCTTTCAGACCGCCAGGGCCCGGATCCGGAACGTTCGCCGGGACGGTTCGAAACTGGAGCTGGGGATTCAGTTCCTCGACGTGGACCAGGAACTCTACGATATGATCGAGAACTTCATCCGGAATTCTCTATGCGTGTTGAGCCAATAGGAGGGGAAAAGGAAAACCAGCGCCCAGCCGCCGCTGGCGCGGCATGGAGGCCGGAGTTTTTTTCGCCGATATCCTGAAAAATATCGGCATCAACCCATTATGAATATCTTTTCTTGCATTTTATAAATTTCAGGTTATTTTTGTCACAATATATAAAAGGGAGGGGCGGTATTTTTGGGTTATTTAGGAAATCGGTCTTTCGCCTGACTAGACGGTTCCAAGTAGCTCTGAAAGTAGCGTGCCGGCGTGAAGTGAAAATGTTTGGTTTCAGAAAGGATCGAGGATGGCGGAAGGTCGTGTGAAATGGTTCAATGACAAAAAGGGCTATGGTTTTATCGAGACCGAGAACGGCCAGGACGTATTCGTACATTTCAGCTCCATCGAAGGGAG
>JAJFUA010000414.1 GCA_021372635.1 Desulfobacteraceae bacterium | reverse complement strand
CCCGACAACCTTGCCGCGCGTGGCGGTCTCGATGAAAAAACCCTCCAGGGTCTGGCCTTCCACGATGGCTACACGGAATTCCTCGGGGTGAAGGGCATTGATGATCATTATTTGATTGCTCATGGATTTGCCTTATCGTTCCTCCCGTTCAAACGGGCTTCGAGATGCTGTTTGGCCTGGTAGAGGAAGGTGCGCATGGCGACTTCACGGTTGGGCTGGATGGCGCCGTCGTAAGGGGCGTCAAGATAGGGCAGGCGCATCTTGTGCAAAAGCGGCTTCAGGACGGCGGCGCATACGGTGCTCGGCATGCAGGTAAACGGGAACACGTTCACGACCCCGTCGAAGTCGTGATGGGCATATTCCAGCGCCCCGCCGATGCTCAGGGCGGCCTCCGTCCCGATCGCGAAGCTGAACAGGCGTTCGCCTTCCAGCCTGCGCTCGATGGAGCCCATGCCGTGGTCCGGCTGTATGTCGAGGTGCCTCATGACCATCCGGTAGACCTGACCCTGCCGCCAGGCCTGGTAGAACCGTTCCATCTGAATGTCCGTCCACTGGCGCCACCAGTGCCGCAGAGTGCCGTGGCTTCCTTCCTTCCAGAATAGCTTACATTGCCGACGCAGCTTGACGTCCCGATCGTAGGCGATGAAATTGATCCATTCCGCAATGGACGCATTCACCACTTCCCCTCCGTACAGTTCGATCTGACGGACGATGTTCTGATTGGAATCGGGATGGCTGCGCAGATAGATTTCTCCCACGATGCCGATACGGGGGCGCCTCGGCTTGTGCGGGTCGATGAAAGTCGCGGCGGTGGCCGCAATCTCCTCGGTAATCCTGAAAAGTTTGCTGAAGTCGATGCCGGCCCCTTCGGATTCGATGGCGGACCGCAGGGCGCCGAGCCCTTCGTCGAGAAAAGCGTCCGTCATGCCGGGCCGCCATTCGTACGGCCGAACCCGCCAGCCGATGCGATCCAGCACATCGGCGATGATCACGCAGATATAGCTCAGTTTTCGGAAAGCCGGGGAGCGGTCGGCCGGCATGATGCTCCCGGTGGCGTAGGCGTTATTGGTGGAAAGGTAGCAGATGGGAATGTCCCTGAATTCATCGAAACGATCCAGTACCATTTTCTGCAATTTGTTGTACATGCCGAACCGACAGGGGCCGTCCGCCTCCGGCATGAAATACACGTAGCGCTCGGGGGAGAACGAAGACCCGAGTCTGTCTTTTTCCCTGAGAAGATAGTGGAGAATGTCCCCCAGGGTCACCTGGCAGGGAAAACATTCCTTTCCCGAGGTAAATTCCCTCCCAAGGCTCAACGCCTTGTAGGTTTCCATGACGACGGCTTCGACCCCGAAAGCGCGGAAACACGACGCCAGCAGGCGCACTCCGAAAGGCGCCATGTCGGGCATAAGGAGAATTTTCCCCGATACGTCGAACTGCCTTACGCTGTTTCGCAATCGATCGAAGGCGGGCCTGCCGTCCGTTGTAGCCATAGGAATCAGTTCTTCCCTTTTCCTCTCTTCAGACGCTCCATCACAGCCGAAGCGCCTCAACCCTCAAAGCGGGTTCCGCTCTCCGTCCCGCGCCAGTTCCCCCGCAGCGCGCTCCGCGTGCGGCAAACCCTCTACCCGCAAAGGGTATCGGCAGGCGACTCGACCTCGCAGGGATTTGCCCGGCGCCTTTCCTGAAGATTCTTCACCACGTTCTTGTAAGCCTCGATCCGGGTCAGAAGCCCCGCGACGGCGCTGTGCTCGTCCAGCTCGAGAATCAAAGAGGGCTTCTCTCCCAGGATATGGCGATAAAAATGCTCGATGAACGAATCGGCCCCGCAACTGAAATTGGTCAGGTGCACGCCGTACCAGTTCGTCGTTCGGGCAATCCGTTTGGCCGCCCGGAGGATTTTCGCCCCGAGTCCCCAGTACATTCCCGGGAAATCGGAAAGATCCTCGGCATCGAGTTCCAGGAAGTCCATCGGCAATGCGGTCACACCAAGCCGGGCCAGGTGCCTGCCGAGCTGCAGGTTCAGCCGTTCGTCATGAAGATTGTACGGCCTGCCGGTCACGACCCACACCGGCTCTTCCGCCGAGATCGCCTGGAGCGCTTCCCTTCCGCGCCGAAGAAGCCTTGCCCTGAAAGCGTCCTGCCGCTCCCACGCCCCTGAAACGGCGGACTCCACCCGGGCACGATCCGGCCTCAGGCGACGGGGCATAGACGCATAAACGGCCCCCGCCAGCCGCTCCGGCCCTTCCTTCAAGTAAAGGGTCGGCCTGATGATTCTCTCATCGTCAATCTTCAGCGCAGCCCGCACCATGTACTGCGAACTCTCCACCAGCGGACAGAAGTAACCCGCTTCGTGAAGCTGCGGAGTGGGCATGTTGATGACGTTCGGCAAAAAGAGATAATCCGTCCGGTCGAGAAGATAATCCACGTGGCCGTGAAAGACCTTGACCGGAAAGCACGTTTCCGCCGTCATGCACTCCACCCCGCGGAGTGCCAGCCTGTTGTCGGTACGGGGACTGAGCAGCACCCCCCAGCCAAGATTGGCGAAGAGCCGGCTCCAGAAGATGCCCCACTCCAGGGTATGAAGCGCCAGGGGAATACCGACCACCGGTTTGGAGTGCCTGCCTTGAAAGGGATCCGTAGCGGACGCGCCGTCCTCTTCCATGGCTTCCAGGAAAAGCTGCTGCCGCTCCCGAAAAAAGTCGCTTCGCTGCAATCCTTCGTAGCGACTGGCTTCGTAGCGGCCGCATTCGCCTCCCCAGATGCTCTTGTGCTTATCGAAATTATATACTTTTAATTTGCATTCGTTATGACATTTTTTATCAGCCCGGCAAATTGTCTCCGAAAACTGCACTTCCGTCCGCGCAAGGGATTCCAGATCCCGTACCCGCTGGGCTACCTCCCCCCGCCGGACCAGGTCCAGCAGCGCCAGGGCCGCCCCGTAGGCCCCCATCACCTCCCGATGCCTGGGAACGAGGACCGGGCGACGCAGAACCTTCTCGAAAGCGGCCACCACCCCCTGGTTCAGCGACGGGCCTCCGAGGAACATCACGCGCCTGCCGATCGCACGCTTCTCCACCACCCGGTTCAGGTAGTTGTGCACGATTGCGTAACAAAGCCCGGCGATCAGGTCCTCGCGGCAGGCCCCCTTCTGGGCGTAGCTCACCAGGTCGGATTCCATGAACACCGTGCACCGTTCCGCCAGGTGGATCGGCCGCACGGCGGCGAGAGCAATCTCCTGGAATTCCCCCACGATATTGATCTTCATCTTGTTGGCCAGTTCGTGGAGGAAGCTGCCGGTCCCCGCCGCGCAGACCTTGTTCATGTCGAAATCCAGGGGATGCGTGTTTTCGATCCGGATATACTTCGAATCCTGCCCTCCGATCTCGAAAATCGTGTCGACTTCCGGGTCCACCGCCACAGCACCCCTGGCGTGGGCGGTGATTTCATCGATCACGAGGTCCGCGCTCAGGAAATCCCCCACCACATTGCGACCGGAACCGGTGGTGGCGACGGCCGCCAGGCGGACGCCGCAGCCGGCCTCCCGCATCAGGGTTTCCAGCAGTTTCCGCGCAACCTCTATCGGCTTTCCCTGGGTGGGAACGTAGCACTTGTGGAGTATCCGGCCGTCCTCGTCTATGAGCGCATACTTGGTCGTGGTCGAACCGATGTCCACGCCCAGGTATGCCTGAACGGGATTCTTGCCGCACAGGCGTCCGGGAGGGAGAGAATTGTCCGGATCGAAGTGCGTCCATTTCAGTTCAAGCCGCTCCGCCGGCATAAAGCTGTAGCGCTTTCCCTTATCGGCATCCAGCAGGCGGGCCGGATCCACCCGGTTCCGCCAGCCCTGCTTCCGGGCCTGGAGCGCCGCTCCGAGGGCACCCATGGACGTGTGGAACTCCGGCACCACAAGCCCCGGATAGTAGTGCCGGAATGCTTTCACCTGGAGGCGGTTGGAGGCCATGCCCCCGATGAACACGATGGGCTCGAACGCTTCCCGGTTCGCGACGATGGTGCTCACGTAGTTCGCGGCGTTTCCGTGATGGAGCCCCGCAATGATGTTGGGCAGGGTCTCCCCCTTGTTTTGCAGGTGAATCATGTCGGACTTGGTAAAGACCGTGCACCGGCATGCCACAGGCGCGGGACAGGTCGCCTGGAGACCCTGGGCGATAAAGTCGTCCAGCGTTCCCTGGAGCTGTTCCTGGCTCATGTGAAAATCGGGGCCGTAGAGAGACTGGGCAAGCCGCTCCGCCTGCTGATCGATGAACGAACCCGTTCCGGAGGCGCAGGGCCCGTTCATGTTGAAGGCTTCCAGGCGCCATTGCGCCCCTTCGTAGGCCAGTTGAAAAATCGCCGCGTCTTGTCCCCCTATGCTGATAATGGTCCGCACCCCCGGCACCACGTGCGTGACGCCAATCACCTGGGCGATGGTTTCGACCTCGTGCGGCGCCGAAAGGCGGTCGGCCATCAACTGCCCGTGCACCCCGGTGAAAGTGACGGAGCGGATTTCCCCCCGCCGCCACGACGCACGATTCAGAAGCCCATCGAGCAACCTGTGCGTTTCTTCGTATACCAATCCAAAATGTCGAAGGTAAGGCGTCTCCAGGACCACCTGGCGCCGCTCGTCCAGCACAACGCAGTTGATGCTGACAGAACCGACGTCCACTCCCACATCATAGGCCATACGTCCGCCCCTCTAATCAGATAGCGATTTATTGCAGAATGCTTCCGAAAATTCAGCGGGCCAGAAATGCGTCTAATATAATTTCTTTGGCTTCTTTGTTCAATGCCGGAATCGCTCATTTCGAAACGCGGCGGCCGGAGGGAATATTTTCATGGTTCTTTGCGGGCGCATTGCGTGCTTTTCAGACCGGCAGCGTCTTTCCTGCCGCGATATGCGGCCGATCATTCCAGGGTTTTGCCCCTTTTCGCTCTTTTGCCGTTCCGGCCGCCGCCTCCCGGGCAGGTTGCACATTCCGGCAAAACTTCTCCTGCGGAAACATGTGCCCGGGCATACATATTTAAAAGAAGGAATTCAAATCGGGCCGTTCAACTGGTATGCTTTCCACCGGTTGCCACAGGTCACGGGGGGAGTCATGAACCAATGATCCGGATGGAACGTCTGAGAAAACACTACAAGGACCTGCAAGCCCTTCGGGACGTGAGCCTGCACGTCGGAGAGGGAGAATTGTTCGCCTATCTCGGCCCGAACGGCTCGGGCAAGACGACGACGATAAAGATCCTCACCGGCCTGGCCCGGCCGACCGCGGGAGACGCCTACCTGCACGGCTTCCACATCGAACGGGACTCGCTGCAGGCAAAAAGGCAGTGCGGGCTCGTACCCCAGACCATCAACCTCGACCACGAACTCACCGTCCTGGAAAACCTGGAAATCCACGGCAGGCTGTTTCATATGCCCCGGCAGGAGAGAAGCTCGCGAATCGACGAACTGCTCGAATACATCGAGATCGCCGACCGCAGGAACACCCCGGTGAAGCAGCTCTCCGGAGGCCTCAAAAGACGGGTCATGGTAGCCCGAGCCATGATGCACTCGCCCCGGATCCTCTTCCTGGACGAACCCACCGTCGGTCTGGATCCCACGATCCGGCGGAGGATCTGGTCGCTCGTCAAGAAGATCCAGCAGAGCGGCTCGACCATTTTCCTGACGACCCATTACATCGAGGAAGCGGAATTCCTCGCCGACCGTGTGGCCTTCCTCGACGAAGGGCGCATCGTCGCGGTGGACGCCCCGCAGAACCTCATGGCTAGGCTTGGAAGCTGGGCGCTGGACCGGATCGTGGACGGGGAAATGCAGACGCAGTACTTCAGCAGCAGGGAGTCGGCCAACGTGCAGATCGACCACCAGCTGGGGAGCTTTTCCGTCAGGAGGGTCAACCTGGAAGACGTCTTCCTGTCCGTCACGGGAAAGAAGGTGCTGCCATGAGAGGCTGCCTTGCCATCTACCAGCGGGAGATGCTCATTCTGAGGAAGAAATTCTTCAGGCAGATCGCCTCCATGTCGGTCGGGCCGGTTCTCTATCTCACCGCCTTCGGGCTGGGAATGGGACGGGACGTCCAGGTGCAGGGTCATTCCTACCTGGAATTCCTGATCCCCGGGCTGGTCGCCATGAGCAGCATGACCCAGGCGTTCGCCATCGCGAGCGAGATCAACATCGCCCGTTTTTACTGGCGCATTTTCGAGGAGTTTCAGGCGGCGCCCATCAGAAACATCGCCTACGTGACCGGAGAGGTCCTTGCGGGGATCAGCCGTGCCGTGCTCTCCGTCGCCGTCATCCTGCTCATCGGCCTGGCGGCCGGCGTCGTCCTGTCCTGCAATCTCCTGTTCTGGCTGGCCGTCGTGCTGAACGCTTTCCTTTTCGCCTCCCTCGCCGTCTGCCTGGCGATGCTGGTCAAATCCCACGCCGACCAGGCCCTGCTCACGAACTTTTTCATCACGCCCATGGCTTTTCTCGGCGGGACCTTCTTCCCCGTCGACCGCATGCCCCCGTGGATACAGCACGTTCTGAACCTTCTTCCGCTCACCCACGCGGCCCAGGCCATCCGCGGGGCCGCCTTCGGCATGCCCGCCCAGCCTTTTTCCTTCTGCCTCCTGGCCGGACTCGGGGCGGTTCTTTTCGTCCTCGCCTTCCGCTGCGTGAACCGGGCAAAAGAATAGCCCGAAGGACCGGGAAACGGGGTCCCGGCGGACGAGATCCCCGGGTCCACGGGCTCGGACCGCCGCGGGAATCGGCCTGTCCGGAGTCTGCATCGCCGCGCGCGGGCGCGTTCATGACGGGCCGCAGGTGCGGGAGGCATGCCCGGCATGCAGCCGGCTGCGGGCGGTATTTTCCGGTTTGGAGTAGGCGAAGCGTGGACGAAAGTGTATAATTTGCCTCCGAGTGTCAATCATGGGTTCCATGGGCGGGACCCTCTTGCCGACTGTTTCGATTCGATCGGAGATTTCTGTGCCAGGAATGTTTGAAATATATGTGAAGACGCATTTTTCCTCGGCGCACAGCCTCAGGGGGTATCCCGGGGACTGCGCCCGCGTGCACGGCCACAACTGGATCGTTGAAGTGTCCGTCCAGACCCGCGAACTGAACGAACTCGGCATCGCCATCGACTTCCGGGACGTCCGCAAGGCCGTCAAGGATGTGCTCTCCCGGATGGACCATTTCGACCTGAACGAACTTCCCGCATTTGCAGACGTCAATCCCTCCTCGGAGAACATTGCGCGATTTCTTTACGCCGAGCTTTCCAGGGCTCTGAACAACGAAACCGTGAGGGTTTCGAAAGTGAAAGTCAGCGAGACGCCCGGGGCCGGCGCCTTCTACTGGGAGGAATGAACGACGTGCACGTGAGTGAGATTTTCTACAGTATCCAGGGAGAATCCAGCTATGCGGGACGCCCCTGCGCCTTCGTCAGGTTGACCGGCTGCAACCTGCGGTGTTCGTACTGCGACACCCGCTACGCCTATACCGAGGGTGTCGAAATGGCCATCCCCGAGATCGTCGGGCGCATCCAGGAGTTCGGCTGCAAGTTGGTGGAAATCACGGGAGGAGAACCCCTCCTCCAGGAAGCCACGCCCGAACTGGTCGCCTGGGTGCTCGACCTCGGCTACACCGTTCTGATCGAAACCAACGGCAGTCAGGACATCAGCCGCATCGACAGCCGGGTCATAAAGATCGTCGATTTCAAATGCCCGACCAGCGGCGAATCGGCTGCAAACGATCTGGCGAATATCGACCGGCTGAATCCCCACGACGAGGTAAAATGCGTCATCCAGACCCGTGAAGACTTCCTGTTCGCGAAGGAGATTGTCAGGAAGATCCAGCAGGATCCGTCCCGGGAAAATATCATCCACTTCTCCCCATCCTTCGGCGTGCTGGCCCCGAAGATGCTTGCGGAATGGATCCTTGCGGACCGCCTGCCGGTGCGTCTGGGCCTGCAGCTGCACAAATTCGTGTGGGACCCGAACCGAAGGGGCGTGTGACGCCCGGCCGGGAAAGATTTCCCAGGAGAGGAACAGGAGCGCATTTGAAAGATCCCGCAAAAGCTGTCGTTTTGTTCTCCGGAGGCCTCGACTCGACCACCTGCCTCGCCATTGCAAAGTCCGAGGGCTTCGAACCGTATGCCCTCAGTTTTCATTATCACCAGAGGCACCGCGTGGAGGTCGAGGCCGCCCGGCGTGTGGCGTCCGCCCTGGGAGTGAGGGAACACATGGTCCTGGAACTCCCCCTCGACCGGATCGGCGGGTCGGCCCTGACGGCGGCGATCGATGTTCCGAGGGACGCATCCCCGGAAGAGATGCCGGACCGGATACCCGTCACGTACGTGCCCGCTCGGAACACGATTTTTCTTTCCCTGGCCCTGGGCTGGGCGGAAGTGATCGGCGCCGGGGACATCTTCATCGGGGTCAACGCGGTGGACTATTCCGGCTATCCCGACTGCCGCCCCGAGTTTGTCGAGGCTTTCGAAAGAATGGCCAATCTGGCCGTCCGGGAAGCGGTGGAAGGACGCATGCGCTTTCGCATCCACACGCCGCTCCTGAGGCTCACCAAGGCACAGATCATCCTGCGCGGCATGGAACTCGGACTGGACTACGGCCTCACGCATTCCTGCTACGACCCGGACCCGCAGGGGTTCGCCTGCGGGCATTGCGACAGTTGCCTGCTCCGCCGGAAGGGCTTTTCCGAAGCGGGAGTGCCCGATCCCACCCGGTATGCGCCGTCCGAATAAAGCCGACCGCCCCCTTCGACCGTTTGACCGTGAACCCTGGAGAAACGAATGGCTGAAAATCCTTACTCCGAACTTACCCAACTGGGCAGCAGGACCCCGCTTCCTTCCAGCCCGGAAGAAGCCCGCCTGGAAACTTTTTCGAATCCGCACCCGGACGTGAACTACGTGGTCCGCCTCACCGTCCCCGAGTTCACCACACTCTGCCCGCTTACCGGGCAGCCGGATTTCGCCGTGTTCGTCGTGGACTACGTCCCGGCCGGACGCCTCGTGGAGAGCAAATCCTTCAAGCTCTTCATGGGAAGCTTCCGCAACTGCGGCACCTTCCACGAAGACTGCACCGTAACGGTTCACAACCGCCTGCGCGACGCCATGGCCCCAAAGTACCTTCGCGTGGTGGGCCTCTGGAACGCCCGCGGGGGAATTCCCATCGACGTGACCATCCAGACGGGAACCCTGCCCGGGGAATGCCACCTGCTGCCGCTCGGCAAGATCGATTACCGCGGCGGGAGGGAGTGAAAAACCGGAACAGCGATCCCGGCGGATACGGTGCCCGCCGGCATCCGCCGCGCGAACGGCCGGGACGAAGATAAACCGCCTCCGCCCCTCTTCATGCCGAAAATCATTATTGCCTGGAACGAGAATGCGTGTTTTTATGTGTGCCTGTCATGCGGACCGCCGGGATGGCTCACGACCTGTCCGGGGTGGTGAGGCCCGGCATGAACACCGACTGCCCGCCGGATGGTCAATCTCGCAAGGAAACAACAAGGGGGAACCATGGCTCAGGACTTGCTCGACAAAGGTGCCATCATTCAAAGGGATAAGACGACTTATGCGATCGCGCCCCATGTGCCGGGCGGGATCATCACGGATTTCAACATGCTGCGCAGGATCGCCGACGTGGCCGAAAAGTACGGGGCGCAGGCGGTCAAGCTCACGTCCGCCGAACGCTTCGCTCTCGTCGGGCTCCGCCCGGAAGACCTCGACGAGGTCTGGAAGGAACTGGGGCTGTCCCCCGGAGCGGCCATCGGTCTTTGCGTGCGCTCCGTCAAGATCTGCCCGGGAACGACCTTCTGCCGCCTCGCCGTCCAGGATGCCGTGGGGGTCGGGCTGAAACTGGACGGGAAATACCATGGGAAGATCCTGCCCTACAAGTTCAAGATGGGTGTATCCGGATGCCCCAACAACTGCTCGGAGTCCTCGATAAAAGACCTGGGTCTGGTGGGGATGCAGAGCGGCTGGAGGGTCCTGGCGGGAGGATTCGTCTCCGGTCTCAAACCCCGACTGGCGGACGTCATCGCAACCGGCCTGAACGACGAGCAGGCCATGGATCTCATCGACAGGGTAGTCGGCTGGTTTGCCCAGGCAGGCAAATCCAAGCGGCTTGGAAAGGTGATCGACGAGATCGGCTACGAAAAATTCATGGACGAACTGGGACTCAAACCCCTTTCATAGATCCGACCGGAGGAGGAACCGATGGAACTTCCCGAATACGTGACCGTGGAAGAAGTCCGGAGAGTCTGCCGCGCCCTGAATATCCGCGACTGGACGACTCTGGCCGAAGCGAAGGTCCTGCCCGAAGAAGCGCGCATCATCCTGGGGGAAATCGACACCGGCGGCCTGAAGGTCGACCCGGAAGACTTCCGGCGTGGGCTGGAGGTCGAACTGGAGCACGGAACCCGCTTCAAGAACACCAACGTGACGAACAATCATCCGATTTTGACCGGCAAGATCGTCCTGGCTCATTTCGAGGAAACCCTGGACTACTACGACCGGCTGGAAGTCGCCGAACTCGAAGGAGATCTCCTGAAAGCCGCGCTGGCCGGAAACGCCGACAAGCTGCTCAGGTATTACAGGCGGCTCATCCTGGCGAAGCACACCCTGACCACGGTAGAGTCGAAATCGGTCGGCACGCCGTGACCTCCAACCGAAATACCGTTGAGTTAAGCGTTCGATTTCCCGGTCGAGCGACAATCTCAATTCCCCCCTTCAGGGGGGCATGGGGGTGTTTTCTCCAAAGCTTCGAGTACTTAAAAAACAACACCCCCCTTAATCCCCCCTCGAAGGGGGGAATGCGAATCCTTAAAGCAACAGTATTGACCTCCAACCGAGCCCGGTGGATCATCTCCGCCGGGCTCGGCGTTGCCCGCCCCCAGGCCAAACCCGCGTTCGTTTCGGCCTTCCGGAGGAACCGCCCCTCGAGGAGCCATACATGTCGAGAAGCCTCCCCTGCTGTTCCCTGCTTCTGATTTCTTTCATGATTTTCGGCAGCGCTGTCGCCGGCGTGTTCGACCTCGAAGAGGTCCAGGTATCCCCGTCGCCGCAGGAGACCAGGTTCCTGGAGTTCAAGAACACCGAAAAAGTCCTGGACTTCGACGTCGCCCGGACCGGGCCCAGGGCCGCCATACTGGTGAAAACGCAGGCGGGTGGCTGCAAAGTGGTCTTCTGGGACATCGGCGCTTCGCGGGTTGCCGGTGAATGGAACGTGCCCGGGGAATTCGGCTTCCGCGCCCTGGCGTGGCATCCCCTGGGAACGGGGCTCTTCCTTTCGGGGACGCGGGGAGCCGAATGCGTGATCGCCCGCGTGGACGAGCGGGGGGAATCCCGTGACCTCCAGGTGATCTACAAAAGCCGCCAGGAAATCCGAAGGCTCGTACCGGGCCCGAGGCCCTACGCCGTCGAATTCGACCCGGGCACGGACGAATACAGGAAAGCCTACCGCGTCTTCTTCGGCCTCAAGAGCCCCGACGGGGCATGGTCCATAAGGTCCGTTACGGAAAAAGGCGCCCGGGACTACCAGGTAATCGGGCGAAAGAAGTGGTTTACGACCTTCCGGGACGCGGAGGAACAGCCGAGTTCGCTGGAAGCCCCGTCGGCCCTCCCCGCGGCGTTTCATCCCGCCGGCCATATCCTCCTGTGGGAAGACGGCAATCGCTGCTTCCACCAGGCGCAGTACGGGCGGGACCATTGGGAAAGCATGGCGAAGCTCGACGTGTGCGGCGGAACGGTCACCGCCACCCCCAACGGCATGGCCCTGATCCACTGGAAGCAGGGAGTTCCGGGCGTCGCCGTCGTGGGAGACCACGGAAGGAAGAGGGATGTCCAGGCCGCCGCATTCACCTTCACCTCGACTCCCTCCTCCGTGGCCGACGGAAAGGGCATCGTGGGGCAAATAAAGAAAGACGGCCGGGAGACCCTCGCGTATGTGCCCATCCAGGTTCCCCTGGCGGACGTGGCCAATGCGTGGATGTTCGCGCAGGCAAGCGGCGACGAAGCACTCCTGACGACCAAAGGAGGGCTTTTGCGGGATCTGCCCGACGATCAACTCTACTCGGTCTACGAATCGGAAGCCTACCAGTGCGGCGCGTACGACCCCTCCACCCCCACGCGCCCCTATTTCGTGACGACGGACGTGTTCTGGGAACTCCTCGCAGCCGCGTACGAAGGGCTGTTCATCATCGGGGAAAGGCAGCAGGCGATTCCCGCCTTCCGGGCGTTCGTCGAGGAAGCGGAACGGTTCTACACGCAGGCGATGCCCGACTCTCCCTGGACGGCCGTCTTTTCGACCGTCGCGGCCCTGAACAGGGGCTCCCGGGAGACGGAAAGCAGGGGAAGCCGTCCGGAACGCGCCGCCGAGCTGGAACTGATGCGCAGGGCCACGGGCACGGAGGTCTCCCCGCTGCTGGGAAAGCCCCTCGCGTACTGGGATCTGAAACCCCGGGGCCATTATGCCTCCGATGAAGCCATGCGGAACTATTTCACGGCGTTCAAGTACCTCACGAAAGTGGCCTTCGACAACCTTCCGGTCGACGACCTGCGCGCGATGAACCCGGAAGCGAAGTCCCTGGGCCTTGCCTGGATCGGGGCCTACGAGGCGTTCATCCCCCGGTCCCGGTCCGCACTGCTGCTTCGGGACGACCAGCTTGCGGTCCCCCCCTACACAAGGCACCCCTTCGACACGTCGCGCCTGTTTCCCCTGGCCTGGGGCTTCGACAACGAGGTCCTTCTGTCCACCGTCTATCACGGCGACTGGCCGGAATCCGAACAGATCAAGGGTCCCGGCGGCAAACGGCTCGTTCCCTCCGGCCTGGACGTGGCCGCCGCCCTCGGCAGCGGGTTCGCCGATGCGCTCCTCGCCGGGGACAGGAACAGGTTTCCTTCCCTGGCGAAAGCCCTCGACGATCTGCGCGCGCGGCGCCCCGCCGGAAAAGCCGGCGCGGAAGCCCCCGGCAACCTCTACGATCGCTGGATCGACGCGCTTGCGGTTCAATGGGCCGACGGCGTCGCCCCGCCCGACGGAGCCCGTGACCGGGACCTCTGGAACGCGAAGCGCCTGCAGACCGGGCTGGCCT
Source organism: Desulfobacteraceae bacterium (assembly GCA_021372635.1). Lineage (GTDB taxonomy): Bacteria > Desulfobacterota > Syntrophobacteria > Syntrophobacterales > Syntrophobacteraceae > JAJFUA01. The sequence goes on along the minus strand of JAJFUA010000414.1, from coordinate 17,547 downwards.
CCTGGGCAACCCTCCGCCATGCAACGGTCCTCGTAAACGAACGAACGTCCGCCGAATGCGGCGAAGGGGCCTTCGAGCCTATTCTTCTCACTCCCCCGCGAGGCTACGTGGAACCCGACCCGGCGACCTTCCGGTCGATTGCGGACGTCTTCCGGTCCATGGAGCAGATGGTCGGGGCCTGGAAGATATCGCCGGGAGCACAGATCCAGGTGGAGGAGGGAGACGCGCGGGAAGCCCTGAAGGAGGGCATCGTCAGGCGGCTGTCGGAAACGGCGGCCAAGGCGGAACTTTTCGCGAAGATGGCCGAGAAGGAAATCGCCCGGGAACCGCTGACCGGTGGAGATTATGAAGAGATCCTCTACGTGGGACGGATCGCCGAGCATCACTTCCTGGTTTTCAAAAGCCTGGCCGACAAGGAATTTGCCCTGTCGAACCCCGATCCCATGCCCAAGATCGCCGACGTGGCGGGAGGGGAGAACGGCGTGCCGCTCCTGATGGCCGGCGTGGGCAGGCCCATGGAATGGAACCACATTGTGCCCTATTTCGGCCGCCGGGAAATCGTGAAGGGCTCCGTCTATTCGTATTATGAATTCACCTCCGAGACCCCCATGACCGACCGGGAATGGCTCGAGGCGCTGCCCGGCCGGCATCACCCGGACTGGGTCTCTCCGTTCGTCTCCGGGAGCGAACCGGCATGCCCGCCGGGAAATCCCTTCTGATCCTGCCGCTTGCGGCAGCCCTGCTGTGCCTCGCACCGCTCCCGGCTTCCCCCGGCAAACCGGACGGAGGCGCCGGCGGGGGACAGGGCGGGGAAACGAAGGAGATCCGGCTCTTGTTCGCCGGAGATATCCTGCTTTCCCGCGGCGTGGAAAAGAGGCTGGAGCGCGAGTCGGAATCGCTGGTCGCCGCCCTGCGTCCCGTGTTTTCGCAATCCGACTGGGCTGCGGGAAACCTGGAAGGGGCGGTCGGTTCACCCTCAGCCTGCACGGACGCGGTTGTACCGCCAAACCCGTGTTTTCCCGTCCGGGGGGAACGCGCGGCCCTCCTGCACCGGATCGGCTTCCGGGCGATCGGGATGGAGAACAACCACAGCCTCGACCTCGGCCCGGCGGGGCGCACGGCCACCCGCGGCGCACTCGTCGGAGCGGGGCTGCTCCCTCTCACCTTCGAAGACTCGCCGCAGTTCTTCCGCTTCGGCGAAGTCACCGTCGGACTGGTCAGTTTTTCAACCGTTTCCGGCGGGGCGGCCCGCACCGGGGAAGCGGATCGCACGGAGCTTCGCCGCAAACTGCGGCAGGCCCGCAACCTGGCCGACTACGTCTTCGCCTACGTCCACTGGGGAAGCGAATTCCTCGACTGGCCGGACGAGAGGCAGAGACAAACCGCCCGATGGCTCGTGAAAAACGGCGCCGATATCCTCGTCGGGCACCACCCCCACGTCGTTCAAAAGCCGGAGGTTCTCGGCGGCAAGCCCGTTTTCTACTCTCTCGGCAACCTGCTCTTCGATCAGAAGTACCCGGCAACCAAAGAAGGCATGATCGCGGACTGCCGCATTGCGAACGGTTCGGCCAGGTGCACGGCCCTGGCGGTTCGAACTCCCGCAAGTTCCATATTCCCGGCCGTCGCGAAAGCCGAAGGGGAAGCGGAAAGGGCGGCGGCCGGATGCGCCCTGAAGGCGAGAGGCCCCCTGAGCGTGAACGGGATCGTGCTGCGCCCGGTGGACTCCGGTGCGGCGGGCGGTCCGCCGGGCCTCGCGCTGGAAGCCCGGAAGGACGGCCGATTCCTGTGGAAGACTCCCCGGGCGAAGATCCTTTCCATCGAAAAGATGCCCGTGGACGGCCAGAGCGGGAAGGAACTGCTCTTCACTCTCGAACGGCATTATTCATCCATGGACGGGGAAGAGGGATTGCGGCCGTGCGTCTACGAAGCACGCCCGGACGGTCTGGTTTCCAGGTGGCGGGGCACCTCCCTCGCCTGGCCGCTCAGGGATGCCGTCTACCTCGCCGAGGATAAGATCCTCTGCGCGCTGCACCGGGGGGATTCGTTCGTCAGCTTGAGGCCCGAATCGGGGGACACCCGCGTCGCCGCCTACCGGTGGAACGGATTCGGTTTCTCGGGAGTCCACGACCCGGACACGGTCAACCGCTGCCGGGAATGCTTCGATTGACGGCGGCGCACTCCAACCGGTGCCGCCCGGAGATTTTCCCGGAACAAAGAACGAAGGGATGCCGGAATCCTCCGGTATTCCGACGTGACTTCGCCTTCCATTCCCCCCGCATGAAAGCAAAGGTTCTTGATCCCCTTGAGGACATCCTGGTATCATGCCCTCCGCGAAGGCAGGGATTCCCCTTTTTTACTGCGCCCCGGAATCCCGTTTTCCCATACGCATCCCCATGGGAAAGGCTTCGCGCGATGGCATTCAAAACCTTTCAGGGCGGTCCGGCGGGCAATTCCCCTGCAATGGTCCGGTATACGCTTTGCATGAGAGCGTGCGGACATGATGCCGGCACGGCACTGTTCGATGCATTCTCATTCGAGGGGGGGTACGGCCTGTGCCTGAAACTGTTTTGAGTTTGTGAGCTGCTTCGTTTCACTAAGAGAAGGGATGGGAATGTCATGACGAAGAACGGGCTCTACGCCTTGAAGTTTTTCAATCTTCCCGCAAAGGCGCCAGGAGCGCTCAGAGTGTTTTCGCTCTCCTGCATGCTTGCCGCCGCCGTCGCGCTATCCGCGACGACCGGCGTCGGGGGCTCCTATGCCGATGCAAATTCCGCGGGAATGCCGGGTATTCAATACCTCCATGCGATAGCCAGAGCGATGGTGACCATCGACGGCGCGGAAAACGCCCTGCTGGCAGCGAACATCGACGAGAAAAAACGCCAGAAAGTCTATTCGCAGTTCGATGCAGCCAGGAAGAAACTCGACGAATCGCTGAAAACCTATGAAAGCATGCTCCTGTCGTCGGAAGAGTCGCGCATCTGGAAGGACTTCACGGTCGCCCTCGCAAAGTGGGGCAGCGATCATGAGCGGTTTATCCAGCTGGCCAAGAACCATGACCGCAGCAAGACCCCGGAAAGCTACCGAATCATGTCCGCGCAGGCCCTCGAGGTAAACACCGCAAGCCTCGCGGCGGCCGTGTCCCTGCTCGATGCAGCCATCGAGGCCAGCCTGGGCGGGATGAAGGCAGGGGACGAAAGTTCCGGGAACATCTCTTCCACGGGATACCTCATCGGGACCTTCCTGGTTGGGGGAAGCATTTCGGCGGCGATCGTCCTCCTGGTGTTCGCAATCCGCGCCAGGCGCCCCCGCAGACATTTCCGGAAGGGATCCCGCAAATTGAGCCTGGATGTGGAACCGTAGGGGAAGGGAATTTTCAACGCGCGCTCCGCGGGGATTCGCGGAGGTTCACCTCAGGGCCGGCCATGCCTGCCGGACGGTGCGGGTTGTGGGTTTCGGACTCCCTGCGTGTGGGAGCCCTCGACGCGCAACCCGCGGCAGGACGAGTTCCGGCCGACCCTCCTAGAGGTGAAAATCCCCGGCCGCTTCAGGCTGGTACAGAATCTCCTCGATTCTTATTTTTTTCACTCCGGAGGGAACCTGCCACTCGGCAGTCTCTCCGACCTTGAAGCCGATGAGAGCCGTGCCGACGGGGGCAAGAATGGAAATCTTGTTCTGCTTCACGTCCGCATCTCCCGGGAACACAAGCTGGTAGATCATCTCCGCCCCCGTGTCCAGATCCCTCACGCGAACCCTGGTGTTCATCGTGACGATATCCCTGGGAATGTTTTTGGGGTCCACCACCTTCGCCCGGCGCAGTTCATCGTCCAGTTCCTCGATGTACTTCCTGTCACGCTGAACAGGCTCGTCTTCCAGCATTTCGATCAGCTTGTTGAGCCGGTTCAAATCGAATTCCGTAATATAGATCGTCCTTTTTTTTCCCATGTCTCTCGTCTCCAGTGTCCAGCGTGGAAGCCAGGTCCGGCTTCGGATCTCACCGGCCGGAATGAGGCGCATCGACCGGCTCTGCCGGTAGACCCGCCACCCTGCCGGGCCATTGCCGTCGAACGCCGACGACATCCGGCGGTTCTTCGATACCCTGTCCCGTTCCCTGATTCGGTCAAAACCCGTTGCGGAAGAATCAAACGGCACGCAATTAGCATCCTCACACAGGCGCGGTGTCTCAATTGCTTGAATGTAATCCTTGCAGGATACAGACCAAGAAGCCTCGGAACCGGCAAAATCGGCGGGGTGTACGCGCAGATTTTCGAAGATACCGATCATAAAAGCCGATATAGTATGATAACACATCCGAGAATACCCTGGAATTCAGCGAGAGGGACGAATCATGGACCAGATCCGCCGGAACAGAACCCGTACCACCAACCAGCGTGACCCCGGACCGCGACTCCTGGCCGCCGCGAGCGAGCAGGACGAGGCCGCAATCGTCGTTTTCGACTCAGGCGGCACGATTCTCTACGCCAACCGGGCCGCTGAAAAGGCCCTGGGGATCGCCCGGAGCGACCTTGTCGGCAGGCCGATTCCGGCTCCCGACGACGGCGCGCCGGGCGGGAAGCTGTTCCGCATGATGCGGGATTCCCTGGGAATCAGGGACGTCCGGAGTGGCCGCATCACGGCTGAGGACAACGATGCGGGCCTGTACGCCCTGGATGTCAGGGTAAGCCCCCTTCGGGACGGACGCGGGGCCGTGAGACATTATGTCCTGGTCGGCCGCGACGTGAGCCATGAGGTGCTCCTGGAGAGAGAACTTCGCCAGGCACAGAAAATGGAGGCCATCGGGGCGCTGGTGGGCGGTATCGCCCACGATTTCAACAACATTCTCGGAACCGTCATCAGTTGTGCGGAAATCGCTCTCGACGACACGCCGGAGGGCAGTCCCGTGCGGGAGGACCTGGAGCACGTGCTGAAAGCGGGACGGAGGGGAAAGGGCCTGATCAGGCAGATCCTCACGTTCAGCAGGTCGAGCGAGCAGGAGTTCTCGCCATCCCAACTGGAGCCCGTCGTCAAGGAGATTCTCAAGCTGCTTCGGGCTTCTATTCCCGCAAGCATCGAAATCTGCGAGAAAATCGGACCCGGACGTCATGTCGTGCTGGCCGATTCGGTCCAGGTCCATCAAATCCTCATAAACCTCTGCACCAATGCGGCACACGCCATGCAAGCCAAGGGCGGGGTCCTGGAGGTGCGCCTCGGAAGGATCGAAGTCGATCCACAAACCGCGGCAGGCTCACCGGACCTCCATGCGGGTCCCTATATACAACTGACCGTGAAGGACAGCGGCCACGGCATGAGCCCGAAGGTCCTGGAACGGATCTTCGACCCGTTCTTCACGACGAAGCAGGGGGGGACGGGAACCGGCCTGGGACTTCCCGTGGTGCGGGGCATCGTGAGAAGCCACGGGGGCGCTCTGCTTGTAGAAAGTGAGCCCGGACGGGGAACGGCATTCCACGTGCTGCTGCCCGCGGCCGATCCGGCCGGGGAACTCTCGGAAAATGCCTCCCCCCCTTCCCCGGCGCCCGGCGGCCGGGAAAGAATCCTGCTCGTGGACGACGAGGAAGATCTCATCTATGCCGGAGAAAAGGCGCTCGGGCGGCTGGGCTACGAAGTGACCGCCGCATCGTCCAGCCTGGAGGCGCTGGAACTTTTTCGCGCGAAGCCCGAATCCTTCGATCTGGTCATTACGGACCAGAACATGTCCCGGATGTCGGGGGTGGAACTCGCACGGGCAATCCTGGCCATTCGCCCCGGGATTCCCATATTGCTCTACACCGGCTTCAGTCCCGATTCCGATGAAGGCATCACCCTGGAACGGGCACACTCGATCGGCATACGGGAAGTGCACATGAAGCCGCTGGAGCGGAGAGATATGGCGGAAGCCATACGCCGAGTCCTGGACGAAAGCAGATCGGGGTAGACCACAGACCATGGCCCATATTCTTATCATCGACGACGACGAATCCACCCGCTATTCGCTCTCCCGCATGGTGAAGCGCATGGGGCATACGTCCACCTCCGCCGCCACGCTCCGGGAGGGGGTCGAGAAAGCATCTTCGGAAGAGGTCGACGTGGTGTTTCTCGACGTTCGCATGCCGGACGGGACCGGGATCGACGTGCTGCCCGCAATCCGCCGCAGCGCATCGTCCCCGGAGGTCATCATCATCACGGGTTACGGCGATCCCGACGGAGCGGAGCTTGCCCTCAAGAGCGGCGCCTGGGACTACATGGAAAAGGGGTGTTCGATAAAGGAAATGCGCCTGCCCCTGATCCGCGCTCTCCAGTTCCGGGAGGAGAGGAACACGAGGGCCCAGGCCAAAAGCATCGTATCGCTCAAAAGGGAGGGCATCGTCGGCAGCAGCGCCCGACTCATGGCCTGCCTCGACCAGGTGGCCTCCGCCGCGGGAAGCGATGCCAACGTGCTCGTCACGGGCGAGACCGGCACCGGGAAGGAACTCTTTGCCAGGGCCATTCACGAGAACAGTCCCAGGGCGAAGCGGAGCTTCGTGGTCGTCGACTGCGCCGCACTTCCGGAAACCCTCGTGGAAAGCCTGCTTTTCGGGCACGAAAAGGGCGCCTTCACCGGGGCCGACAAGGTCCGCGAGGGGCTCATCCGTCAGGCCGACGGCGGAACCCTTTTTCTCGACGAGGTGGGCGAACTGCCCATGTCCCTTCAGAAGGCGTTCCTGCGCGTACTCCAGGAGCGTTCTTTCCGGCCCCTTGGGAGCGCCCGCGAACAGAAAAGCGATTTTCGGCTCGTCGCGGCCACCAACCGGGACCTCGACGAGATGGTGCAGGCGGAGAGATTCAGGGAGGACCTCCTGTTCCGTCTCAAGGCCTTCACCATTGAACTGCCTCCGCTGAGGGAGCGCAGGGAGGACATCAAGGAACTCGCGAGGTACCATACAGACCAGTTCTGCGAGCGCTACGGGCTGGCGCCAAAGGGGTTTTCCCCCGAGTTCGTGGACACTCTGGCCGCGTACGCATGGCCGGGAAACGTCCGCGAACTCGTCAACGCGCTGGACCGCGCCTTGAATGCCGCCCGGTTCGATCCGACTCTTTTTCCCGCGCACCTTCCGATGGACGTTCGCGTGGAAGTGACACGAAGCTCTCTCCAGCGCAAAACTTCCTGCGACGAAGAACCGCCCGGGGGAGGCTCGTATCCCCTTCCGAAGCTGCGCGAACTCCGGGATCGCCTGATCGAACAGGCCGAAAGACAGTATCTCCAGGATCTGATGGCACTTTGCCTCGGCCATATCCCCAAGGCATGCGAACTCTCCGGGCTGTCCCAGTCCCGCCTCTACGCACTCCTGCAAAAATACGGCATCCCGAAATCCGGCTGACCCGGCCACGTTCGGACACTGAGTTTTTTCCCGCCCGGCAGGAATATTCCCGCCACACAGGAATGGCGGAGAACAGACCCGGGGAGGCCGGCATCCGACACATTCCTGTCTTGCAGGAATTCCACCAGGGAAAGCCGCCGGGGATGGTGAAGCCGTCCCCTGGATGGAACCTGCGGATCGGCTTCCTCCCCGTTCGAATTTCTTCTCAATATGAGGAATGCAGGCAACCCAGCCGGTGTGCGGTGTCGGAGTCCTTTCCTCCCTGGAACGTTTCCAGGTTCCTGAACGTCATATAAGCTTCCTGGTCTATGGGATAGTCCCAGGATCCGCTGCGGTGAAGGATATCACCGCCAAAGCCGGTTTTGAAGCGATACAGGCCGAAAAAGGAATGCCCGGGATCCTTGCTGGGTGAGACTCCGCCCATATCGTACGTCCGGCATTGCCGGCTTCGGGCGTACCGGATCGCCTCCCAGTGCATGGCATAGGACCCCATGTAGTTTCTTTTTTCGTTGGATGAACCCCCGTGGAGAAAAATGGCTCTTGTCTTCGATATGGCAATAACCGCCCCCGCCAGGGCATCACGGCTGTGTGTAGCCAGCAAAAGCACGACCTCCAGATCCGACTGTCCCTTTTCGTGCGCAGAGAACAGCGCAGAAAAATACCGGAACTCGCTTGCCGGAAATCCGTTGCGCAAGGCCGTTTCCTGGTAGAGCCGATAGAAGACCGGAAGCTTTTCGACCGGCGCGACACGGACCTCCACCCCTTTTCGCCGGGCGAGGTTTATGTTGTAGCGCGTCTTCGGCTTCATGCGGGAGAGTATTTCTTCTTCAGTGCCTTCGATCCTGACGATGAAGCTGTCGCTGACCGTCATGTCCACCGGCGCCTTTTTCAGATTCCAGTTCCTGGTCGCGAAATTCATCCTCATTTCGCGAACCCTGGATTCGGGAAAGTCGTACCACTGCTTTCTGTTCATTTCTTGTGCATAGGGGGACATCCAGGGAAGGTCGTAACGGATGAAGGCAATTCTTGAATCCAGCCTCTCCGCCAACGATTCGGACAACGCCTCGAGGAAAATCCCCCGGCTTTCCTCGTCCGGTGCGATCTCCGGCCCCTGGGGAACATAAGCCACCGATGAATTTCCCTCAAAAGACTTGATCAGGACGAGCACATCCTCCCGGCACAGCGATGTATCAATATCGAAGGCATACGGCTTCCATCCAAGACGGGATTTTACTTTGCCCCAGTATTCCGTTTGAAATACGATGTCGGTAGGATAAAGCTCGCGCAGATTCTTGGATTTAAGACATACTTTCATAACTGTCCTCACAGGTATTTTCAGACGTCAGGCCCCATCCGCCGCTTTAAAGAACCACGCAGGCAGGAGTCGTTCAGGAGCGCCGACATCACCACAAAATGCGAAGGATGAATGTTCTTGAATTGGAATCAAGCCCAATATTGTTGTGCAAAGGGCAATGCGGCTGGGGTTCGCCTCGAGCGGTCATCTCAATTCCCTCTCCGAAAGGGAAAAGGCGGGAATTTATCAAGTTCAAAGCATTGGAACAATACCTCCTCTCGCGTTTCTCACACGGACAAAGGAATTGTCCATGTCAGGGTGCGTAAATAAGCAAACGTCGTGCCTGAAATGCTCAATGTTTGAAAAGGTGCCATTCCCCCCGATTTTCGCGCCTCGAGCCGAACGGGACGGAGGGACACTTTGGGATGCACACGGGAAGCCAGACCGGCCGGAGCGAGAGAAAACGATATTTTTCCTGCCCCGCAGGAATGTTATCGCCCTGCCGGAACGGCGGAGAACGAATGACCGGGCCAACGTCGATTCCCGTCCGAAACACTGGAGCGCCACATCCGACCGGGCAAAGCCCGGCGTGCGGGTAACCGGACCGGAACCGCACGACCTGGGGACCGGCAGCCGGATCATTCCTGTCTTTCAGGAATTCCGCCCGGTAGCCCTGCTCGACGCCGCTTGCCGCCCGGAGCGCGGGAAGCGGCACCCCGTCCGCACCGGCCGCCGGGAAGGCACGAGAATTTTTGGCACACCCTGTGCAAATTCTCCGTGGATACGCACTATGCCGCGAATCATCAGATACTTGGGAGATGAAATCCGTAATGAACATTATCTATTACGCCAGGAATGGAGCAGCGGAAAAGCTCGAAGAAGCCGTCGAGCGCCTGTCGCTCGACATGGAGGTGTACCGCAACGTGATGAGCCTGCTGGAACGGCTCCGGCGCCCGCTCGGCGACCCGACCATCGCCGTGCTTGTCGCGGACAACAGGGAATGCCTGGAAGAACTGCTCGTGCTTCGGCATCTCTTTCACCGCATCCGCACCATACTCGTATTGCCGGACAGGGAATCCGGGACGATTTCCAAGGGGCACGACCTGCATGCGCGATTCCTCTCCTACATGGACAACGACCCTGGCGAGGTGGCGCTCGTGCTGGAAAAGATGGCCGGGAAGGCAAAAGCGCCCGCATGCGGTGGAACCCGGATCAGCCCGGCTGAAGCCTGATCCCGCAGGCGAACGGAACGGTTCAGCTCACGGCTTCGTCTTGAGGCGGACAGCTTTTTGCGCGCCCAAACCGGACGATGTTCGCCGGAAGTCGGCGGCGATACGCGGCACGATCGCTTTCCCCGGCGGATTCCCGGCCGGATGGAGCCCCCACCGGTATGGTCAATTCTTCCTGGAGTTTTTCCCCGCAATGAACGATAAAAAAGGCAGCGCCGAGCCGCCGAATCCGGATCGGCGGCCCTGAAGCCGGCGCTCCGGAGGCCGATCATGAAGTTTTCCTTCAGCACGAACGCTTTCGTCCGTCATACCGTTTCCGAAGCCGTACGGAGCATCGCAGCGGCAGGATACGAGGGAGTGGAACTCCTGGCCGATGCCCCGCATCTCTACGCCCCGGACGTCAACTGCCGGGACCTGGTGGAGTTGAAAGCGCTCCTGGCCCGGACCGGGCTCCAGCCGGCCAACATCAATGCCAACACGGCCGTGGGCTATTACGGCAGGCCCTTCTGGGAGCCGCTCTTCGAACCGTCTCTCGCCAACCCGGAACCGAGGGAAAGACACTGGAGGATCGACTACACGAAGCGGTGCATCGACATGGCCCGCACACTGGGTTCTCCCTGTGTCAGCATCACGTCCGGGCGCATGGTTCCCGGGACCCTTCCCGAAAGATCCCTGGATCTTCTGAAGGAATCTCTCCGGGAAGTCGCCGAACACGCTGCGGCCGCCGGCGTGAAGGTCGGCATCGAGTACGAACCGGGACTGCTGGTCGAAAACTGCGAAGAACTCGCCTCCCTGCTGGAAGAACTGGACCCCGGCGTCTTCGGCGCCAACCTGGACCTCGGCCACAGCCACGTCCTCGGCGAAGACCCGCGGTGGGTCGCGCGCCGCCTCGCCTCGAAGATTTTTCACGTCCACCTGGAAGACATACGGGCGCGGAAGCATTACCATCTCATTCCGGGCACGGGTGATATGAAGATCGGTTCCCTGCTGCGCCTTCTCGACGTTCACGGCTACCGGGGATTCGTCACCGTGGAACTCTACACGTTCCCGGAACGGCCGGCCGAGGCTGCGAGGGACTCCCTGAAAGTCCTTCGCAAGATCGAAAGATTGGAAGAGGAGAAGAAAAGATGAGGTTCGCTTTCAGTTCCAACGCGTTTCTGCGCTGCAACCTGATCGAGGCGATCGCATCCATTTCGGCTGCGGGATACGAGGGGATCGAGATCATGGCCGACGTCCCCCACGCCTATCCGCTCCACGTGAAGGACGCGGACATCCGTGACATACGGAGGGCGCTGAACGACCACGGACTCGCTATTTCGAACGTCAACGCCTTCATGCACCACGCCGACGGCGACACCTATCACCCGTCCTGGATCGAAAAAGACCCCGCCCTGCGCGCGAAGCGGGTGGACTATACGCTCCGCTGCCTCGACCTGGCCCGGGAGTTGGAGGCTTCGAACATTTCCACCGAACCCGGCGGCCCGCTCGATGGCATGAAGCCCGAAGAGGGACTCCGCCACTTCCGGGAAGGACTCGCCGCCGTTGAGGATCGAGCGAGAAAGAACGGAGTGCGGGTCCTGATCGAACCCGAACCGGGGCTCCTCATCGAAAACAGCTCCCAGTTCCTGGACCTCTATAAGGAACTGGACCCCGACGTCTTCGGCCTGAACTTCGATATCGGCCACTTCTTCTGCGTGGGCGAGGACCCCGCGGCCCTCGTGGCCCCCCTGAAACACGTCGCCCCCCACTTCCACCTGGAAGACATCGCCGCCACGCGGGAGCACTACCACCTGCTGCCCGGAGCGGGCGCCGTGGACATTGCCGGCGTCCTGGACACCATCGAGGCAACCGGCTTCGACGGCTTCGTCACCGTAGAGCTTTACACCTACGAAAGCCGGGCCGGGGAGGCCGCACGGGAGGCTTTCGCCTACCTGCAAAACTGGAGGCAGCGACCTCGTATCGGGAACATCCCCACAACCGGTCAGCGTTGAGGACCCAGGCCCAGGAACGAGAAGAATCTTTGGAAGGCGGCAAAACGCCCGGAGGAATCTCCGATCGGGATCAGCCCGGCGAGTGTCATGGGCTTCCCTTCCACGATACACCGGGGGTTTTCCACCACAAGGCGGCGGGCGGCCTCGTCGCCGATCGAGCGGGCGGCTTCCCCCAGCCCTTCGGACAGCCTGGGCGCCCGGACGTCGTGCCCGTGGGCGTCCGTTGCCAGCACGTGCACCATGTTGTGCCGCAGCAAAAGCCGCGCGAATCTCTCGGCTTCGCCGCCGAACCGTCCCAGCAGGCTCGAAGAGGTGATCTGCACCAGCACTCCCGCTTCCACCCACCGGTACAGGCGCACCCGATCCCGCTGCAGCACGCGGTTGCGTTCGGGATGGCTCAGGACGGGGGTGACCCCTCTCGACTCCAGTTCCCAGAAAAAATTCTCCATGTTCCGGGGCAGCACGCCGTCGTGCAGTTCGATGAGAGCATACCTGCCGGTATCGTTCAGGGTGAGGATTTCCGCGGTGTCCAGCTTGCGAGGCAGGTCGTAGTCCAGGTGCAGTTCCGCGCCGGGATATACCCGAAGCGGTATGCCGGCTCGAGCAAGGCGCTCCCGCAGGGCCTCCGCCACCTGCAGGATCGCGGTCCTGGTGTTGCCGCAGTAGAGGCCCGGCGTCCAGTGCGGCGTGCACACGACGGCTTCGATGCCGTCCTCCACCGCCATGCGGGCCATGCGCAGGCTCTGCTCCCAGTCCCTGGCGCCATCGTCCAGGCCGGGGAGCATATGATTATGCAGATCGATCATCGCCATTCCCACGTTGACGCACGATACGAAGCACTTGTTTCAGACCGGGAATTCATGGTTAATATGACAACTGGCGAAGGGAAGTGCAACCGTCCCGATGGCGGAACCTTTCCGGAGTTTTCGCCAGAGACTTCCCGCGACACGGGCCGCAGCCGCTTCCAGGGCAAATCCACCGCTTTCGAAAAAAAGAAAGGCCGCCGATGGAAAAAACGACGACTTCACGAAGCGCTTACGAATGGCTGCTGAACCACTACCGGACGGCGGCCCACCTGGAATCGGTCAAAAGCCTGCTGCATTGGGACCAGTCGACGTTTCTCCCGGAAGAGGGCCATCCTTACAGGTCGGAGCAACTGGGCACCCTGGCGAAGCTGCTGCACGGCCTTCGGACGGACCCGGTCGCGGGCGAAAAACTGACAGAGGCCGAAAGTGCCGGAACGGGAGAGGACCCGTACGGGGTCGAAGCGGTGAACGTGAGGGAGTGGCGACGCAGCTACGACCGCGCGACGAAAATCCCCGTGCGTCTCGCGGTCGAACTGGCAAGGGCGGCGTCCGCCGGAGAGATGGCCTGGGAGAAGGCGAAGCCCGCGAACGACTGGGACGGTTTCCGCCCGTACCTGGAACGGATCGTCGCCCTCAGGCGAGAGGAGGCCGAATGCCTCGGCATCGGCCATGAACCCTACGATGCGCTGCTCGACGAATACGAACCCGGAGAAACGGCGCAGGCCATCGAACCCGTTTTTTCCAGGCTGCGCGAAGCCCTGGCGGCATTGCTCGACCGGATCGGGAACAGCCCGCGGAGGCCGCAGACAGGCGTGCTGCACAGGCATTTTCCCCGCCGCGATCAAATGTTTTTCGGCACAGAGGTGATCTCCCGCCTCGGGTATCGGCTCCAGGCCGGGCACGTCGGCGTTTCCGCACATCCCTTTTCCGTCGGCATCGCACCCGGCGACGCACGGATCACCACGCGCATCGACGAGACATCTTTTCCCGTGGCCTTGTTCAGCACGATACACGAAGCGGGGCACGCCCTGTACGAACAGGGGCTTCCCGCCGCTCACTGGGGAACACCCATGGGACAGTCGCTTTCCCACGGAATGCACGAGTCGCAGTCCAGGCTGTGGGAAAACATGGTGGGCCGCTCCCTGAGCTTCTGGGAACACTTCTACCCCGCCGCAGCCAAACGGTTCACCGCCCTGCAGAACGTTCCCCTGGAGACTTTCCATTTCGCGATCAACGCTGTCCGGCCTTCGCTCATCCGGGCGGAAGCGGACGAAGTGACCTACAACCTGCACATCATGATGCGCTTCGAATTGGAAATCGCCCTCCTGCGAAAAGGCATCGAAGTGGCGGACCTCCCCGGTCTCTGGAACGAAAAGACCAAGGAAACCCTGGGACTGACCGTTCCCGACCACGCCCTCGGCGTGATGCAGGACGTTCACTGGTCGAGCGGCTCCTTCGGCTACTTCCCGACGTACACCCTGGGAAACATGTACGCCGCGCAGTTTTACAGCCGGGCGAAAGAGGACGTGCCCGGCCTGGAGTCCCTCTTCGCGCGCGGCGAGTTCGCACCATTTCTCGGCTGGCTCCGGGAGAAGATCCATGCGCAGGGAAAACGTTATTCGCCGCGTCAGCTTCTGCTCCAGGCGACTTCCGAGGATTTGAACCCCGACCACCTGATCCGCTACCTGAACGAAAAGTTTGGAACACTCTACGGCTTCTGACCGCGCCCGCCCGCGAATGCGGCCATACGCCTCGGTTTCCCGCCCTCATTCCAGGGCATTCTCCCTGCGCAACACCGCACAACTCTCTCAGCCGTTCGGCCGGACCGTCTCCCCTGCGCCCCCGGCCGAACGGCTTCACGCCCCTTCCCTTTTCGTTCCGCCATCCCGAAGATCTCTTTGAACAAGGCGCAACTTTTGCATAGGCGGGGCCGCGGCGGATGGTTCCCATGTATGGGCTCGTCGAAGTCACCCGAACGAGCCCTTATCCAGAGACGTTCGTACCCGTATGGGAAAGCTGTCGATATCCTTATGCATAAAAAAAGGGGAAAAAGATCATGTTGAAAAAACTACGTCGAACGAGCATCAAAACCAGGATTCTCTGCCTTCCACTGCTGTTTATGATCGTGCTGGCGCTGGCCGTGGGGATGAGCATCTACACCAAGGAAACCATCGAAACGCATATTACCCTTCCACGGGTGCAGAACCATATTCTGAACGGATACAAGGAGACGCTCAAGGCCGTGGCGGAAGTCGAAGCCTCGACGCTGGCCGAAAAGGTCAAAAACGCTAAAACACGGGAAGAGAAGATGGCCATCGTCTTCAACGAGACGGATCCCATCCGGTTTTTCGCCGACAAGTCCGGGTATTTCTTCTCCTACGACATGGACGGGGTCCGCATCAACATCCCCATCAACAAGGCCGATAACGGCAAGAACATGATGCACCTGGTGGATTCGAAGGGCAACCGCATGGTCGAGGACTGCGTCAAGGCGGCCAAGAAGGGCGGCGGATTCACCGAGTACTGGTTCGAAAAGGAAGGAAAAGGGGTCCAGCCCAAGCTGACTTACGTCCACCCCATTCCGGGGACGGATTTCTTCATCGGCACCGGCGTCTATATCGACAACGTCAAGGAGGAGACGAAAACCCTCGAAAACGAGATCGACCAGAAATCCTGGGAATACGAAAAGATCCAGATCGCGCTGCTGCTCTCCCTCCTGGCCGTCGCTTTCCTCGTCACCTTCCTGATCGCCCGGTCCGTGACCCGATCCCTGGGAGGAATGAGCAGGGAACTGCTCGCGAGCGCCGAGCAGGTTGCGGCCGCCTCCAGCCAGGTCTCCTCGGCCAGCACCCAGCTTGCGGAAGGGGCTTCCGAACAGGCGGCATCCCTCGAGGAAACGTCCTCCTCACTGGAAGAAATGGCTTCGATGACCAGGATGAACGCGGAGCATGCCGGCGAGGCCAAACGCCTGTCGGAAAACACCAAGGAAACGGTGACGCTCGCCACCCGGTCGATGGAGCAGCTTACGGCTTCCATGGCGGAAATCTCCCAGGCGAGCGAGGAAACGTCCAAAATCATCAAGACGATCGATGAAATCGCCTTCCAGACGAATCTCCTGGCCCTGAACGCGGCGGTGGAGGCGGCGAGGGCCGGCGAGGCCGGAGCGGGCTTCGCGGTCGTTGCGGAAGAGGTGAGAAACCTCGCCATGCGCTCGGCCGAAGCGGCCAGGCACACCGCCAGCATGATCGAAGGCACGGTAAAGAAGGTCAAGGAGGGATCGGAACTGGTCGAGAGGACGGACCGGGAGTTCCGCGAAGCGGCGGCCGGCGTGGCAAGATCCAGCGAACTGGTGGGAGAGATCACAGAAGCGTCCAACGAGCAGTCCCATGGGATCGAGCAGATCAATAAGGCCGTGAACGAAATGGACAGGGTCGTGCAGATGAATGCAGCCAACGCCGAGGAATCGGCTTCCGCATCCCAGCAGATGAACGGCCAGGCGGAACGCATGGAGGAACTGGTCGACGCGCTCAGCCAGCTCGTGGGCGAAAAGCACGGCGGGGTCCAGCGGGATCGGAAGGGGACCGCCCGGGCGGCGGGAGGCCGAAAACCAGCCGCAGTACGAACCGTGGCCGTTTCGGTAACCCCGGCGAAACGGTTGCGCGGAAACGATCCCGCAAGCGGAAAAGCCCTGACGGCCGGAGCGGAAAGAGACCAGACCGACCCGGCCCGGCTGATCCCGTTCGACGGGGAAGAAGGAGATTGCTAGCGGCGCCGTCGCCAATGGGCCGGGGGAGATTTCGCCCCCCGGCCCTTTCGATCGAAGAGAGGCCGGGCAATCTGCTGTGTCAGGACGTTACATCTGTCATAAAACGGCACAACTGTTACAAAGCGTTACAGACCGGCAGGGATCCTCCGGCGTCTTTGCCCGCGTCGAGCTTGGCCAGCGCGTCGGCCATTTCCAGCAGTTGCATGAACCACTCGCGCTTCGGCCTGCCCCGCCGCACGTCCATCTCCCGGAGGGCGGCGGGAAGCCCGCTGGCCGTAATCCCCCTCCCCGACAGCCCCAGGACTGTCACCTCGGAAGTCCCGGCATTCAGGGCGTCCATCATGGTGAAAGCGGCTTTCGCGCCCATCCGGCTGGCCAGGATCCGGTCGAAGGCGGTGGGGACCCCGCCGCGCTGCACGTGACCGAGGATCGCCGTGCGCACCTCGAACTGTCCCTTGCTTTCCTCTTCCATCAGGCGGCGGATGAAATCCGTCGTATAATGAAACGAAGACTGTTCGTTGTGCATGAAGATCACCATCCGCTTGCCCCGCTCGAAACTCCTCTTGAGGTTCTCCACATCGCCGTTGAGTTCCGCCAGGCTGATGCCCTTCTCCGGAAGGTAGGCCTTTTCGGCTCCCGTGGCCAGGGCGCTCAGGAGGGCCAGGAATCCGCACTGCTTTCCCATGACTTCCACGATGAACGCGCGCCTTGTCGCGCCCGCCGTGTGCCGAATCTTGTCCACCGCCTCGGTGATGTTGTTCAGCGCGGTATCGGAGCCGATGCAGAATTCCGTGCACGGAAGATTGTTGTCGATCGTCGCCGGGATCAGCACCATCGGGATCTTGAGCGCCTCCAGGTCTTCCCGCCTTTCGACCAGTTCGGCAACCTTCAGGTAGGAACCCCACCCGCCGATGACGATGAGGCCCCTGACGTTGTGCCTGCGGATGTTCTCGGCGATCGCCGCCACGTCGTCCTCTTCGAGATTGAACCGCGCCGTCCCGATCTCCGAACTGGGGCGGTTGATCCAGCCGACGAGTTCATGCCAGTCGAGATCCACGAAATCTCCGCGGATCAGGCCGAAGAAACCGTCCCTGGCCCCGCAGACGGGA
>JAJFUA010000410.1 GCA_021372635.1 Desulfobacteraceae bacterium | reverse complement strand
GGCGTCGTTCCATCCCCAGGCTTCCGCCATGGTCACGGCCCTCAGCGGCGACAGGAAAGGGTTTTTTCAGGCGTTTTTCATCACCTGCGGCAACGTCGGCTGGGCGATGACCCCGCTGATCGCCATACCCGTCGTCCAGGCGTACGGGCTGGAAACAACCCCGTTTTTCGCGCTGCCCGGAATCGCCGTGGCGATCCTGCTCTGGTTCACCGCCCCGAAGATTTCCCCGGCGAAGAAGGCCGCGCCGTCCCCCATCTGGTCCGTGCTGCGCGCAAACTGGATCGAACTCGGCAAGATCGTGCTCGTGGTGACCGTCCGATCCCTGGCTTTTTTCGGTCTGGCGGCTTTCCTGCCCCTGTACCTCAAGCACCTGGACGTTCCCCTCGTAACCGGCGGGCGGATGGTGTTCCTCATGCTTTTCGCAGGCGCCGCCGGCGGGCTGATCGGAGGCTATCTCTCCGATATCTTCGGCAGGAAGGTCGTGATCGTATGGTCCCAGATCCTTTCCACCCCGCTTTTCTTCCTGTTTCTCCATTCTTCGGGAATCATGAGCCATGTGCTGCTGGCGCTTGCGGGCGCGACCCTCATGGCGTCCTTTTCCGTGACGGTGGTGGTCGCCCAGGAAGTGATCTCCAGGAACGCCGCCATGGCGTCGGGAATCATGCTCGGCCTCGGCGTCGGTGCCGGAGGGCTGGGGGTCGGCCTGATGGGGATGGTTGTCGAATCCGCGGGGATCGAATGCGGCATCGGCCTGCTGGTCTGCTGCCCGCTGCTGGCCGGGCTGCTGGCGACCGGCCTCAAGGTCGGAAGAGCCCCTTCCGTCGCACCCGCAAGAGGTTGACGCAGGGGGGAGTCGTCCTTGCTGCTACCGGTTCCATTCCTTGCCGTGAATGTCCCGGATAAAGTCGACTGACATCGTTTTCCAGACAGGTTTCCACGCGCGTTTCAGGAGAGAACGCGTCGGCGTCGATCCTTGCCCCCAATCCCAAGAAACTGATGGGTGGGAAGATCTTGTCCGGCATCGAGGTTCGATCTCCATCCCCGCATGGACGGCATTCCATCTGCGGCGGTCCGTCCGCAATGCATTCATCTCTCGAAACATCCTGGTATCACTGGTGATTTTGATGGCCGCCGACCCGGAAAGAAAGGGGCGTCTTCCGGCATCCGGTTGCGCCGCTGTAAGGATTTCCCGCCCGAAGCGAAGAATCCCTTAGCCCTCGGAGAAGATCCCACGCACTTGCATGGGACGACGATATCGCGGATACCTATCTCCGGAACGGGCTATTATAAATATTAACTATTTGCTATATCGGAATAACCGATCTATCAAGGGACTGTCGGCTTCTGTGGTCACAGGCTGTATCCTCCTGTGGCGGGCCGGGAGGGCTGTGCCGTAAGGGGGGCGACCGTGCGAGGGTTCAGAGACCACGGCGTATGGCGCACAAAGAGTCGGTACAGGGAAAGCCCTTTGGAACCATCACTATCACCATCACCAGCATCGACATTGGATCCTGCTCGATCGAATTGCACCCGAGAATCATCCCATCTCTTGAGAAAGGAGCATACCATGCTGAAAAGAGCCCTGGTTTCATGTCTCATGTTGACTGTGCTGATCGGCCTGAGTGGTATTGGGAACGTAGGGGCCGGATCGGCGGAAGCAAAGGAAATCCCTGTTCTGTCTTTTGCTTACGGTACCGATACCCATACCTGTCTGCCCAATGTGGCGATGAAAGACTCGAAGGCCTTCGCCAATAAGCCCGTACGCATCCATCCTGTCAGCGACAATCAGTTCGAGTTGTTGAAAAACGGCAAAGTGATCGCAAAATTCAACGTGCTTGTCAGCAAGAGCGGCGCTGAAGCCGCCACCATGATGGCTCAGGGACAACTGGACACGGTTCTATGCTCCAATACCGCCATGCTGTCCGCTTACGATGTCGGTACCGACGTTAAGATCCTCTCCCCTCTGCAGGGCGGGGGTGTAGGCATGGTCATGAATTCCACTACCGAATTTTATGGCTTCGATGCTTTCAAAAAATATGTTGAAAACTCAAAGACACCCGTCAAGATCGGCTATCACTCCGCCACCAGTGGTCCCAGAATACTCATAGAATCCGTTCTGCGGGATGCTGGATTGAAGCTTACCGAGGACCCTGCCGATACGAAGGCGAATGTGCTGATGGTTGACCTGAAAGGCCCGCAGAATCTGCTTGGTTCCATCAGAAGTGGCGCCGTGGATGCCTGGGTGGGGCCCTCCGCCAATCCTGAAAACGCAGTCTCACAGGGTCTGGGAAAGATCGTCATGACCTTGAAGGATTTTCCTCCGCAAGGAAAATGGTCGACCTTCCCCTGCTGCGTCATGGCAGCCACCGGCAAAGTCATCAGGGAACACCCCGAAGTCGTCGAGGCGCTCGTCGGCGTTGTTGCCGATTGCCTTGACTATGCCAATACAAAGCCGGAAAGGTTCGCTGAGATCAACGCACCCATAATCGGTGTTGGAAAAGATATTGTCATGGCCAGCAACAAACATATCGTTTACAGCAACGATCCTTCCAGGGAGTGGCTCAACGGGATTGGAATCTATTTCAACGCCATCAAAGGAATGGGCAAGTTCAACGGCCGCCTCAAGAACGCTGATTACACCGTGGTGGAGAAAGAAGTATTCGATTTGTCGTTTCTGCAAAAAATAAAGACCGGCGGAAAGAAATAGGCGGCCTGAGGGGTATTTTATTCCGATCGAAACCGGCTTCGGGCAGGAGGTGACATTCCCGCCCGAAGCCTCGGCTGTCCCAGGCCCGGGGACTCTGCCTCTGGGGCGAGTCCCGTCACTGCGTCTCGTGCCGGGTTCTGTCCTCCGCCTGGGAACATCCCTCGCATCCTGACTGCCGGGCTTTCCTGAGAAGCTGTGAAGAGGATCCAATGCGAAAAACTCTCACCATGCTGATGCTCCCGTTCATTATGCCCGCGCTGCTGCTGCTGGTCTGGCAGCTTTCCGCCCGTCAGGTACAGAACGCGGCGATTCTGCCCACTCTTGACGGAGTGATGGGCAACTTCATCCATGCCACGGACAATTTCATAGGCCTGGGTTCCATTCCGCGCAATATCGGCGTCAGTCTGGTGCGGGTCTTGTGCGGTTACACGGCCGGTGTCCTGATAGCCGTACCCCTGGGTGTGTTGATGGGCTACAGCAAAGTCGCCAGGAAGCTGTTCGAGACTTTCACCAACCTCTTCAAGCCCATTCCCCCCCTGGCCTGGCAGCCTCTGGCACTGGCCATATTCGGGGTTTCGAGCATAGCCAGTTGTTTCGACATGCCATTCGGACAGCAATACGTATTTTGGGGCAATTTCAAGATAGCGATGGTATTTCTGATCGGTCTTGGGAGCTTTTTCCCTATTGTCGCCAGTGTTACGTTCGGAGTACAGAATGTACGCCAGACTTTGATTGATTCTGCCAGGGTATTGGGCGCCAGCGAAAAGGACATATTCTTCAAGATCCTTATACCAGCCGCCGCGCCCAGCATTATCAACGGTCTCAGAATGGGATTGGCAATTGGCTGGGCCTGCCTGGTCGGAGCCGAAATGTTGCCGGGTAGCCTGGCGGGCGTGGGCTATCTCATCACTCATGCCTATGAACTGGCCAGAACCGATTTAGTCATTACAGGCATGATTTGCATCGGGTTGGTGGGCGCTCTGATGGACAGCATCTTCAAATTCATCGCCAACAGATATTTTTCGTGGGAAAGCAGAGCACGTTAGAAAAGACTGAAATGAACGATTCTGCCGCGCAAGCCTTTCGATAGCTGCATTCATGCAGATACTGAAAGGCTTGCCGGTTTCTGCTCGTGAATCGCTCGGTTTGGATGGAAAGCCATGAAGGAAACGATACGGGTTGATCATCTGGAGAAGACCTTTCACAGTCGGACCGACATGAAGATACGCGCATTGGTCGATGTGAACCTGATTGTGCATGACAACGAGTTCGTGTGCATCCTGGGGCCTTCCGGCTGTGGCAAATCCACCCTTTTGCGCATCATTGCAGGGCTGGAAACCTCCAGTTCGGGCAGAGTATTCTATAACGGGCAGGAACACAGGAAACCACGTCCCGAGATTGGCATGGTTTTCCAGAGTTATTCTCTGATGCCCTGGCTGAACGTCCTGGATAACATAGCCTTGGGCCTGACATTTGCCGGCTGGCCCAGAAATAAGCGAATGGACGTGGCCAGTGGCTACCTGGACATGATCGGTATGAGCGATTTCGGCAAGGCTTTTCCTCATGAACTGTCGGGGGGGATGCAGCAGCGCGTTGCCATCGCGCGGGCTCTTGCCAATAATCCGAATGTCCTGCTGATGGATGAGCCGTTTGGCGCGCTCGATGCCTATACCCGTATCATCATGCAAAAGGAATTGCTGCGTATATGGGAGCAACACAGAAAAACCATTCTTTTTGTCACTCACAGCGTCGATGAGGCCGTCTATCTGGCTGATCGCATTATCCTGATGAGCGGCAGCCCGGGCGAAATCCGAAAGGATATACGGGTTACCATGCCGAGGCGCCGCGAACGAAGCAATCCCCTGTACGGGGAGTTGACCGCAGAGTTGCTGGCACTGCTGGAGAGAGCCTGAAAGAGTGCGTCTTTCTCGGACGCCGATTTGTCGGTGCCCTTCAATCGTCGAGCGCCACGAGCACCTGAAGCGACGAATTGGCCCTGCGCCCGGGCAGCGAACCCCGGCGTCATGCCAGGGGTGGATTTTGCGTGGCGGGTGGGTCGAGTTGCATTCCCTCAGGCGATCAACTCCAGAAAAGCCTCGATCCGGGTCCTCAGTTGCTCGGTATCGGAGGCGGAATAATCCGTTTCCAGGTGGAGGAACGGCAGATTACGGCTCTCTTCGAGGAATTCCCTGATGACGAAGGATTCCACGTTATAGGTATGGCAACATTGCAGGGTCAGATCGACGACTCCCTGCACCCGGTATTCTTCCACCAGGCGCCGGAGCAGGTCCAGCCGCCCCTCATTGGGAGCCATGCACGAGCAGGGGGTCTGCAGATAGCGTTTTGCCAGCGCTTGAAGCGGATCGGCCGTGTCTTCCTCAACCAGCAAATCCTGGCCTTTGATGCCGGTGCAATTCTCCAGTGAGACAATCACGCCGCCGCATTCCTCGATGAGCCGCAGCACCTTGTCCGAACCCTTGCCGACGGGACAGCCGGTGAGCAAAAGGCGGGGGGCGCCTGGCCGGTGGACGGAGACACCATCTGTGGAGCGCACTTCCAGTTCTTCAATGAGTTGGCGCAACAGTCCGGCATAGGCTTGCAGGTCGAAGCAGGAGCTTTTGGTTTCCATCACCGTCATCATGTCCAGGCCGGAGAGTGGGACCGCTGCAGCCGCACTGTACCGGGAGATTTTCCAGAGCAGCCTTCTGACTTCGTTCTGAAGACCGATCTGGCGGTTCAGTTCCGAGGCTTCTATGCTCCTGCCGGTCTGTCCTTCGAGAAAGCCTTTCAACCTGGTCATTTCCTGCGTCCAGAAAGCAAGGGCATGGTCGCCTCTGGCATCATAGGGCAGATGCATGAGATGGAGGGGTTTGATCCTTCCCATCAGCTCGAACATCTTTTTCTTTCCATCACAGGTGGTCTCTCCCAGGATGAAATCCGACGCGCAGAAAAATGGGCAGGTGTTCGTAACCGCATAGCCGTAACTGGACTTGATGAGGGGGCAGAGATTGGGCGGCAGCGTCTTTTCTGCGGCAGCGATCGGGGCTTCCTTCTTGCCGCAGAGGCTAACCGGGATCACTCCTGCTGCCCGCACCAGTTCCGTTGGCGCAAACAGACAGTAGAGTCCCGCGACTTTACCCCCGGCTTCCCTGTGTTCGGAAAGCCGCAGCAGCGAAAGCTCTCCGGCCCGTTCGAACTCTTTCATGATTTCGGGTCGCACTGGATCTTCCTTTCCTATTCCTTGTTGATGCCGTGAAGGGCAGCGCCGATAGCGCCCACCATGTCGGGCTCGTCCGGGATGATGACCGGGGCGTTCAGGCATTCCTCCAGCACTCTTCCGGCACACGGGTTGTGGGCCACCCCTCCGGCGAAGATCAGGGGGGCTTCCATTCCCACCCGCCGGAGCATGCCGACCGTCCGCTGAATGATTGCCCGATGCAGGCCCATGGCGATGTCTTCAGCGCGCTCGCCGCGCGCCATGAGCGAGGTGGCTTCACTTTCCGCAAATACCGTACACATGCTGTTGATCCGGATGCGCTTGCCCGAGCGCAACGCAAATGCTCCGAAATCTTCGAGCGGGATCTGCAAAGCCGTCGCCATGAATTCCAGGAACTTTCCGGTGCCCGCGGCACAGCGGTCGTTCATTTCAAATCTGGCCAGCTTGCCATGAGGAGTGAGCAGAATCACCTTGGTGTCCTGGCCTCCGATGTCGAGTACAGTCCGGGCTTCCGGGTAGAGATAACGGGCCCCCAGAGCATAGGCCTGGATTTCGGTGATGGCGGTAACCTTTTCCTGAAAGGATTCGGTGAAGAGCTTTCGGCCGTAGCCGGTCGCCACGATACGGTCTGCCTTGAGACCGTCCATGAGCTTCTCGCACTGAGCCAGGGGATCGAAGGTTGTCGACGCCTTCGCCTGGTATACCGGGCCGGCGCCCTCCCATACCACCAGTTCGATGGAGCGCGATCCAATGTCGATCCCGGCGGCAATTCGATGTTTTTCCATGTATTCTTTCCGAACGGGCGACGGGCGGGGGAGTCCGGACCGAGCGGTTCCGTTCATTTTGCCGGACGGCGTTCCGGCCTGCAATGCTCCTGAACGATATGCAATCCTGCGGAATCGTCCTGCGAGTGGGGCGGAATTCTGCCGACGCAGGCCGCCATCAATCTATAAAGTCAAAGACCGGTGAGGGCAAATAGGTAATATTGATGGCTAAACGGTTGCGGTATTGGCAAGGGTATGCGAGACCACGGGCAGTGGTCGAAATTCACATGTCGGGTGGAAGGAAATGCCGATTGGCGAGGACTGGCCGGCTCAGTCTCTCGAGAATCGGTTCGGGCCGACTTGCCCGCTCCGCGTCTCACAGCAGGTCGATCAGCATCTTGACGGCGACCGCGAGGAAGAGCAGGGCGAAGGAGCGCTTGAGCTTTCCCACGGGGAGCTTGTGAGCCAGCCAGGCCCCGAGCGGAGCGGTCAGCACGCTGGCGAAGACGATCCCCGCGAGCGCGGGCAGGTAGATGAACCCGATGGAGTGTTCCGGCAGGCCCGGCAGCGAAAACCCGTTGAACAGGAAGCCCGCCGTCCCGGCGAGAGCTATGGCGAAGCCGATGGCCGCCGACGTCCCGATGGCCTCGTGCACCGCGATGTTGCACCACATCATGAACGGAATCGACATCGTCCCTCCCCCGATGCCCACCAGGCTCGAGACGGCCCCGATCAGGTTGCCCACCCCGAACATTCCCGGCCGTCCCGGGAGGTGCCTCGAAGGCTTGGGCTTCTTGTCCAGCGCCATCTGGAAGGCGACGTAGAAGAGAAAAACGACGAAAAAGACCTTCAGAAAACCGGTGGAAAGGCGCGAAGCGATGCAGGAGCCGAGAAAGGTTCCCAGCAGGATGCCGGGCACGATGCGGCGCACGATCGTCCACCGGACGGCTCCCTGCCTGTGATGGGCGAGAGTGCTCGAGACCGCGGTGAACATGATGCTCGCCATCGAAGTGCCCAGGGCGAGGTGCATGATGAACTCTTCGGGAACTCCCTGCCGAACCATGCAATAGAGGAGCAGGGGGATGAAGATGACCCCTCCGCCCAC